>NC_015588.1:1503518-1804221 GCF_000215105.1 Isoptericola variabilis 225
CCCACCTGAGGAAGCACCCCTGTGATCACCGCACACGACGTCGAGCTGCGCGTCGGCGCCCGTGTCCTGCTCCACGGCGCGACGTTCCGCATCTCCGCCGGCGACCGCATCGGCCTCGTCGGCCGCAACGGCGCGGGCAAGACGACGCTGACCAGGACGCTCGCGGGGGAGACGCAGCCCACGGGCGGGCGGATCACCCGCGGCGGCGAGGTGGGCTACCTCCCGCAGGACCCGCGCACGGGCGACCTGGACGTCGTCGCGATGGACCGCGTGCTCGGCGCCCGGGGGCTCGACCGCATCGTGAGGCAGATGCGCGAGACCGAGGGTGCGATGGCGTCCGCGGACCCGGACACGCAGGCCGCCGCGCTCGAGCGGTATCCCAAGCTCGAGGCGCGCTTCCTCGCCGCGGGCGGCTACGCGGCCGAGTCCGAGGCGCACCGCATCACGAGCAACCTCGGCCTGGACGAGCGCGTGCTCGCCCAGCCGCTCGGCACGCTCTCGGGCGGCCAGCGCCGTCGCATCGAGCTCGCGCGGATCCTCTTCTCCGGCGTCGAGACCCTGCTGCTCGACGAGCCGACGAACCACCTCGACGCCGACTCCATCCTGTGGCTGCGCGACTACCTGCGGTCGTACAACGGCGGCTTCGTCGTCATCAGCCACGACGTCGAGCTCCTGCGCGCGACGGTGAACAAGGTCTTCCACCTGGACGCCAACCGCGGCGAGCTCGACCAGTACAACCTGGGCTGGGACGCCTACCTCGAGCAGCGCGAGACCGACGAGCGCCGTCGCCGGCGCGAGCGCGCCAACGCCGAGAAGAAGGCGGGCGCGCTCCTCGCGCAGGCCGAGAAGATGCGCGCCAAGGCGACGAAGGCCACGGCGGCCCAGAACATGATGAAGCGCGCCGAGCGCATGCTGTCGGGCGTCGAGGGGGAGCGGGTCCAGGACCGCGTGGCGAAGCTGCGGTTCCCGACGCCGGCCCCGTGCGGCCGCACCCCGATCACCGCGCGCGAGCTGTCGAAGAGCTACGGCTCGCAGGAGGTCTTCGCGGGCGTCGACCTGGCGATCGACCGCGGCTCGCGCGTCGTCGTCCTCGGGCTCAACGGCGCGGGCAAGACGACGCTGCTGCGCATCCTCGCCGGCGTCGAGCAGCCCGACACGGGCGAGGTCGTGCCCGGGCACGGGCTCAAGCTCGGGTACTACGCCCAGGAGCACGACACGCTCGACATGGACGCGACCGTCGTGGAGAACCTGCGCCACGCCGCGCCCGACCTCACCGACACCCAGGTGCGCTCGGTCCTCGGGTCGTTCCTGTTCAGCGGCGACGACGCCGACAAGCCCGCGCACGTGCTGTCGGGCGGCGAGAAGACGCGCCTGGCGCTCGCGACGCTCGTCGTGTCGAGCGCGAACGTGCTGCTGCTCGACGAGCCGACCAACAACCTCGACCCGGCGTCGCGCGCCGAGATCCTCGGCGCGCTCAAGACGTACGAGGGCGCGGTCGTCATGGTCACGCACGACGACGGCGCGGTCGACGCGCTCGAGCCCGAGCGCGTGCTGCTCCTGCCCGACGGCGACGAGGACCTCTGGTCCGACGACTACGCCGAGCTCGTGTCCCTCGCCTGACCGGCGCCGTCGAGCAGCGCGTCCTCGTAGTCCTCGTCGGAGGTGCGACGCGGGCGCGCCGGGCGGCGCGGCTGGAGGTCGGACTCCTCGAGCAGCTCGCCCGCCGTGACCGTCACGGGACGGGTCTCGCGCCGCCACAGCAGCACGTACCCGGCGACCGCGCCGAGCGCGAACACGACCCACTGGAACGCGTAGCTCAGGTGCGAGCCAGGGTCCGTGTCGGGCGGCGGCAGGGCGCCGGGGGAGACGGCCGGCGCGGGGTCCTCGCTGCGCAGCTGCCCGTACGCGCCGACCATGCGGCCCTGCGCCCAGTCCGCCCCGCCGGGTGCCGCGGCCAGGACCTGCGCGGTGTTGATCGCCTGGACCTGCCCGTCGGGCGCACCCCGGCCCGACGCCGGCTCGTCCGCGCGCATCGTCACGACGGCGCGCACCTCGCCGTCGGGCGGTGCCGGGACGGTCGACGGCGCGCTCGCGTCCTGCCCGAGCGGCACGAAGCCACGGTCCACCACGAGCACGATCTCGTCGCCGCCCGGCAGCTCGGCCTCGAACGGCACGAGCACGTGGAAGCCGGGCGTGCCGTGCACGGGCCGGTTGCGCAGCAGCACCGTGCCGTCCTCGACGTACCGGCCCTCGAGCTCCACGGGCCGCCAGACGTCGGCGGGGTCGAGGACAGCGCCGGGACCGTCGAGCAGGTCGGCGACCGGGACGGGCTCGGCCGAGTAGTTGGACTCCACGAGGTCGATCTGCGCCTCGCGGTCGGTGTACCGGTGCCACTGCCAGCGCGCGGCGACGAGGCACAGGACGGCGAGCAGGACCGCGGCGACGCCGAGCGTGAACCACTGCCGTCGCGTGCGCGGGACGCGGGCCTCGGGTGCCGGGGCCGTCACGCGGTCTCCAGCTCGTCGACCGGGACGGTCTGCTTCCAGAACGAGCGCGCGCCGAGGAACTGCTCGAGGTGCTCGCGGTGCGCGTCGCACGCGAGCCACACCTTGCGCCGCTCGGGCGTGTGCAGGCGGGGGTTGTTCCACAGCAGGCCCCAGACCGCCGGCTCGCCGCAGCCCTTCGCCGAGCACACGAGGTCGCCGGCGACGCGGTCCGCGCCGCCGGACAGCAGGTCGATCATCTCGTCTCCTGGTCGTCTCCCGGGCGGTCGCCCGGGTCGTCGTCGTGGGCCTCGTCCTGGTGCTCGACGACGCGCCCGGCGCCCGGCTCCGTGGTCGGCCCCGGGACCGGCCCGGTCGGCGCCGGGAGCTGCGCGTGCGCGGTCGGCGTGACCGGCGACGTGTCGTACGACACGCGGTCGCGGCCCGCGTTCGCGAACAGCACGGCCGAGTACGGGAGCACGACGGCGCCGACCACGAGCACCCAGCGCAGCCAGCCGTCGGCGAGGAAGATCGCGCCGAGGAAGCAGACGACGCGGATGCCCATCTGCACCAGGTACCGGGTCATGCGGCGGGACTGGTCGTCCGCGAGCGGCTCCGGCGCGCTGGTGATCGAGTGGACGGGCTCGGCGGGCCTCATCCAGCCAGTCTACGAGTCCTGGGGGCACCCACCGGTCTTGTAGGAATCCGACAAACTCGCCCGGCGGGCTGTGCCGCGCCGCGCGCGCTCGCGCCGTCGGGGGCGGGGTAGCGTCACCGGGGGCCCTGCGCGGCGCGGGACCCGTCCGACCGACCGAGGAGGAACCGCGGTGAGCACCACGAGCCCGACCGAGCCCGCGACGAGGGGTCGCGTCGTCGTCGTGACCGGAGCAGCGCGCGGCATCGGCCGCTCGATCGCCGAGCGGTTCGTCGCCGCCGGCGACACCGTCGCGACCCTCTACCGCGGCGGCGAGCTGCCCGACGGCGTGCACGGCTTCGTGGCCGACGTCACCGACACCGCGGCCGTCGACGCCGCGTTCACGCAGATCGAGAGCACGCTCGGCCCGGTCGAGGTGCTCGTGGCCAACGCCGGCGTCACCCGCGACCAGCTCCTCATGCGCATGAGCGACGAGGAGTTCACCACGGTCCTCGACGTCAACCTCACCGGCACGTTCCGCTGCGTGCGCCGCGCGTCGAAGGGCATGATCCGCGCGCGCAAGGGCCGCATCGTGCTCGTCGGCTCGGTCGTCGGCCTCTACGGCGGCCCGGGTCAGGTCAACTACTCGTCGTCCAAGGCCGCGCTCGTCGGCATGGCCCGGTCCATCACCCGCGAGCTCGGCGCGCGCGGCATCACCGCCAACGTCGTCGCGCCCGGCTTCGTCGAGACCGACATGACCGCGGCGCTGCCCGAGAAGACGCAGGCCGAGTACAAGGCGTCGATCCCCGCGGGCCGGTTCGCGACCGCGGACGAGGTCGCCGGCGTCGTCGAGTTCCTCGCCTCCGACGCCGCCGCGTACGTCAGCGGCGCCGTGCTGCCGGTCGACGGCGGCCTGGGCATGGGCCACTGATCCGTTACGCTCCCCCCACACCACGAAAGGTCACCATGGGTCTCCTCGAGGGCAAGAAGCTGCTCATCACGGGCGTCCTCACGGACAGCTCGATCGCGTTCCACACCGCGCGCCTCGCACAGCAGGAGGGCGCCGAGGTGGTCCTGTCGTCCTTCGGCCGGCAGATGAAGCTCACGCAGGCGTTCTCGCGCCGCCTGCCCACCGAGGCCCCCGTGGTCGAGCTCGACGTCACGAGCGGCGAGGACCTCGCCGCCCTGGCCGACCGCGTGCGCGAGCACGTGGACGGGCTCGACGGCGTCGTGCACTCCATCGGTTTCGCGCCGCAGTCGGTCATGGGCGGCAACTTCCTCTCGGGCGAGTGGCCCGACGTCGCGACCGCGATCGAGATCTCCGCCTTCTCGCTCAAGTCCCTCGCCGTCGCGGCCAAGCCGCTCATGACGTCGGGCGGCTCGCTCGTCGGTCTCACGTTCGACGCGCGCTACGCGTGGCCCGTCTACGACTGGATGGGCGTGGCCAAGGCCGCGTTCGAGGCGACGAACCGGTATCTGGCCCGTGACCTCGGGCCCGAGGGCATCCGGTGTAACCTCGTCTCCGCCGGGCCTCTGCGCACCACGGCCGCGAAGTCGATCCCGGGCTTCGCGACCATGGAGGACGCCTGGCCGCAGCGGGCGCCGCTCGGCTGGGACCAGTCGAACCCGGAACCCGCCGCTCGCGCTGTCGCGGCACTCCTCTCGGACTGGTTCCCGGCGACGACGGGCGAGATCGTCCACGTCGACGGCGGAGTGCACGCGATGGGGCAGTGAACCGACGGCACGACTGAGACGGGGCGCATGAACGCGGCGAAGCACGAGGACCACGCGACGACGGCCGTGCGCCGGCTCGTGCTGCTGCGCCACGCCAAGGCGGAGCCCGTCCGCGACACCGGGACGGACGCCGAGCGGCCGCTCGCGCTCAAGGGGCGCCGGCAGGCGTCAGGCGTCGGGATGGCGCTCACCGCCGCCGGGCTCGTGCCCGACCTCGCGCTCGTGTCGTCCGCGCTGCGCACCCGCCAGACGTGGGACCTCGCCCGCGCGCACCTCGACGGCGTCGACGCCGTCGTCGAGGTGCGCGACGAGCTGTACGAGGCGAGCGTCGGCGACGTGCTCGACCTCGTGCGCGCGGTCGACCCCGACGTCGGCACCGTGCTCGTCCTGGGCCACGAGCCCACCATGGCCGCGACCGCGGCGTACCTCGCCGGCCCGGGCTCGGACGACGCCGCGCTCGCCCAGGTGCGCGTCGGCGTCCCGACCGCGACGTACTCGGTGCTCGAGAGCGCCGAGCACCCGTGGTCCGAGTGGGGCAAGGGCGCCGCGCGGCTCGTCCACGTCGGACGCCCGTCCTAGCTCAGGGCGCGCCGAGGACCGCCGCCGTCGTCGTGACCTCCACGAGCGGCGCGTAGAGCCGCATCGCGTCGAGCGCACGCTCGTGGTCGGCCCGCGACGCGCCCGCGCACGCGTCGGCCGCGACGTGGACGCGTCGCCCGGCGTCGGCGGCCGGGAGCGCGGTCGACAGCACGCAGCAGTCGGTCGAGACGCCGGCGAGCACGAGGTCGGCCGCACCGTGCGTCGCGGCGTCGAGCTCGGGTCCCCACTTGCCGAACGTCGTGCGCGTCACGACCTGGCGGCCGGCCGGGTCGAGCTCGTCCACGAGGTCGTACAGCGGGGCGTCGGGAGGCACGAGCGCGAACGGCCACAGCGCGAAGTACGCGCGCCACGCACCCTCGGGCTCGGCGGGCGCGACGTACCGCGTGAAGACGACGCGGTCGCCGAACGCGTCGACGAGCCGCCGCGTCCCGGCGAGCGCGGTGGGGTAGTCGGGTGACGCCCACGGGCTGGGCGGGTGCGCGAAGACGTTCTGCATGTCGACGACGACGAGCCACGCGCCGTCGTCGACCAGGCTCACCGGGCCTCCTGGCGGCGGACGGCGCCCGCCGTCGTGACGAGCGTGCCGACGAACCCGATCGTGAGCGCCACGAGCACGCCGAGGTTGGCGAACGCCCAGTCGCCCTCGCGCCCGCCGACCGGGCCGAGCAGGTAGCCCTGCCACGCGAGCCAGCCGGCGAAGGTGTTGGTCACGAGCCCCCAGCCGATCACCGTGCCGCCCACGACGAGGGCGACGGCCGACCACCGCACGGCGCCGTAGCGGCCGCGCGGGTCGTAGAGCTCGGGCTCGGCGTAGTCGCGGCGGCGCAGGAGGATGTCGGCGAGCAGGACGCCGCACCAGGCGGCGATCGGCACGCCGAGCGTGATGAGGAAGCCCTGGAACGGGCCGATGAAGGTCTCGGCGACGAACACGACGTAGATCGCGCCGACGACCATGAGCGCGCCGTCGATCGCCGCGGCGACCCAGCGCGGGGCGGGCAGGCCGAGCGCGAGCAGCGCCAGGCCGGACGAGTAGATGTCGAGCGCCGCGCCGCCGACGAGCCCTGCGAGCGCGACGATCGTGAACGGGACGAGGAACCACGTCGGCAGCAGCGCCGACAGGGCCCCGATGGGGTCGAGGCCGATCGCCTCGTCGAGCGTCGGGTCCGAGCCCGCGAGCAGGAGCCCCGAGACCAGGAGCAGCACGGGCGGCAGCGCGGCGCCGAACGTCGTCCACCCGACGACGGCGGGCCCGGACGACGAGCGCGGCAGGTAGCGCGAGTAGTCCGCCGCCATGTTGACCCAGCCGAGCCCGAAGCCGGTCATCATGAACACGAGCCCGCCGACCACCTGCGGCGCCGACCCGGCGGGCAGCGACATGACTGCCGCCCAGTCGACGTTGTGCGCGACGAGCGCGACGTAGACCACCGTGAGCACGGCCGTGAGGATCGTGATGATCCGCTGGAGCCGCATGACGAGCCCGAACCCGAACACCCCGGCGGCGACCACGACGGCCGCGACGACGGCGAGCGTGACGGCCTGCGTGGCGGTGCCGCCGCCCCAGCCGAGCTCGCGCAGCACGGTGGCCGTGGCGAGCGTCGCGAGCGAGACGAGCACGGTCTCCCAGCCCACGGTGAGGATCCACGACAGCAGCGCGGGCAGCCGGTTGCCCTCGACGCCGAACGCGGCCCGGCTGAGCACCATCGTCGGCGCGGAACCGCGCCGCCCCGCGAGCGAGACGAAGCCGCAGAAGAGGAACGAGACGACGATGCCGACGATCCCCACCGCGACGGCCTGCCAGAACGAGATCGCGAAGCCGAGCAGGTAGGAGCCGTACCCGAGGCCCAGCACCGAGACGTTGGCGGCGAACCACGGCCAGAAGAGGTCGCGAGGCCTGCCGTGCCGCTCGGACTCGTCGATGGTGTTGAGCGCGTTGAGCTCGATGCTGGTGGCCAACGGTGCCTCCTCAGCCCACGGTGGTGTCCACGCTGTCGATGACGTCGAGCACCGCGTCGATGCGCGGGCCGTCCACGCTGAACGGCGCCTGCGCCCGCACGACGGGCTTGGCGGCGAAGGCGATGCCGATGCCGGCCGCCCGGATCATGTCGAGGTCGTTCGCGCCGTCGCCGACCGCGACGGTGTCGCGCAGCTCCAGGCCCGTGCGCGCCGCCCACTCGCGGAGCGTGACCTCCTTGTAGGCGCGGTCGACGACCGGACCGACGGTGCGGCCGGTGAGCACGCCGCCCGCGACCTCGAGGCGGTTGGCGCGCCACAGCCGGATGCCGAGCGAGTCCGCGATCGGGCCGAGGATCTCGGCGAACCCGCCCGAGACGAGACCGAACTCCCAGCCGCGGCGCTGCACCTCGGCGACGAGCTCGCGCGCGCCCGGGGTGAGCCGGACGCGCGAGCGCACCTCGTCGAGCGCGCCGACGGGCACGCCCGCGAGCGTCGCGACGCGCTCGCGCAGGGACGCGGCGAAGTCGATCTCGCCGCGCATCGCGCGCTCGGTCACCTCGGTGACCTCGGCGCGCGTGCCGGCGTGGTCGGCGATGAGCTCGATCACCTCGTCGGTGATGAACGTGGAGTCGACGTCGCTGACGACGAGACGCCGCCGGCCGCTCGTGCGCGGGCCGGCGGCGCCTGCCGTCGAGACGTCGGACAGGGGGTCAAGCAACGACGGTGCCCTTCGGGACGACGGTGATCCCCGAGTCGGTGACGGTGAACCCGCGTGCCCGGTCCTCGTCGTGGTCGACCCCGATCCCGGCGCGGGAGCTCACCACCACGTTCTTGTCGAGGATGGCGCGGTGGACCTGGGCGTGCCGGTGCACCTGGACGCCGTCCATGAGGACCGAGTCCGTCACGGTGGCCCACGAGTGCAGGTGCACGCCCGGGGACAGGATGGACCCTGCCACGGTCGCGCCGGAGACGAGGACACCAGGTGAGACGACCGAGTCGGCCGCGTGGCCCAGGCGCCCCGGCCCGGCGTGCACGAACTTGGCCGGGGGCAGGCCCGTGTACCCCGTGTAGAGCGGCCAGTCCTCGTTGTAGAGGTTGAACACGGGCTGGACCGCGATGAGGTCCTTGTTGGCGTCGAAGTACGCGTCGATCGTCCCGACGTCGCGCCAGTAGTCGCGGTCGCGGTCGGTGGAGCCGGGCACGTCGTTGCGGATGAAGTCGTACACGCCCGCGGTGCCCTGCGCGACGAACGCGGGGATGATGTCGCCGCCCATGTCGTGGCGCGAGTCCGGGTCGGCCGAGTCCTTCGTGACCGCCTCGACGAGCGCGTCGGCGTCGAACACGTAGTTGCCCATCGACGCCAGGACCTCCTGGGGGGAGTCCGGCAGCCCGACGGGATTGGTGGGCTTCTCGAGGAACTCGCGGATGCGCGCCGGGTCGGCCGGGTCGACGTCGATGACGCCGAACTGGTCCGCGAGCGCGATCGGCTGGCGGATCGCCGCGACCGTGGCGCGCGCCCCCGACTCGACGTGCGCGTCGACCATCTGCGAGAAGTCCATGCGGTACACGTGGTCGGCGCCGACCACGACCACGATGTCGGGGCGCTCGTCGTCGATGATGTTGAGGCACTGGTAGATGGCGTCCGCGCTGCCCAGGTACCAGTGCTTGCCGACGCGCTGCTGCGCCGGCACGGGGGCGACGTAGTTGCCCAGCAGCGGGGACATCCGCCACGTCTTGGAGATGTGCCGGTCGAGCGAATGCGACTTGTACTGGGTGAGCACGACGACGCGCAGATACCCGGAGTTGATGATGTTCGACAGGGCGAAGTCGACCAGGCGGTAGATGCCGCCGAACGGCACGGCCGGTTTCGCCCGGTGGGCGGTCAGGGGCATGAGGCGCTTGCCCTCGCCTCCGGCGAGGACGATGGCGAGGACTCTCGGGTTGGACGCCATGGCACAGACCATAGGGCCGCGGGACGGTTCGTGCCGCGCGAGCACACCGATCGGACTACCTTGAGCCCGTGAACGCGCTGAGGGTCGACCTGCTGAGCCGTGAGTACCCGCCCCACGTGTACGGCGGGGCCGGTGTCCACGTGGCCGAGCTGTCCGCGGTGCTGCGCCCGCACGCCGACGTCCGGGTGCGGTGCTTCGACGGTCCGCGCTCGCCCGAGGAGGAGGCCGCGGGTGTCACCGGCTACGACGTCCCGCCCTCGCTCGCGGGCGCCAACCCGGCCCTCGGGACGCTCGGTGTCGACCTGCAGATGGCCGACGACGTCGCCGGTGCCGACGTCGTGCACTCGCACACGTGGTACGCCAACATGGCGGGGCACCTGGGCGGGCTGCTGCACGGCGTCCCGCACGTCGTGACCGCGCACTCGCTCGAGCCGCTGCGCCCGTGGAAGGCCGAGCAGCTCGGCGGCGGGTACGCGCTGTCGTCGTGGGCCGAGCGGACCGCCTACCTGGGCGCGGCCGGCATCATCGCGGTCTCGGCCGGCATGCGTGCCGACATCCTGCGCTGCTACCCCGAGCTGGACCCGGAGAAGGTGCACGTCGTCCACAACGGCATCGACCTGTCGGGCTGGCGCCGCCCGCCGGCGGGCGACCCGCAGGCCGAGCGCGTCGTGCGCGAGCGCGGCATCGACCCGGAGCGTCCCGCCGTCGTGTTCGTCGGCCGGATCACGAGGCAGAAGGGCCTGCCGTACCTCGTCCGGGCCGCGGCGGAGCTGCCGCCCGAGGTCCAGGTCGTCCTGTGCGCCGGCGCCCCGGACACGCCCGAGATCATGGCCGAGGTCCGCGAGCTCGTGGCCGGTCTGCGGGCGCGCCGCGGCGGCGGGGACGCGGGCGTCGTGTGGATCGAGGAGATGCTGCCGCGCGACGAGCTCGTCGCGGTCCTCGCGGCGTGCACCGTGTTCGTGTGCCCGTCGGTCTACGAGCCGCTCGGCATCGTCAACCTCGAGGCCATGGCCGTCGGCCTGCCCGTGGTCGGCACGGCGACCGGCGGGATTCCCGAGGTCGTCGACGACGGCGTCACGGGCCGGCTCGTCCCGATCGAGCAGGCCGACGACGGCACCGGCACGCCGCTCGACCCGGACCGGTTCGTCGCCGACCTCGCGGCGGCGCTCACCGACGTCGTGTCCGACCCGGCGCGCGCGGCCGAGATGGGTGCGGCGGGCCGCCGGAGGGCCGAGGACCACTTCGCGTGGAGCGCGATCGCCGAGCGGACGATGGACGTCTACCGCCGCGTGCTCGCCGGCTGAGCGCGCGGCACCCGGGTCAGCGCACCGCGCCGTAGGTCGCCGCGCTCAGCGCGTGGCGGGCCGTGCGCTCGACCTCGCGCAGCGCCGTCGAGCGCTGGTCGGCCTGCCACAGGTTGACCGCGCCGCCGTCGTCGGCCGTCGCGAGGTCGACGATCGCGAGCAGCCGCGTCGCGAGCTGCAGGACCCGGGCGCGCCGCCCGTCGAGCTCGGGCACGGGCCAGGCGTGCGTCGACGAGGCGCGCACGCGCTCGATGGCGTCGGCCGCGTCGTCCCGCCAGCGGGCGACGTCGAGCGAGTCGAGCGCCTCGGTCGCCGTGACCAGGCTTGTACGAAGCTCGCGCTCGGCGTCCGCGAGCGAGCCGACCGCCCCGGCCACGAGCGTCGACCAGGGGCCGACCTCGCGCAGCTCCCACGTGACGAGGTGGCCCGGCTCGAGCACGCTGCCGAACTCGGTGATGCGCGGGACCGCCGCCCACGAGCCCTCGGGCGTCGTGACGAGCACGCACTCGCCCGCGTCGGTCGCGTCCGCCGTCGCGTCCGCCGGCACGCCCGAGGGGTCGCCCGGGGCCGGCAGCAGCGCGCAGACCTCGCGCGGTCCGCCGAGCCAGCGCGTGACGAGCTCGCGCAGGCCGGTCTGCCCGTCGGGGCCGTCCAGGCCCACGACCGCATGCGGCTCGTCGTCGCCCTGGACGCTGCGCACCGCGACGCCGGGGGAGGCGCCCACGGCCTGCAGCCACAGGGCCAGCACGACGCTGCGCGGCAGGGCGGTCGGGTCCGGGCTCACGGAGGTCAGGGTAGACGCTCGAGGTGACGCCCTGCTCCGGTAGGGTCGGGGCTCATGAGCTCCGTTCTCGACCTGAAGGGCGTCACCGTCCGGCGCGGCAGGAAGAACATCGTCGACAAGGTCGACTGGCACGTCGAGGAGGGCGAGCGCTGGGTCGTCCTCGGCCCCAACGGAGCGGGCAAGACGACGCTGCTGCAGATCCTCGCCGCGCGCATGCACCCGACGTCGGGCACCGCCGACGTCTTGGGGGAGCGGCTCGGGCGCACCGACATGTTCGAGCTGCGCCCGCGCATCGGCTTCTCCTCGGCGGCGCTCGCGGACAAGATCCCGCCCCACGAGGTCGTGCGCGACGTCGTGCTCACGGCCGCGTACGGCGTCACGGGCCGCTGGCGCGAGGACTACGAGGAGTTCGACGAGCGTCGCGCGGCCGACCTGCTCGCGGCGTTCGACGTCGCCCAGCTCGCCGACCGCGAGTACGGGACGCTGAGCGAGGGCGAGCGCAAGCGCGTGCAGATCGCGCGGGCGCTCATGACCGACCCGGAGATGCTCCTGCTCGACGAGCCCGCGGCGGGCCTCGACCTGTCGGGCCGCGAGGAGCTCGTCGGCGCGCTCGCCGAGCTCGCGGGCGACCCGGCCTCGCCCGTGCTGATCCTCGTCACGCACCACGTCGAGGAGATCCCGCCGGGCTTCACGCACCTGCTCCTCCTCGCCGACGGGCGCGTCCGGGCCGCCGGCCCGATCGAGGACGTGCTCACGGCCGACAACCTCTCCGAGGCGTTCGGGCTGCCGCTGCTCGTCGCGCACGGCGGCGGCCGCTGGCTCGCGCGCGCCGCCCGACCTGCCGGGCGGTGATTCACCTCCCGCGCACGGGGTAGTGTTGGTAAAGTTCCAGCAAAACCCCGTGCTCGGAGGTAACGATGGAAGGCTGGCTCTGGTGGCTGGGCGCCGCGCTGGTGCTCGCCGTCGTCGAGATGCTGTCGCTCGACCTCGTCCTGATCATGCTCGCGGGCGGGGCCGCCGCCGGTGCCGTGACCGCCGCCGCGGGCGGTCCCTTCTGGCTGCAGATCGTCGTCGCGTGCCTCGTCGCGGCGCTGCTGCTCTTCACGCTGCGTCCCTGGCTGCTGCGCCACCTGCGCGACCGCGTGCCGCTCGTCGAGACGAACGCCGCCGCCCACGTCGGCCGGCTCGCGCTCGTCGTCGCCGACGTCACCGAGACCTCGGGCCGGGTCAAGCTCGCCGGCGAGGTCTGGAGCGCGCGGCTCGTCGACGACGGCCGGCCGGGCTCCTCGGGCAGCGTGCCCGAGGGCACCGAGGTGCGGGTCGTGCGGATCGACGGCGCGACGGCCGTCGTCGAGCCGGTCGCGACCTCGCACGAGCACCCCGAGCACTCGGCCTGAGCACGATCCCAGCCCGCTCCACCTCGACAAGAAGGGGACGTCGTGTCCGACACCTCACCCGGGCAGCTCGCGCTGACCTTGGTCCTCATCCTCGTCGCGATCGTCGTGATCGTGGCCCTGTTCCGGGCAGTACGGATCGTGCCGCAGGCGACCGCGCTGATCATCGAGCGCCTCGGCCGCTACAGCAAGACCTTCGAGCCCGGGCTGCACCTGCTGGTGCCGTTCGTCGACCGGGTGCGCGCCGGCGTCGACCTGCGCGAGCAGGTCGTGTCCTTCCCGCCGCAGCCCGTGATCACGAGCGACAACCTCGTGGTCAGCATCGACACGGTCATCTACTTCCAGGTGACGGACCCCAAGTCGGCCGTCTACGAGATCGCCAACTACATCACCGGTATCGAGCAGCTCACCGTCACGACGCTCCGCAACGTCGTCGGCTCGATGGACCTCGAGCAGACCCTCACCAGCCGCGACCAGATCAACGGTCAGCTCCGCGGCGTGCTCGACGAGGCGACGGGACGCTGGGGCGTGCGCGTCAACCGCGTCGAGCTCAAGTCGATCGACCCGCCGGCGAGCGTCCAGGGCGCGATGGAGCAGCAGATGCGCGCCGAGCGCGACCGCCGCGCCGCGATCCTCACGGCCGAGGGCGTCAAGCAGTCGCAGATCCTCACGGCCGAGGGCGAGAAGCAGTCACAGATCCTGCGGGCCGAGGGTGACGCCCAGGCGCAGATCCTCAAGGCCGAGGGTGAGGCGCGCGCGATCCTCCAGGTCTTCGGCGCCATCCACGAGGGCAACCCCGACCCGAAGCTGCTCGCGTACCAGTACTTGCAGATGCTGCCCGAGATCGCCAACGGCACGTCGTCCAAGCTGTGGGTCGTGCCGACCGAGTTCACGGCCGCGCTCGGGTCGATCGCCAAGGGCTTCGGCGGCGCCCCGGGCACGCCGGGCATCCCGGGGGAGCCGGTCGAGGAGGAGGAGGCCGGCCGGCGGCGCCCGTCGACGTACCAGCCGACGGCGCTCGAGGACGCCGGCGAGGCGCTCGCGGAGGCACGGCGTCAGGCCGAGGCCGCGACCGCCGACGCGACGAGCGCGGGGACCCGCTCGGGCTCGCCGTTCGACCCGGGTGCCGAGCGCGGTCAGCGCCCCGTGGGCGAGCGTCCGGTGCCTCCGGTCACGGGCCCCGAGCCGCGCACGCTGGGAGGCGAGCCCGACACCACCGACGAGCCGCCGGCGCCGCCGCAGCGATAATCACCGTGTGAGTGAGTACTCACTCAGTTAGGGTGGGGTCGTGCTCACCGACCCCGCCTCGCGCCGCGCGGCGCCGCTCGCCCCCGACGACCGCCGCGCCGCCATCGTCGAGGCCGTGCTTCCCCTGGTGGGGGAGCGCGGCCTCGACGTGACCTCCAAGGAGCTCGCCGCGGCCGCCGGCGTCGCCGAGGGCACGCTGTTCCGGGCGTTCGGGGACAAGACCTGCCTCGTAGGGACCGTCGCGGTCGAGGGGCTGCGGCGCGCGGCGAGCGCGGCCGAGACGCGCGAGGCCCTCGCCGCGATCGACCGCTCGCTGCCGCTTGAGGAGCGGCTCGCCCAGGTGCTCGCGATCGGGCGCCGCCAGGCCGCCGACGTGACCCGCTGGGCCGCGCACCTGCGCACGCTTCACCAACGCACCGCGCACGCCACGCCGTCGGGCGAGCAGGTCCGGGAGTTCCGCGAGCAGCTCGCGCGCCACCACGAGGAGCGGCGTGCCGCGACCGCTGAGGGCCTCCTCGCCGTCCTCGAGCCGGACCGGCACCGGCTGCGCGTGCCGCCCGAGGTCGCCGTGGCGCTCGTCGAGGCGATCGTCGCGGGGGCCCACCAGAGCGTCGAGGGCCTCGCGCCCGTCCCGGACCCCGCCGTGCTCGCCGACGCGCTCGTGCACGGCATCGCCGGGGGGTCCTGATGCTCGTCTCGCTCGTGCGCCGCTACGTGCGGCCCTACCGCGGGCAGGTCGGCGTGCTGCTCGCCCTGCAGCTCCTCGCGACGCTCGCCTCGCTGTACCTGCCCTCGCTCAACGCCGACGTCGTCGACCAGGGCGTGACCCGGGGAGACACCGCGTACGTCCTGCGCGTGGGCGCCTGGATGCTCGGCGTGAGCCTGGTCCAGGTCGTGTGCGCGATCGGCGCGGTCTACCTCGGCGCCCGCGCGGCCACCGCGCTCGGCCGCGACGTGCGGCGCGACCTCTTCGACGCGGTCCAGGGCTTCTCCGCACGCGAGCTCGGCCGGTTCGGCGCGCCGTCGCTCATCACGCGCACGACCAACGACGTGCAGCAGGTCCAGATGGTCGTGCTCATGACGTTCACCATCATGGTGATGTCGCCGATCATGCTCGTCGGCGGCGTCGTGATGGCGCTGCAGGAGGACGTGCGCCTCTCGGGGCTGCTGCTCGTCGTCGTGCCCGTCCTGGCGGTGGCCGTGGGCCTGCTCCTGTGGCGGATGGTGCCGCACTTCCGCGCCATGCAGGAGCGCATCGACGCGATCAACGCCGTCCTGCGCGAGCAGATCACCGGCCTGCGCGTGGTCCGCGCCTTCGTGCGCGAGCGCCGCGAGCTCGAGCGCTTCGGGCGCGCCAACGAGGCGCTCTACGCGACGTCGCTCGCGGCGGGCAAGCTCATGGCGCTCGCGTTCCCCGTGGTCATGCTCGTGATGAGCGCCTCGCAGGTCGCGGTGCTGTGGTTCGGCGCGCAGGAGGTCGACCGCGGCGGCATGCAGGTCGGCTCGCTCATGGCGTTCCTCAGCTACCTCATGTACATCCTCATGGCCGTCATGATGTCGACGATGATGGTCATGATGGTCCCGCGCGCCGCCGTCGCCGCGGGGCGCATCACCGACGTCCTGGAGACCGAGACGTCCGTGACCGAGCCGGCCCGTCCCGTCCCGCTCGCCGCGCTGTCCGACGGCGCCGGGCCGCGTGGACGCGTCGCCTTCGAGGCCGTGGAGCTGCGGTACCCCGGCGCCGACGCGCCGGTCCTGGCCGACGTCACCTTCACGGCCGAGCCCGGCACGGTGACCGCGGTCATCGGCTCGACGGGTGCCGGCAAGACGACGCTGCTCAACCTCGTGCCGCGGCTGTTCGATGTCACGGCCGGTCGCGTCACGGTCGACGGCGTCGACGTGCGCGACCTGGCGAGCGACGACCTGGGCTCGCTGCTGGGCCTCGTGCCCCAGAAGGCATTCCTGTTCAGCGGGACCGTCGCGAGCAACCTGCGCTACGGCAAGCCGGACGCGACCGAGGACGAGATGTGGGAGGCGCTCGAGGTCGCCCAGGCCCGCGACTTCGTCGAGGCGCTGCCGGAGGGCCTCGACGCGCCCGTCGCGCAGGGCGGCTCGACGTTCTCGGGCGGTCAGCGCCAGCGCCTCGCCATCGCGCGGGCGGTCATCCGCCGCCCGCGCGTCTACCTCTTCGACGACTCCTTCTCCGCGCTCGACTACGCCACCGACGCGCGGCTGCGCGCCGCCCTGCGGCCGCGGACCGCCGACGCCACGGTGCTCGTCGTCGCCCAGCGGGTGGCCACGATCCGTGACGCGGACCAGATCCTCGTGCTCGACCACGGGCGGATCGTCGGGCGCGGGACGCACGCCGAGCTGCTCGCCGGCAACGCGACGTACCAGGAGATCGTCGAGTCCCAGATGTCCCTCGAGGAGGCCGCATGAGCGCCGCACCCGCCCGGCCGGCGCCGCCGGCGGGCCCGCCGCCCGGCCCCCGGCACGGGCCCATGGCCCACGCGGCCGGCGCGCCCGTCGCCAAGCCGCTCGACTTCGCCGGGTCGCTGCGGCGCTTCGCGCGGACCATGCGGCCCGAACGGGCACGGGTGGCGCTGCTGACCGTGTGCGGCGTCGTGTCCGTCGCGCTCACCGTCGCCGGGCCCCGCATCCTGGGCGAGGCGACCGACGTCGTCTTCGAGGGCATGCTCGGCCGCATGCTGGCCGGCTCGCTGCCCGCCGGCACGACCGGTCCCGAGGCCGCCGACGCGCTGCGCGCCACGGGCGACGCCGGGCGGGCCGACCTGGTCGCGGCGATGGACGGGCTCGTCGTCGGTCAGGGCGTCGACGGCGGCCGGCTCGCGACGATCCTCCTGGCGGCGCTCGCGGTGTACGCCGGAGCGTTCGTCTTCGGCTGGCTCCAGGCGCGCATCATGACCGTCGCCGTGCAGAACACGATGCGGCGGCTGCGGGACGACGTCGAGGCCAAGCTGCACCGGGTGCCGCTCGCCTACGCCGACTCCCAGCGCCGGGGCGAGATCCTCTCGCGCGTCACGAACGACATCGACAACGTGGCCCAGACGACGACGCAGACGCTCGCCCAGCTCGTCACGTCGCTGCTCACGGTCGTGGGCGTGCTCGCGATGATGTTCTGGATCTCGTGGGTCCTGGCACTGGTCGCGCTCGTGACCGTGCCGCTGTCGATCCTCGTCACGGTGCAGATCGCCAAGCGCTCGCAGCCGCAGTTCGTCGCGCAGTGGGCGGCGACGGGGCGGCTCAACGCGCACGTGGAGGAGATGTTCACCGGCCACGCCCTCGTCAAGGTGTACGGGCGCCAGCGCGACGCCGCCGAGCGCTTCGCGCAGGAGAACGACGCGCTGTACGACTCGACGTCGCGGGCGCAGTTCATCTCGGGCACGATCCAGCCCTCGATGGGCTTCCTCGCCAACCTCAACTACGTGCTCGTGGCCGTCATCGGCGGCCTGCGCGTCGCGTCGGGCCAGCTGTCGATCGGCGACGTGCAGGCGTTCATCCAGTACTCGCGCCAGTTCACCCAGCCGCTGACGCAGGTGGCCTCGATGATGAACCTGCTCCAGTCCGGCGTCGCGTCCGCCGAGCGCGTCTTCGAGCTGCTCGACGCCCCGGAGCAGACGCCGGACCCCGAGCCCGCGCGCGAGCTCGACCGGGTGCGCGGCCGCGTCGCCTTCGAGGACGTCTCGTTCTCCTACGTCGAGGACGCCCCGCTCATCGAACACCTCGACCTGGTGGCCGAGCCCGGGCGGACGGTCGCGATCGTGGGCCCCACCGGAGCCGGCAAGACGACGCTGGTCAACCTGCTCATGCGGTTCTACGAGGTCGACTCCGGTCGCATCACGCTCGACGGCGTCGACGTGCGCGAGCTGACGCGCGAGGGCCTGCGCTCGCGCGTCGGCATGGTGCTGCAGGACACCTGGCTGTTCCGCGGCACGATCGAGGAGAACCTGCGCTACGGCGTGCGCGACGGCGCGGACCTGTCCCGCGAGGACTTCCTCGCCGCGACACGCGCCACGCACGTCGACCAGTTCGTGCGCACGCTGCCCGACGGGTACGACACGATGCTCGACGACGAGGCGACGAGCCTGTCGGCGGGGGAGAAGCAGCTGCTCACGATCGCGCGCGCGTTCCTCGCCGACCCGGAGATCCTCGTCCTGGACGAGGCGACGAGCTCGGTCGACACGCGCACGGAGGTGCTGGTCCAGCACGCGATGAACGCCCTGCGCTCGGGGCGGACATCGTTCGTCATCGCGCACCGCCTGTCCACGATCCGGGACGCCGACCTCATCGTGGTGATGGAGCACGGCCGGATCGTCGAGCAGGGCGACCACGAGTCGCTGCTCGCGGCGGACGGCGCCTACGCGCGCCTGTACGCGAGCCAGTTCGCGGCGCCCGTCGTCGACGAGGACGAGGTCGTCGCCGACGCGAGGAGTGCCTGACCGGGGCGGTCCGTGGCAGGGTGTGCGCCGTGAACGCCACCCTCGACGACCGGGTCACCACCGCGCCTCCACGCCGGCACGCCGCGCCGCCCCGGGTGCGCGAGCGGGCCGGGCGCCGGGGCGGGACGCTCGCCGCGGGCGTCCTGCTCGGCGCCGCCGTCGTGCTGGCGCTGCTCGTGGCCGGCATGCTCGCCCCGCACGTGCCCGTGCTCGGCCTCGCGGGCGTCACCGCGTCGGCCTACCTGGCGTGGGCCCTGCTCGGCGCCGCCGTCGTCACCGTCCTCGCCGCGATCCTGCTCATGCGCCGCGGCGGTGTCGTGCGCGTCGCCGCGACGACGCTCGGCCTCGCGGCGCTCGCGGGCTCGGTGGTCGTCGGCTGGCAGCAGCTCTCGGTCGCTCGCGAGCACCGCGTCGCGGTCGACGTCGGCGGCCTGTTCGCGCTCACGGGGTCCCGCGCCGAGCCCGACGCGTCCGCCGCCTACGGCGAGCACGAGGGCCGGCCGCTCGGGCTGTCGCTGTGGGAGCCCGCCGGGTCGGGTGCCGGCGCGGCACCGGTCGTCGTGCTCCTGCACGGGGGCGGCTGGACGTCGCAGGACCGGCTCGAGCGCACGACCACGGCGCACGCGACCTGGTTCGCGGAGCAGGGGTACCTCGCGATCAGCGTCGACTACCCGCTGTCCGACGACGAGCACCACCTGTGGGAGGTGGCCGAGCCGCAGGTGGCCTGCGCGCTGTCGTGGGTGCAGGACAACGCCGCCCGGCACGGCGGCGACCCGGGCCGCGTCTTCCTCGTGGGCGCCTCCGCGGGCGGCAACCTCGCCCTCGACGTGGCGTACCGGGCAGCGGCCGGGGACCTCGACCCGGCGTGCGGGTCCGCGCCGCCGGTCGTCGCCGCCGTGAGCACGCTGTACCCGGTGGCGTCGCCCGCCGCGTTCGCCGCCGGCGCCGACCCGCTGCTGGGCGGTGCGGCGCGCGACACGGCCATCGCGTACACGGGCGGCACGCCCGAGGGCGTGCCCGAGCGGTACGCGGCCGTGACCCCGGCCGAGCACGTGACCGACGCGGCCCCGCCGACGCTCGTCGTCGCCGGGGCGGCGGACCACCTGGTGCCGCCCGCCGGCGCGGTCGACCTGGCGGCGACGCTCGAGGACGCCGGCGTGTCGCACGAGCTCGTGGTGCTGCCCGCCGCCGGGCACCGCTTCGACGCCGCGCCCGGCGGCGTCGGCACGCAGGTGTGGCGCGAGCTCACGCTGCGCTGGTTCGATCTTCACGGGCGGGCGCCGACGACGCCCTGAGCCCGCGTCTGGCACGCTGTGCCCGTGACGCTCTTCACAGCACCCGTCGACCACACGCCCGACCTGACCCTGGCGCACCGCCGCGCCGACGCCGTCGTGACCGTCCTCGGCGCCGACGGCACGCCGCTCGACGACACCGAGGTCGTCGTCGAGCAGACCCGCCACGCCTTCGGCTTCGGCTGCATCGGCTTCGACCTCGTCGACCTCGCCAACGGCACGTCCGCCGACCCCGACTACGACAACGTTTTCGCAGAACGCTGGCTCGACGTCTTCAACACCACGACCCTGCCGTTCTACTGGGGCACGTTCGAGCCCGAGGAGCAGGGCAAGCCCCGCACGGCCGAGCTGCAGGCCGCCGCCTGGTGGTTCGCCGACCGCGGCGTGGCCGTCAAGGGCCACCCGCTCGTGTGGCACACCGTGCAGCCGAGGTGGCTGCTCGGCCGCCCGCTCGAGGAGGTCGAGCGCCTCCAGCGCGAGCGCATCCGGCGCGACGTCGCGGACTTCGCCGGCGTCATCGACACCTGGGACGCGATCAACGAGGTCGTGATCATGCCGGTGTTCACCGCCGAGGAGAACGCCATCACGCCGCTCGCGCGCGTCAAGGGCCGCGTCGAGATGATCCGCATGGCGTTCGAGGAGGCGCGCGCGGCGAACCCGCACGCGACGCTGCTGCTCAACGACTTCGACATGTCGACCGCGTACGAGTGCCTCATCGAGGCCGTGCTGGAGGCCGGCATCCGCATCGACTACCTCGGGCTGCAGAGCCACATGCACCAGGGCTACTGGGGCGAGGAGAAGACGCTGCGCATCCTCGAGCGGTTCTCGCGCTACGGCATCCCGATCCACTTCACCGAGACCACGCTGCTCTCGGGCGACCTCATGCCGCCCGAGATCGTCGACCTCAACGACTACCAGGTCGAGACCTGGCCCTCGACGCCCGAGGGCGAGGAGCGCCAGGCCGACGAGGTCGAGCGCCACTACCGGACGCTCCTGAGCCACCCCGCCGTCGAGGCCGCGACGTACTGGGGCCTGTCCGACCGCGGCATGTGGCTGGGCGCGCCCGGCGGCCTGCTGCGGGCCGACGGGTCGCCCAAGCCCGCGTACGAGCGGCTGCGCCGGCTGGTCAAGGAGGAGTGGTGGCTCCCCCCGACCCGGCTGCGCACCGACGAGGCGGGGCGCGTCCGGGTCGAGGGGTTCCGCGGCGACTACCGCGTGTCGCTGCCCGACGGCGGCGCCTCGGCCGAGTTCGGCCTCACCGAATCAGGGGAGCGGACGCTCACGCTGACGACACGCTGAGGGTCGCGCCGACGGTCGCGGGCGTCTCCACGGCGTCCGCGACCGCCCGCGCCACCTGGGAGCGGGCCACGGCCATGCCGACGGTCGAGTCGTCGGTCGTGACGTGCGCGGGCGCCGCGACGTCGTCGTCGGTGAGCGAGACGGGACGCACGAGCGTCCAGTCCAGCCCGCTCGCGCGGACGACGTCCTCCTGGCGTGCCGAGTCTGTGAGCTGGCGGCCGATGACGAGCCGGAAGGTCAGCTTCCACCGCAGGTCGAGGAGCTGCCACGAGTCGCCCAGGCCGTAGGTCGTCTGGACGACGAGGCGGCGCACGCCCTGGTCGGCCATGGCCCGCGCGACGACGCGCGTGCCGCGCGAGCGCACGTCGAGCGCGGTGCCCGCACGCCGCAGCCAGTGCACGGCGAGCGGGTTGTCCGAGATCCCGAGCGTGACGACGACGGCGTCCTGCCCGACGACGGCCTTGGCGACGTCGTCCGGGTCGAGCGCGTCGCCGTCGAGGGGCCGTACGGTCCCCGGCCCGGCCGGCGGCGCGGCCGCGAGCGTGTCCTCGGCGACCTCGAGATGACCGGTGTCTTCTACTCGACCGGCCGGTTCGCGGCGCCCTGGGGAATCGCCATGCCCGCCCTGCCCGGCGTCCTGCTGTTCCACCTGCTGCTCGAGGGCGAGGCCGTCGTCGAGGTCGAGGGCGAGCGGCACCCGTTGGGCGTCGGGGACCTGCTGCTCGTCCCGCACGGGACGGGCCACCGGATCCTCAGCTCGCCCGACGCGCCCGCGCGCAGCCTCTGGGACGTCGAGCGCGAGGTGGTCTCCGAGCGGTACGAGCACCTCGTGATCGACGGCGGCGGCGCACCGGCGACGCTCGCGTGCGGTGCCGTGAGCTTCGCGGACCCCGGCGTCGGCCGGCTGCTCGCGAGCCTGCCGGCGGCGCTGCCCGCGACGCCCGAGGACGACGACGCCGACGCCGAGTGGCTGCGCGCCGCGGTCGCGGCGATCGGCCGCGAGGCGCACCGGCCGCGACCCGGCAGCGACGTGGTCGCGGCGCGCCTCGCCGACGTCATGGTCGTCCACGACCATCCGGGGGTGGCTCGACAGCACACGACCCGCGGCCGGCTGGGTCGCGGCGCTGCGCGACCCCACGCTCGGCCCGGACCGTGCTCGCCGAGCGGTTCGCGGCCGTCGTGGGCGAGCCGCCGATGACCTACGTCGCGGGGTGGCGGCTCGACGTCGCGGCCCGGCTGCTGCGCGAGCCCGGTGCGAGCGTCGCCGCCGTCGCGCACCGCGTCGGCTACGGCTCGCTGCCCGGCTTCCACCGCGCCTTCGTGCGGCGGCACGGCACCACGCCGGGGGCCTGGCAGCGCGCGGCACCGGACCCGCTCGCCGAGGCCACGCACCTGGCTGAGACAATCCCGGGGTGACCTCACCCTCCGACCCGACCTCCGCCGTCGTGCGCGTGACCGACCCCGCAGACCCGCGCCTGCGCGACTACACCGACCTCACCGACGTCCGCCTGCGCACGGCCCGCGAGCCCGCCGAGGGCCTGTACATGGCCGAGTCGTCGACCGTGATCCGGCGGGCGCTCGCCGCGGGCCACCGGCCGCGGTCCTTCCTCATGGCCGACAAGTGGCTCGCGTCGATGGCCGACGTGCTCGCCGCCCACCCGGACGTCCCCGTCTACGTCGGCGACGAGGACGTCCTGCGCCAGGTCACCGGGTTCCACCTGCACCGCGGGGCGCTCGCGGCCATGCACCGCCCGGCGCTGCCGAGCGTGCACGAGCTGGTCACCGGGGCCCGCGGCGGCGCGGGCGCACGACGCGTCGCCGTGCTCGAGGACATCGTGGACCACACCAACGTCGGCGCGATCTTCCGGTCGGCGGCCGGGCTCGGGGTCGACGCCGTCCTGGTCTCCCCGCGGTGCGCCGACCCGCTGTACCGCCGGTCGGTCCGCGTGTCGATGGGTACCGTGTTCCAGGTGCCGTGGACGCGCATCGAGACGTGGCCCGGCGGGCTCCACGCCCTCGCCGAGGACGGGTTCACCGTCGCCGCGCTCGCGCTCGCCGACGACGCGGTGACGCTCGACGAGCTCGTCGCAGACCCGCCCGAGCGGCTCGCGCTCGTGCTCGGCACCGAGGGCGACGGGCTCTCGCGCGGCGCGATCGAGGCGGCCGACGTGGTCGTGACGATCCCGATGGCCGGGGGAGTGGACTCGCTCAACGTGGCCGCCGCCTCGGCGGTCGCGTTCTGGGCGACTCGCCGTCCGGCAGGATCGGAGAGACGATGAGGGCGTGAGCGCGACCGGCGACCTGCCGACGACGCGCCGGAGCACCGCAGGGCCGGTCGTCGTCGGGTACGACGCGTCCGAGGCCGCCGAGACCGCGCTCGCGTGGGCCGGGCGTGAGGCGCGCACCCGCGGCACCGCGCTCCAGGTCGTGTACGTGCGGGACGCGCACGACACCGGGCTCGCCGTCCGGCCCGGCGGTCGCGAGGACGCGCCCGACGCCGGCGCGTGGCCCGTCGTGGAGGAGGCCGCCGCGCGCGTGCGCGACATCGTGCCGGGCGTCGAGACCGAGACGTTCGTCGAGTACGCCTCGCCGGGCGCCGCGCTCGTGGCCATGTCGCGCGGCGCGTCGCTCGTCGCGGTCGGCTCGACGCCGCACCGCGCGCTCGTCGAGGAGCTGCGCGGCTCCGTGGCGCTCCAGCTCGCGGCGCACGCCCACTGCCCGGTCGGGATCGTGCCCGCGCTGCCCGACGTCCGGCTGCCCGCCGAGCGGCCCGTCGTCGTGGGCTACGACGGCTCCCCGTCCGCCGCACGGGCGCTCCTCCACGCCGCCGACGCCGCGTGGTTCGGGGCGCTCGCCCTGCGCGTCGTGGTCGCCTGGAGCCCCGGGCCCGCCGAGTGGGTCGAGTCCTTCGCGCTCGCGACCCTGCCGCGCGACGCGACCGAGGAGGCGGCCGAGCGGACGCTCGCGGACGGGCTCGAGCGGGTCCGCGCGCACGGCGAGGCGCAGGGCCGGCGGCCGGGCTCGCTCATGGTCGAGGGGGTGGTGCAGGAAGGCCGGGCCGTCGACGTCCTGCACCGGGAGGCCACTGACGCCGACCGCCTCGTCGTGGGGACACGGGGGCGCGGAGGCTTCGCCGCGCTGCTGCTCGGCTCCGTCTCGCACACGATGATCCGCACCGCACCCTGCCCGGTCGTCGTCGTGCGGGACGAGGGTGCGCCGGAGTGAGTCAGCCCGCCGGGTCCTCGACGAGTCGCGTCCGGGCCTCGTGGACCGTGATCGGCCCCGTGGACGTCGTCGTCGTGGCGGTGCCGGGCACGTCGGTCCACGTCGCGGTGCCGGCGATCTGGAACTGACCTCGCCAGGTGGTCGTCAGGCTGATGCTCACCTCGCCGGGCGCGGTGTAGGTGTGCCCCACCGTGTTGGCCGGATAGGGCGCGCCGGGGTGCTCGGTGACGGTCGTCGTGCCGTCGCCGTAGTCCCACGCGAACTCGTCCGGGAGCGCACGGATCACGACCGGCACGCCGAGCAGCGTCGTCTCGAAGTCCTGGGCGGCGTCCTCGGTGTACGTGACGGTCTCGACGTTGATGAGGGTCCAGCCGTCCGGCGGCTGCACGTGCAGCGGCGACGGCGTGATCGGCAGCGTCGCGAACTCGCGCGCGGCCTCCGCCGCGAGGTCCGCCGGGGTCACGCACGTGCCCTCGGCGACCAGCTCCGGGTCGCTGAGGTTGCCCGACGGCAGGCGCTGCGCGCGGAACAGCGCCCCGAGCGCGAAGCCGTCGTCGCACTGCACGTCCGCGAACGCCAGCTGCTCACCCTCCGTGCACGACGCCGCCAGCTCCGTCACGAAGCCGGCCAGGTCGGTCAGCAGGCAGAGCGCCGCCGTCGCGCGCCAGTACACCGTGTCCGACGGTTGCGAGCCGCTCGACGACGAGACGAGCTCGTGCTGTTCCTTGAGTGTGGCGCCAACATTGACTGTGCTGTCCTTGGCCTCACAGAAGAAGTTGTCACCGCATGAGCCAGGCGATAGAGCGAGGCCTGCCTGAACTGTTGCGGCGACAGCAATTGCGGTGAGAAGCACGATCACTCCTCTGGCTTCGGAGCCACTGTGACGACGACCCACTCGTCTGCTCTGAGCCCCATCTCTATACGCATCACGTCGGTTTGCTTCTCGGAAGAGGACTCAACCGAGCCGTTGGGGGCCGTCGTCGTCGATGCCTCCTGAGTCACCTCCATGTCGAGCGGAAAGATGCCGGTCGCGGCGTCACGCGCATAGCTTTCGAGCACTCGGTACGACAGGTCGCCGCCATCGAGCGTCAGTCCTTCTCTCTGGATCTCCGTTGTGCGCTCAACCACCGCGCGACAGAAATCGCACGCTTCGTGGGACATAGATTCCCATTCCGCCGTTTCCCCGGTGGTCTTCGTGTAGTTGTAGAGCGAGAGGAAGTACTCTGCCGCCGCGGCTGCGCCTTCGGCGTCGTGCTGCTCCATCGCCGCGGGCCGCTCAGGCTTCTCCCCGTCGGCGGAGGCCGAAGGCGAGGGCGACGAGCTCGGTTCGGCCGTGGTGGTGCTCGGCGTCGGTTCCGGCGACATCGCCCCGGAGCCCGGGTCCCCGCCGCCGGAGCACCCCGCGGCCGTCGCTGCCAGGATCACCGCGACCGCGGTCGTGCGAACTGTGCGAGCCATGCGTCCTTCCTCGGTTCCTCGACGGCGGCATGGAGCGTAGCGGCGATCGGAGCCCGAGGGCGAGAACGGGTCCCGGTCTGTGGACAACCTACGTGCAGGTCAGTGTCCTCTCGACCTTGCATATCGAACGTACGTTCGATATGATTTCCGGCATGACGGCGGTGGTCGACGAGTGGCGAACGGGCGCGGATCGCGCGTGCGTGCCCGACGTGCCGCCGCCCGCGCTGACGGCTGACGAGGTCCGGCGGTTTCGTGACCGGTTGCTGGCGGCACAGGTGCCCACCGATGCGACCGCCCAGGTCGAGCTGCTCACCGCACTCGAGGAGCTCCGTCGCGCCGACATGGCGGTGCAGGCGTCGGTCGCGCTCGAGCTGGACGAGACCGTGCGTGCGGGCGAGCGTGCGGCCGCCCGGGGTGGCCGGACGGAGGAGCGGCTCGGGCGCGGTGTGCCGCTCCAGGTCGGCCTGGCGACGCGCACGTCGCCGCACCGGGCACGGGTGTTCCTCGGCGCCGCCCGGGTGTGGCACACCGAGATGCCGTGCACGCTCGCAGCCCTCAGGGCCGGGGTGATCGACGAGTACGCGGCCACCGTCCTCGTGCGCGAGACGGCGTGCCTCCCCCTGGAGGCGCGCCGGCAGGTCGACCGCGAGCTGTGCGCCGACCATGGCGCCCTGGACGGCGTGGGTGTCAAGCGGCTGGTCGCCCGTGCCAGGACGCTGGCCGCCCGGCTGGACCCGGCGGCCGTGGTCGCACGCGCCCGCAAGGCCGAGACCGAGCGGACGGTGACCGTCCGCCCCGCCCCGGACGCGATGGTGTACCTCACGGCCCTGCTCCCCGTCGCGCAGGGCGTCGCCGCGTACGCCGCGCTCAAGCACGCGGCCGACACGGCGCCCGGCGACGCGAGCGAGGCGCCCCGGCCGCGCGGGCAGGTCATGGCGGACACGCTCGTGGAGCGCCTCACCGGCCGGTCCCGTGCCGCCGACGTCCCGGTCGCGGTCAACCTCGTCGTCTCGGACGCGACGCTTCTCGGCGCAGGGCACGAGCCCGCGCAGGTGCTGGACCACTCCGGTGCGCACCACGGGGTCGTGCCCGCGCAGATCGCCCGCGAGCTCGTCGCCTGCGGCCTCGACGAGGGCGCCGCCTGGATCCGGCAGCTGTACGCCGACCCGGCGGGTCGGCTCGTCGCGGCGACGTCGGCCCGCCGGTTCTTCGCCGACGGGCTCGCCGCCCTGCTGCGCGTGCGCGACCAGGGCATCTGCCGCACCCCGTACTGCGACGCCCCGGTGCGCCACCTCGACCACGTCGTCGTGCACGCCCGTGGTGGAGCCACGTCCCTCGACAACGGTCAGGGGCTCTGCGAAGCCTGCAACCAGGCCAAGAACGTCGACGGCTTCGCCCAGCGCGTCGAGCCCGGCGGCCGACACTCCGTCGTCACGACGACGCCGACCGGGCACTCCTACCGGTCGACCGCGCCGCCCCCGCCCGAGCCGGCACGACCAGCCGTCCCCGATCCGGTCGTGGAGGCGGAGAGCCTGGTCGAGCGCGCCTTCGAGCGGCTCCTCGCGCGGTTGTGATCCACGTCACGAGGGGTTGCCGCCGCCTGCTCAGGTGAGGTTAGGCTAACCACCGTGACTGACACCGTGGAGGCTCCGACCCAGGAAGCCGTGGCCCAGCCGTGGCGCATGTTCGACGTCGTCGTCTCCCGGGTCACCCGGCTGTGTCCGTCGTTCATCCGCATCACGTTCACCGGCGACGACCTGGACCAGTTCGCCGACAACGGGTGCGACCAGCGCATCAAGTTCCTCCTCCCGGCTCCGTGCGGCGGCTGGGAGTACCTCGACCGGCAGAGCCCCGACTGGTTCACCTCGTGGCGCGCCCTGCCCGAGGAGCGCCGCAACCCGCTGCGCACGTACACGGTGCGCGCGGTGCGGCAGGACCGCCGGGAGGTCGACGTCGACATCGTGCTCCACGGCGACACCGGTCCCGCCTCGCGGTGGGCGAACGGCGCCAAGCCGGGCTCGCCCCTCGTCATCATGGGTCCGAACGCCGCCTACACGGGCGGCCCGCACGGCGGGCTCGAGTTCGCGCCGCCGGAGCAGAGCCACGCCCTGCTGCTCGCGGGCGACGAGACCGCCGTCCCCGCCATCGCCGCCATCTGCGAGTCGCTGCCCGACGACGCCGTGGGCGAGGTTTTCCTCGAGGTCCCGCACCGCGAGGACCGATGGACGCTCGCGGCGCCGGCCGGCGTGCGCGTCACCTGGCTGCCGCGCGAGGAGCGGAAGCACGGGGAGGCGCTCGTCCCCGCGGTGCAGGACGCCGCCGACCGGCTCCTCGCGATGGGCGTGCGCGCCTCGGCCGGCGACGTGCCGAGCGCGGCCGTGACCGCCGCCGGCGTGGACCTCGGCGCCGAGCTGGCCGACGTCGACGTCGACGCCGAGATCCTCTGGGAGGTCCCGGTCGACGCGGCGGGCCGGCCGCTGGTCCAGGACACGGTCCTGTACGCGTGGCTCGCCGGCGAGGCCGGCGTCATCAAGACGCTGCGCCGGTACCTCGTCTCCGAGAAGGGCGTCGACCGCAAGTCCGTGGCCTTCATGGGCTACTGGCGCCGAGGCCGCGCCGAGTGCTGAGGCACTGACCGCTTACTCGAGCGGCGTCAGCACCGCGATCTGCAGCCCGGCCGCACTTGGCACCAGCTGGTAGCACATCCGCTCCTGCGGGGCGCCGTGTAACGACCACGTCACGTCGGCCCAGACGCTCCCGGGTGCCTGCGCGAGGACCCTCACCTCCTTCTCGAGCGTGCAAGCTCGCGGCGGCGCTGCGACACCCGGAGGAGTGACGTCAGCGCTCGACGCCGAGCCCCTCGACGACCTCGACGCCGGGCATCGCGCACAGCAGCTCGCCCGGCATGAGCAGCTTGGAGCGACGCACGCCCGACCCCATGAGGGCGAGCGCACCCGGCTCGGCGAACCGTGAGTCCACCAGGACGCGCCAGCCGGACGGCAGGCCCACCGGCGTGATGCCGCCGTACTCCATGCCCGACTCGGCCGTGGCCCGGTCCATGGGCAGGAACGAGGCCTTGCGCGCGTCGAGCAGTTTGCGCACGCGCGTGTTGACGTCGGCGTACGTCGTGGCGGCGACGACGCACGCGGCGATCCGCTCGACGTCGCCGCGCCGGCCGGCCACGACGACGCAGTTCGCCGACGCCTCGGGCGGCAGGCCGTGGACGTCGTTGAGCGTCGCGGTGTCCGCGTGGTCCGGGTCGATCTCGGCCACGGCGACCTCGCCGGGTACCCGTGCGTCCTCGGCCGCCCACGCGCGCAGCGCGTCCTGCACGGACGGGGCGAGCAGCTCCGGGTGGTCGAGGGCGGGTGCCCAGGCGAGGTCGCCGAGGGTCGGCAGCGCGCTCACCGCTGGTAGGTGCCGACGATGACGGCGCGTGCCAGCGTGTGGAACACGGCGTTGAAGGCCACCTGCGCGTTGGTCGCGTCCGGGCCGACGCCGAGCTCGGGCACGTCGAGCGCGTGCACCGCGAAGACGTACCGGTGCTCGTGGTCGCCGTGCGGCGGTGCCGCGCCCTCGAAACCGGTCGTCCGGCCGTCGGTGCGCACGTGGTACGCGCCGTCGGGCAGGCCCGAGCCGTCGGGCGCGCCGGCGCCGCGGGGCAGCGACGTGACGGATGCGGGGACGTCCACGAGGTTCCAGTGCCAGTAGCCCGACGGCGTCGGCGCGTCCGGGTCGAAGCAGCTCACGACGAACGACCGCGTGCCCTCGGGGAAGCCCGACCACTCCAGCGCCGGCGAGACGTTCGCGCCGTCGACCGTGAAGTCGACCGCGAGCCGCTCGCCGTCGGTGATGTCGGGGCTGGTCACCGTGAACGAGGGGACCTGCGGCAGCAGCGAGTACGGGTCCGGGGGATAGGGTCGAGAGAGGTCCATGGCGCCACTCTAGGGACTGCCGCAGGTCTATGCCTTGGGGCCGCCGGCGACGTAGAGCACCTGGCCCGAGACGTAGGCCGCATCCTCGGAGCAGAAGAACGCGACCGCCGCGGCGACGTCCTCGGGCCGGCCGGCGCGGCCGACGGGCACGTCCTTGGCGGCCTCGGCGAGGAAGTCCTCGAGCGACATCCCGACCCGCTCGGCCGTCGCGCGGATCATGTCGGTCTCGATGACGCCGGGAGCGACGGCGTTGGCCGTGACGCCGAACTTGCCGAGCTCGATCGCGAGGGTCTTGGTGAAGCCCTGCATGCCGGCCTTCGCGGCGGAGTAGTTCGCCTGCCCCCGGTGTCCGAGCGCCGACGTGCTCGACAGGTTGACGATGCGGCCCCAGCCCGCGGACACCATGTGGGCCTGCACGGCCCGGGTCACGACGAAGGCCCCGCGCAGGTGCACGCGCAGCACGGAGTCCCAGTCGTCCTCGGACATCTTGAACAGCAGGTTGTCGCGCAGGATGCCGGCGTTGTTGACGAGGATCGTGGGCGCGCCGAGCTCGTCGGCGACGCGCGCGACGGCCGCCTCGACCGCGCCGGCGTCGGCGACGTCCACGCCGATCCCGAGCGCGCGCCCGCCCTCGGAGACGATGCCGGCCGCGGTCTGCGCGGCCTGCCCCTCGAGCAGGTCGAGCACGGCGACGGCGTGCCCCTCGGCGGCGAGCCGGCGGGCGGTGGCAGCGCCGATGCCGCGAGCGCCTCCGGTCACGATCGCGGTGCGGGGCTCGGTGGGACGGGTCATGGGTGACGACCTCCTCGTCGTTCTGCCTGGTGGGCGGCGGCCGGTGCGGGGCGCTGACCGGCGCGGTTGACAGGGTAGCCGCGGCGACGAACACTGGAGAGAGTTCGAACGGGTGTTCGAACGTGGAAGACCCGGGAGGAGGCTGCGTGACCGTCGTCGTCCCGGAGCACGAGGCCGGTGCGCGTCACGCGCACGCGCTGGCCGCGCTGCGCGAGGCGGAGCAGCGTACCGCGGGCCTGCCCGCCGACGGACGCGCGTGGCCCGTGCACCCCGCGCTGTCCCGGCTGCTGCCCGGGGGCGTGCTGCGCGGCGGCGGCACGCTCGCCGTGCGCGGCTCGACGTCGCTGCTGCTCGCGCTGCTCGCCGCGCCGTCGCAGGAGGGTGCGTGGGTCGCGTTCGTCGGGGCGCCCGCGGTGGGCATGCTCGCGGCCGCCGACGTCGGGGTCGTGCTCGAGCGGACCGCGCTCGTGCCGCGCCCCGGCCCGGACGCGCCCGCCGTCGTCGCGGCGCTGCTGGACGGCATGGACGTCGTGGTCACCGGCCCGCGCGCGGCGCTGACCGACGCCGACCGCCGGCGCCTCGCGGCCCGCGCGCGCGAGCGCGGTGCCCTCCTGGCCTCGACCACCGCCTGGCCGGGCGCGCACGTGACGCTCGACGCCCGCGGCGGGTCGTGGGCGGGCGTCGACGCGGGCGCGGGCTGGCTGCGCCGGCGGACGCTGAGCGTCCTGCGCACGGGCCGCGGCGCCGCCGCGCGCCCCGTGGAGATCGACGTCGAGGTGCCCACCGTCGTCGAGCCGCCGGCGCCGACGTCGGAGGTCGGCTCCGAGACCGGACCGCACCTGCGGGTGGTGGCCTGATGCGCACCGCGGTCGTGTGGGTCCCGGACTGGCCCGTGGTCGCGGCGCTCGCCGTCGCGGGCCTCGACGCGCACGTGCCCGCCGCGGTCATGGCCGCGGGCGCGACGGTCGCGGTGTCCGCCGTCGCGCGCTCGCAGGGCGTGCGCCGCGGCATGCGCCGCCGTCAGGCGCAGGAGCGCTGCCCCGAGCTCGTGCTGCTCGAGGCCGACGACGCCCGCGACGCGCGCGAGTTCGAGCCCGTGGCCCTCGCGGCCGAGACGGTCGTCGCCGGGCTCGAGGTCGCCCGCCCCGGCATGCTGCTGCTGCCCCGCGACGGCGCGGCCCGCTACCACGGCTCGGAGCGCGCGCTCGCCGAGGCGCTCGTCGGGGCGGTCGCCGCGCGCACGGGCCACGAGTGCCAGGTCGGGGTCGCCGACGGCCTGCTCGCCGCGGTGCTCGCGGCGCGGTCCGACGCCGTCGTGCCGGCCGGCGGCTCGCGCGCGTTCCTCGCTGAGCGGCCCGTGGGCGAGCTCGTGCACGCCGCGACCGACGCCGTCACCGCGGCGGCCGTCCAGGAGGCGGTGAGCCTGTGGTGGCGCCTCGGCCTGCGCACGCTGGGCGACCTCGCGGCGCTGCCGTCCGAGAGCGTCGGCGCGCGGTTCGGCGAGCTCGGGACCTGGGCGCACCGCCTGGCCCGCGGGGAGGACTTGCGCCCGCCCGCGCGGCGCCGGATCGAGCCCGACCTCGCCGTCGCCGAGGAGCTCGACCCGCCCGCGCTGCGGGTCGACGTCGCCACGTTCGCCGCGCGACGCCTCGCCGAGGAGCTGCACGCCCTGCTCGCCGCGCGCGGCCTGGCGTGCGGGCGCCTGCGCATCACCGCGCACACCGCCGAGCGCGAGCTCGAGCGCGTGTGGCGCACCGACGACGCCGCCGCGGGCGGCATGAGCGCCGCCCGGATCACCGACCGCGTGCGGTGGCAGCTCGAGGGGTGGCTCACCGCGGCGCCCGGCCGGGACGTGCCGGTCGTCGCACCGGTCGTGCGGCTCGCGCTCGCCGCCGAGGAGGTCGCGCCCGCGGGCGTGCACCAGCCGCGCCTGTGGGGCCCCGACGCCGGCGAGGACGCCCGCGCCCGGCGGGCGCTGGGCCGGGTGCAGGGCCTGCTCGGCGGCGACGCCGTCCTCACCGTCCGGCTCCAGGGCGGACGCGACGCGCGCGACCGCGTGCAGCTCGTGCCGTTCGGCGAGGAGGCCGCGCCCGAGCGCGACCCGGACCTGCCGTGGCCCGGCTCGCTGCCGAGCCCCGCGCCCGCGACCCTGCTGCCCGAGCCCGTGCCCGCGCGCGTGCTCGACGTCGCCGGGCGCGACGTCGTCGTCGACGTGCGCCTCGCCACGAGCGGCGAGCCCGTGCTCGTGCGCTGGGGCGACGGCGAGCACGAGGACGAGCAGAAGGTCGCCGGCTGGGCCGGGCCGTGGCCGCTCGCCGAGCGGTGGTGGTGCGGCGGCCCTCGCCGCGTCTACCTGCAGACCGTGCTCGACGACGGACGCGGACTCCTGCTCGCCCAGGCCGGCGGGCGCTGGCAGGTGGAGGCGCTGTATGACTAGGTACGCCGAGCTGCACGCGCACTCGGCGTTCAGCTTCCTCGACGGCGCCTCGCACCCCGAGGAGCTCGCCGCCGAGGCCGCGCGCCTGGGGCTCGAGGCGCTCGCGGTCACCGACCACGACGGCCTGTACGGGGTCGTGCGGTTCTCCCAGGCCGCCAAGGCCGTGGGGCTGCCGACCGTGTTCGGGGCCGAGCTGCACCTCGAGGCGCCCGTCCCCGGCGGGCCGCCCGTGCTCGACGCGCCCACGGGCGTGCCCGACCCGCGCTCGACCCACCTGCTCGTCCTCGCGCGCGGCGCCCAGGGCTACCGCAACCTCTCGCGCGCGATCGCCACGGCCCACCTCGACGCGGGCGTCAAGGGCAAGGCCCGCTACCGCCTCGAGGCCCTCGGCGAGGAGGCGGGCGGGCAGTGGCTCGTGCTCACCGGCTGCCGCAAGGGCACCGTGCGCCGCGCGCTGACCGACCACGGCCCGGACGCCGCCCGCCGCGAGCTCGACCGGCTCGTCGGCGTCTTCGGGCGCGACAACGTCGCCGTCGAGCTCACCGCCACGGGCGACCCGCGCGACGCCGACCTGCACGACGCGCTCGCCGACCTCGCCCGCGCCGCACGCCTGCCCCTGGTCGCGACGACCAACGCGCACTACGCACGGCCGCGCGACGCCGACCTCGCCGGGGCGCTCGCGGCCGTGCGGGCCCGCTCGTCGCTCGACGCGATGGACGGCTGGCTCCCCGGCGGCCCGACGGCGCACCTGCGCTCGGCGGACGAGATGCTCGCGCTGCACCGGCGCCACCCCGAGGCGGTGCCGACGGCGGCCGACCTGGCGGCCGAGTGCGCGTTCGACCTCGACCTCGTCGCGCCGCAGCTGCCCCCGTACCCGGTGCCGGACGGCCACGACGAGGCGTCGTGGCTGCGCGAGCTCGTGCGCCGCGGGGCCGTCGAGCGGTACGGGCCTCGGGAGTCCGAGCGCGTGCCCGGTGCGTGGAAGCAGATCGAGCACGAGCTGCGGGTCATCGAGAAGCTCGGCTTCCCCGGCTACTTCCTCGTCGTCTACGACCTCGTCGAGTTCTGCCGCGTCAACGGCATCCTGTGCCAGGGTCGGGGGAGCGCGGCGAACTCCGCGGTCTGCTACGCGCTCGGCATCACCGCCGTCGACGCCGTCAAGCACGGGCTGCTCTTCGAGCGGTTCCTCGCGCCCGAGCGCGACGGCCCGCCCGACATCGACGTCGACATCGAGTCGGTGCGGCGCGAGGAGGTCATCCAGCACGTCTACGCCACGTTCGGCCGGACGCACGCCGCGCAGGTCGCCAACGTCATCTCCTACCGGCCGCGCTCGGCGGTGCGCGACGCCGCCCGCGCGCTCGGGTACGACGTCGGGCAGCAGGACGCGTGGTCCAAGTCGATCGAGCGGTGGGGGTCGCTGCGCGGCCCCGATCCCGCGGGCCGGGCCGACGACGCGCACGACGTCGTGCCCGCCCGTGCACCGGCGTCGGCGGCCGAGGAGGGCGAGATCCCCGACCAGGTGCTCGACCTCGCCGAGCGCATGCTGCGCCTGCCGCGGCACCTGGGCATCCACTCGGGCGGCATGGTCATGTGCGACCGCCCCGTGATCGAGGTGTGCCCGGTCGAGTGGGCCCGCATGGAGGGCCGCACGGTGCTCCAGTGGGACAAGGACGACTGCGCCGACGCGGGCCTGGTGAAGTTCGACCTGCTCGGGCTCGGCATGCTCACCGCGATCCGCTACGCGTTCGAGGCGATCCAGGAGCACACCGGCGAGCGACTCGAGCTGCACGGCCTGCCCGACGACGACCCCGCGGTCTACGAGCTGCTGTGCGCCGCGGACACGGTCGGGGTGTTCCAGGTCGAGTCCCGCGCGCAGATGGCGACCCTGCCGCGGCTGCAGCCGAAGAACTTCTACGACATCGTCATCGAGGTCGCGCTCATCCGGCCCGGCCCCATCCAGGGCGGGTCCGTGCACCCGTACATCGACCGGGCGCGCGGCCGGGCGCCCGTGACGTACCTGCACCCGCTGCTCGAGCCCTCCCTGAGGCGGACGCTCGGCGTGCCGCTGTTCCAGGAGCAGCTCATGCAGATGGCGATCGACGTCGCGGGCTTCTCGCCCGCCGAGTCCGACCAGCTGCGCCGCGCGATGGGCTCCAAGCGCTCGCACGAGCGCATGGAGGCGCTGCGCGGGCGCCTCACGGAGGGCATGACCGAGCGCGGCGTGCCGCCCGAGGTGCAGGACGAGATCTACGACAAGCTCAAGGCGTTCGCCGACTTCGGCTTCCCCGAGTCGCACGCGTACTCGTTCGCGTTCCTCGTCTACGCGAGCTCGTGGCTCAAGGTGCACCACCCCGCCCCGTTCTACGCGGGGCTGCTCGCCGCGCAGCCCATGGGCTTCTACTCGCCGCAGTCGCTCGCGGCGGACGCCCGCCGGCACGGCGTGACCGTGCTGCGCCCCGACGTGGGCGCCTCGCGGGCGCTCGCGGGCGTCGAGCGGCTGCCCGACGGCGCCACCCCGGTCCGGCCGGAGGTCTCCGTGAGCGTCGACCCCGCGTTCGGGCCCGAGCCCGACCTCACGCTCGCCGTCCGGCTCGGGCTGAGCGGGGTGCGGGGCCTCGGCAAGGACCTCGCCGAGGCCATGGTCGCCGAGCGCGAGGCGCACGGGCAGTTCCGCGACCTGCGCGACCTCGTGCGTCGCGTCGACCTCAGCACGGCCCAGCTCGAGGCGCTCGCGACCGCCGGCGCGCTCGAGAGCCTCGGCGTCACGCGGCGCGAGGGGCTCTGGGCCGCGGGCGCGCTCGGGCAGGAAGGCCCGGACACGCTCGAGGGCGTGAGCGTCGGCGTGGCCGCGCCGGTGCTGCCGGGCATGACCGGGCTCGAGGTCGACGTCGCCGACGCGTGGGCCACGGGCATCACGCCCGACTCGTCGTCGCCGCTCGAGCACCTGCGCGACGGGCTCGAGCGCGCGGGCGTGCTCACCGTGGCCCAGGTCGGCGCCACGGAGCCCGGCCGGCGCGTCGCCGTGGGCGGCGTCGTCACGCACCGCCAGCGCCCCGGCACCGCGGGCGGCGTGACGTTCCTGTCGCTCGAGGACGAGACCGGCCTGCTCAACGTCATCTGCACGCCCGGCCTGTGGCGGCGCTTCCGCACGGTCGCGCGCGGCGCGCCCGCCATGGTCGTGCGGGGCCAGGTCGAGCGGGCCGACGGCGCCGTCAACCTGCTCGCGGAGCACCTCGCGCCGCTGCGGCTGCCGGTGCCGACCCGCTCGCGGGACTTCCGCTGACGGCGGCGCGAGTTCACGCGCCGGTCACCGCGGCGTCGCCGCCGGTGCAGCGTGCCGCAACGCGCGGTGACCACGCTCGGGGGCATGGACACACGTCGCACCCTCGCCACCACGCTGGCCCTCACCCTCGTGTGCGCGGGCGCAGCCCCCGCCGTCGCCGCCGGGTCGGATCGCGAGTTCGACCTCCAGGCCCACCGGGGCGGCGTCGCCCTCACGGTCGAGAACACGCTGCCCGCGTTCGCCAACGCCCTCGAGCTGGGCGTCTCGACGCTCGAGCTCGACGTCCAGATCACCGAGGACGGGTACGCCGTCGTGACGCACGACCGGGACCCGAACCCGGCCAAGTGCGTCGACACCGCGCCCGCCTTCCCGGGCGACCCCGAGTTCCCGTACGTCCCGGGCGCGACCTACATCAAGGACCTCACGCTCGCGCAGGTCCGCACGATCGACTGCGGCTCGCTGGCCCAGCCGCAGTTCCCGGGCCAGGAGGTGCACCCGGGCGAGCCCATGCCGCTGCTGTCCGAGGTGCTCGAGCTCGTGAACGATTACCGGGCGCACCAGGTCACGCTCAACGTCGAGACCAAGATCGAGGCGGGCGCCCCGTGGCAGACCGCGCCGCGCGAGGAGTTCGTCCAGGCCGTCGTGCGCGACGTGCGCGCCGCCCGCCTCGTCGACCAGGTCACGATCCAGAGCTTCGACTGGGGCGCGCTCATGCGGGTGCGCGAGGTCGAGCCCCGCCTGCCGATCGTGGCGCTGACCAACGGCCAGCAGTTCCTCCAGGCCGGGCAGGCGGGCGCCTCGCCGTGGCTCGGCGGCATCGACATCGACGACTTCCCGGGCTCACTGCAGGAGAGGTTCGTGGCCGCGGCCGCGTCGTTCGGGGCGGACGCGGTCTCGCCGGTCCACGGCGACCCTCAGAACGGCAGCATCGACGACCCCGGCTACGTGCCCTTCACGACCCAGGAGCTCGTCGACGCGGCGCACGCCGCCGGGATGAAGGTCGTCCCGTGGACCATCGACGACCGCGCGACGATCGAGCACCTCATGGACCTCGGCGTCGACGGGATCATCACCGACCGGCCGGACGTGCTCCGCGCCATCATGGCGGAGCGGCACCTCAAGCTCCCGAAGCCCTACCGGGAGCCGCAGCACCGGCACGTCGGCTGACGCCCTCCCGACGGCGCTCGCGGCGGCCGCGCGCCAGCTCGGTCTCGAGCGCGTCGAGCGGCTGGGCGAACGTGTCGGCGAACCGGTCGAGCCATGCCCGGGCCGCGTCGACGCCCGCGTCGTCGACGGCGTAGAGCCGCCGCGTCCCCTCGGGCCGGACCCGGACCAGGCCCGCCTCGCGCAGGACCCGCAGGTGCTGGGACACCGCGGGCTGCGAGAGGCGGGCCTCGGCCTGCAGCGCCGCCACGAGCGCGCCGGCCGGCTGCTCGCCCGCGGCGTGCAGCAGCTCGAGGACCCGGCGCCGGACGGGGTCGCCGAGCGCCTCGAACACCCGTGCCGGGGCGCTCATCAGGCGTCGGGCGGCGTCGTGTAGAAGGCGAGGGTGTTCCGCGCGGCGGCGCGGGCGGCCTCGGGGTCGTCGCCGTCGGCGATCGCCGCCTCGGCCCAGCCGGTGCTGGCGTGCCGGACGAACTCGACGCCGTCGGGCGACAGCGTCCACGCCTCGCCCTCCGCGGGGTCGACGGCCTGGTCGGTCTCGAGGTGCAGCCCGAGGCCCATGAGGGCGAGGTCCCAGCCGACGCCGACCGCGCCGGGCCCGAACCGCTCGGCGAACTCGGGCTCGACCGGGGACTCGTGCACGAGCTCGAGCGTCGTGCCGCCGTCGGACTCGGTGAGGCGCACCTCGAGCCACGAGAGGGTGCCGCCGAACTCCCACGTGACGGCGAACCGCTCGGGCGCCTCGCACGTCTCGACGACGCCGCCCGCGTTGCCCTCGACCTGGTAGCGGCCGCCCTCCGACAGGTCCCCGCTGACGGGGGCGAACCAGCGGGGGAGGCGCTCGGGCGACGTGACGGCGTCCCAGACGTCGTCGCGCTCCGCCGCGTACGTGCGGCGTGCCACGGCGACCTTGGTCGGCGCGCCGTCGCGCTCGCCGCTGCGGACCTCGCGCACCACGAGACGAGCGGTGGCGGCGGGATCGATCGTGATGCTCATGGTCGGCTCCTTCATAAGTGGGTGCTTATATTCAACCACGGTCCCCGCCGTGTCGGAAGGGGCTCGTAGTCTCGGAGGCATGCGGATCGAGCCCGCCACCGCCGACCGGTTCGACGACGTCGCGACCGTGCTCAACCCCACGGGGCGCGAGCAGGCGTGCTGGTGCATGCACTGGCGGCTGCCGCCGAAGGAGGACGCGTCGCGCCGGGAGGACTACCTGCGCGAGCTCGCCGCGAGGGACCCGGCCCCGGGCCTGCTCGCCTACGACGGCGACACGGTCGCCGGGTGGCTGGGGCTGGCCCCCAAGTCCGCCAGCCGCATGCTCCAGCGCTCGCGCGTCCTGCCTCCCGGCGACCCCGAGAGCTGGCCCACCACGTGGGCCGTCATGTGCTTCACCGTCCGCCCCGGGTACCGCCGTCGGGGCGTGGCCCGCGCGCTGCTCGAGGGCGCGGTCGAGTACGCGCGGGCCCACGGGGCCCGCGTGATCGAGGGGTACCCCGTCGAGCCGGATCCCGGCCGCCGCGTGCCCGTGAGCGCCGCGTTCGTGGGGACGGTCGGGCTGTTCGAGCAGGCCGGGTTCGAGCGGGTCGCCATGACGTCCGCCACGAGCGGGCGTCTCCCGCGCTGGGTGCTACGGCGCGAGCTCGATCCCGCGTGAGTCACGCGACCGGTGCGACGACGCAGACCTCGAACGTCCCGCGCCCGCGCCGCAGCAGGTACCGCACGTGCTCGCTCGCGCCCTCGGCCGCGTACTCGTCGCGGTAGCTCCAGCGGACGTCGACCCACAGCAGTGCCCAGCCGACCTCCTCGACGTCCCCGAGCTCGGGCACGACCGCGACCAGCTCGCGCTCGCGGTGGCCCGCGAGGCGCTCGCGGAGCAGGTCGTGCACCTGCTCCGGTCCCGTGAGCACGACCGACCTCTCGGGCAGCGTGAGCAGCGCGGGGAGGTCGAACCGGTCGGCGAGCGCCTCGAGGTCGCCCGCCCCGAGCGCGAGCCCGTAGTCCACGAGGAACGCCCGGAGAGCGTCGCGGTCGTACCCGTCCGTCGGCAGCGTGGCCATCTGCCCACCGTAGGACCGTCCCCGCCGCGTCACCACGCCTGGGCGTAGACGTCGGCGAAGAGCTCGTCGGCGTCGACGTCGAGACCCCGGCCGGCGAACCAGGCGGCCATGGTCCGGCAGTCGCGGTGCAGCAGCTCCGCGCCGAACGGGTTCGCGACGAGGTCGACCACCTGCGGCAGGTCGATGACGACGACCCGGTCGCCGTGCGCGAGGACGTTGTACGGCGACAGGTCGCCGTGCGCCCAGCCGAGGCGCGCCAGGACGCCCATGGCGTCGCGCACCTGGTCGAACCACCCGGCGAGCGTCGCGGCGTCGGGCCGTGCCCGGGCGAGCCGGGGAGCGGCGACGGGCACCCCGTCGTCGTCGACCGTCCCGACGAACTCCATGAGGAGCTCGGTCCCGTCGATCTGGACGGGGTAGGGGACCGGGGCGCCGGCGTCCCAGAGGGCGCACAGGGCGCCGAACTCGGCGTCGGCCCACTGCGTGGCGGCGACCGCGCGCCCCCACGAGGACTTGCGGTCCTCGATCGCGCGCTGGTCGCGCGTGCGGCGCACGCGGCGGCCGTCGGTGTACTCGCCGTCGCGGTGGAACTGCCGGTGCTCGCGGCCGCGGTACCGCTTGGCGGCGAGCAGCGACACCTGGTCGGGGTCGCCCGGCACGGCGCGCTCGACGAGGAAGACGTCGGCCTCCTTGCCGGTCTTGAGGATGCCGAGCTCGGTGTCGAGCGCGGCAGCGGACGTGACGACCCAGCCGGGACGCGGCTCGGGGCCGCGCTGGCCCTTGGCGACCGTGGTCCAGGTGGACCAGCGCTGGTCGGGGCCGGGCTCGGTCAGGTCGACGGGCTCCGCAGGTGGGAGGACGTGATCGGTGTGCGGGTGCACGGAAGGCTCCTCGGGTGAGGGGGACGGGCGGGCATCGCGAGACGGTCCATGGCTCGGCCCTCCTTCCTGCACGGGCGCACCCCGGTGGTGCGTCGTCGTGCCGACCTTGCCCCTGCGGCCAGGTCGCGGTCCAGCGATTATTCGTCGGTACGGTGCGCTCATGGCCTTCCTCCCCGTGGCCGACGGCGTCCTGGTGCGCACGAGCCGGCGCATGCGCACGACGACGACGCTCATCCTCGGGCGCGCCGCCGGCCGGGGGCTCCGCCCGGCGCTCCTGGTCGACCCCGCGTGGGAGGCCGACGAGCTGGCCGCGATCGCCGACGAGCTCGACGCGCGGGAGGTCGAGGTGGTCGCTGGGCTCGCGACGCACGCGCACCACGACCACCTGCTGTGGCACCCGCGCTACGGCGAGGCGCCGCGGTGGGCGTCGCCCGCGACGGTCGCGGCGGCGCGGGCGCGCCGACGGGCGCTCCTGGCGGAGCTCACGGCCGACGCGGCGTACCCGGCGGACGTGCTCGAGCTGTTCGGCGGCGTCGTCGCGTCGCCCTCCGACCACGTGCCGGACCCGGCCGGCGTCCTGCCCGAGACGGTGCTGGTCGTGCACGACGCCCACGCGCCCGGCCACACCGCGCTCTGGCTCCCCGCCGCCGGCGTGCTCGTCGCGGGCGACATGCTCAGCGACGTCGAGACGCCGCTGCCGTTCGACACCTCGGAGACCGCCGCCGACCTGGCCGCCTACGGGGACGGGCTCGACCGGCTCGCGCCGTGGGTCGCCCGCGCACGGGTGGTCGTGCCGGGACACGGGACGCCGTCGTCGGTGCCGGGGGCATGGTCGCCGGCCGAGCGGCTCGACGCCGACCGGCGCTACCTCGACGCCGTGCTCGCCGGGCGCCCCGTCGACGACCCGCGTCTCGCCGACCCCGGCATGCTCGAGGAGCACGAGCGCGCGGTCCGGGTCGCGGCCCGCGCACGCGGCGGCTCAGCGGAGGGCGGCGAGCATCGCTCCGGCCGTGGCGGCGGCCAGGGCGATCAGCACGAGCGTGGGCAGGCGCTGCCAGAACGACCTCACGGGTGAGCCTCGCTCTCGTCCTGCCGGTCCTCGAGCTCGTCCTGCAGGTCGTCGAGCCGGTCCTCGAGCTCGTCCTGCTCGTCCTCGAGCCGGTCCTCGAGCTCGTCCTGCTCGTCCTCCTGCTCCTCGCGCTCGTCCTCGCTCGGCGGCCCGACGGCGGAGAACCACGCGAACCCGCCGACGGCCGCGACGACCGCGACGCCGACGCCCTCGAGCACGGCCCGGCGCGTGGGCTCGCTCACGACGACACCCCCGAGGTGAAGAACCACAGCGCCGACGTCGACCACACGAGCGCGAGGAGCGCGAGGACGAGCCCGCCGAGCACCGGCAGCACCCAGGCCGGCAGGCCGCGGACGCGCAGCGCGAGCATCTTGACCGTGAACACGCCGTAGAACAGGCACCCCGCGACGGAGTGGACCAGCACGCGCCCCGGCTCGTCCTCGAACCCGATCGACCAGACGCACGCGAACGCGACCGGGAGGGTCAGGCCGAACGCGGCCACGCCGCTCCACCGGTGCAGCATGCCCACCCACCCCGGGACGCGGCGCACCCCGGGAAGCCGCCCGTACATCGCGAGCGCCGACCCGAGCTGGACGACGAGCAGCGCGGCGGCGCCCGTGGCGAGCCACGACTTCATCTCGATCATGCTCGAGAACCACAGCGTCAGCAGGGGAGCGCCGTCGCCGGGGTGGGCGTCGGCGTACGCGCCGAGCGCGCCCGCGACCGCGACGCCCGCGGCGGTCGCCGCCGCGAGCGCCCAGCGCCACGACGCACCCCGAGCCGCGGTCTCGGCCATGGGATCACAGTGCCGGTCGGTGCGAGGGCTGTCCAGCGGGGCGCGACGGCGCGGTCAGGATCCGGCGGCGCCCGTCCAGGTGCGCGTCCACGCGACGACGGCGTCCCACACGCTCGCGGTGTCGAAGCCCATCTGGTCGAGCGCGGCCCACGTGACCCCGACGACCGCGTAGAGGCTCACGGGGGTCATGACGACCCACTCACGCCACGACCCCGCGTCACCGAGCACCGGCAGCGACACGTTGCCGCCCGCGCGCCACACGTCGTCGAACGGCAGCACGGGGTACCGGCGCACCCAGCGCGGCGAGCGGACCCGGACGGGCCACAGCAGCGGGACGCCGCGCGTCGTGACCAGGTCGCCGAGCACGTGCACGGCGCACCCCAGGCCGACGCAGAACGGCATCCAGTACCACTCCTCGGGCGCGAAGACCGCCACGAGCGCCGCGAGGCTCAGCGACGTCGTCCACGACCACCACCGGCCCTTGCGCGTGAGGCGCAGGGCGCGCAGCGCGAACGCGATGAGCAGCACCGCCATCACGCCCGGGCCGACGAGGACGTCCCCGAACGTCTCGGTGCGGATCGTCAGGAGGCTCGTGACCCAGGCGATCGCGGTGAACGCCGCCACGCCGAGGATCGAGTGGGTCGCCCCGCGGTGGCCGCCGGAGACGCTCGCCACGAGGCGCGTCACGCCCTCCGACACGGGCGGCAGCGAGTGCGCGATCGTGCCGCGGTGGTGGTCGGCGTCGGGCAGCAGCGCGGCGCCGGCGCACACGAGCGCGCCGGTCATGACGCCGACCTCGGAGACGGGGTACCAGCCGAACGCGATCGGCGTCGTCGAGGTCACCGCGACCCATGCCGCCGCCCCCGACGCGGCGTGGTGGCCACCCATCATGGCGCCGAGCTCCTGTCCCGATCCTCACCCTTGACCGATTGGTCCTGGCGAGGGGGAACGCTACACGGCCCCGCCGACGTCAGGCCGACAGCTCCACGACCACCTTGACGTCGTCGGACCCGTCGTCGAAGGCCTCGAGCGCGCGCTCGAGCGGGAGCCGGCGCGTCACGAGCCCGCGGAGCCAGTCGAGGTCGGCGCGCGCCAGGACGTCGGCGGCCGCCTCGTAGTGGCCCATGTTGGCGTTGACGGAGCCGACGATCGCGTCGTTCTCGAGCACGATCTCCCGGTTCGCCGCACCCACGTCGAGCGGGACCGTCCGGCCCGGCGTCGTCACGCCCGTCAGGACCGTGACGCCGTACGGCCGCGTGGCCGTGAGCGCGGCGGTGATCACGGGCGGCGCGCCCGTGGCCTCGATCAGCACCTCCGGCTGCACCGCGTCCGAGACGGTGGCGAGGTCCTCCGTGTGGTACGTCGCGCCCAGGGCGCCCACCAGGTCGGGCTTGCGCCCCTCGGCGTGGCGGTCGAGCACGTGCACGTCCAGGCCGCGCTGGACGCCGATGAGCGCGGCGAGCAGGCCGATGGGGCCCGCGCCCGTGACGAGCGCGGTGCGCGGCTCGAACCAGGCCCGCCCGCCGACCGCGTCGACCTGCTCCCACGCCTTGGCGACCACCGAGGTCGGCTCGAGCAGCATGCCGACGTCGGCGAGCGCCGGGTCGAGGCGCACGGCCCGGTCGGCCTCGATCACCCAGCGCTCGCTCGCGAAGCCGTCGACGTCCTTGATGCCGTGCTCGGTGTACCGCCCGTTGCGGCACATGTCCCACTCGCCGCGCGCGCACGCACCGCACGGCACCGGGTCGGGCCGGCGCACGACGCCGACCACGAGGTCGCCGGGTGCGAAGCCCGAGCCCGCGGGTGCCCGGGCGACGCGGCCCAGGGACTCGTGACCGAGGACCAGGCGCTCGCGGCCCGGCGGCGCCGACCCGTACTCGCCGGCGGCGATCTCGGCGTCCGTGCCGCAGATGCCGACGGCGAGGCCGTCGACCAGCAGCTCGCCCGGTCCGGCCTCCACGTCGGGCACGTCCGTGACGGCGAGCGAGCCCGCCTGCCCGGGGACGACGGTCAGTGCTCTCACCATGCCTCCTGGGGTCGTTCTGCCGGGGCGCCGCCGAGGATGCGCGCCGAGTTGACGAGCCCCACGTGGCTGAACGCCTGCGGCACGTTGCCGAGCTGGCGTCCCGACGTGACGTCGTACTCCTCGGCCAGCAGGCCGAGGTCGTTGCGCAGGCCGAGCAGCCGCTCGAACAGCGCCACGGCCTCGTCGTGGCGGCCGATGCCGTGCAGCGCATCGACGAGCCAGAAGCTGCAGATGAGGAACGTGCCCTCTCGAGGACGTCGGCGCGGATGGTCTCGCGCAGCCGGCGCCACCGGTCCACGGGGCCCTCGAGCCCGAAGTCCTCGACCGTCCGGACCATCCGGTCCACGCCCGCCCACGCCATGACCCGGGAGTGCACGAACGGGCGTCGCGGGCCGCGCACCTCCCACAGGCTGTTGTCCGGGTCCTTCCAGTGGCCCTCGAGGAAGTCCGTGAGCGCGTGCTGCAGGCGCCACGCGTCCTCGTCGACCGCGAGGCCCGAGCGACGTGCGACGTCGAGGGCGTCGAGCGCCTCGCCCCACACGTCGAGCTGGAACTGCCCGGCCGCGCCGTTGCCGATCCGCACCGGTACGCTGCCCACGTACCCGGGCAGCCCGGTGAGCGTGCGCTCGGGGATGCGACGGCGCCCGTCGAGCGCGTACATGATCTGCAGGTCGGCCGGGTCGCCGGCGACGGCGCGCAGCAGCCACTCGCGCCACTCGCCGGCCTCGGCGACGTGCCCCGTGCCCAGGAGCGCGACGAGCGTGAACGCCGCGTCCCGGAGCCAGCAGAACCGGTAGTCCCAGTTGCGGCTGCCGCCGATCTCCTCGGGCAGCGACGTCGTCGCGGCGGCCGCGATCGCACCCGTCGGCGCGTAGGTCAGTGCCTTGAGCGTGACGAGCGAGCGCCGCACCGCCTCCTGCCAGCCGCCGTCGTAGGTGGTCTGCGCCGCCCACGACCGCCAGAAGTCCTCCGTGTCGGCGACCGCGGCCTCGGGGTCGATCGGGTCGGGCTCGGGGAGGTACGAGCGGTGGTAGGTGACGACGAACGGGACGCGCTCGCCCGCCGCGACCTCGAACCGGGCGTGCACGGTCCCCGCCCCGGTGTCGACCTCCACGGGCACCGGGGCGTCGATGCTCACGGCGTCGGGCCCGGCGACGGCCGTGAGCGTGCTCGGCGGGGCGTTGCGCACGATGCCGGTGCGGGTGAGCCAGGGGACCACGCTGCCGTAGTCGAACCGCAGGCGCAGCGTCGTCGTCATCGGCACGCGCCCGCTCAGCCCCTCGACGACGCGCACGACGTCGGGGGCCTCGCCGCGCGGCGGCATGAGGTCGATCACCCGGACGCGCCCCTCGGGCGTCTCCCACTCGGACTCGAGCACGAGGGTGTCCGGACGGTAGCGGCGGGTGGTGCACGGACCGCCCCTCGCCGGCGCGAGCGCCCAGGACCCGTGACGTTCGTCACCGAGCAGGGCCGCGAAGCAGGCGGGGGAGTCGAAGTCGGGCAGGCACAGCCAGTCGAGCGAGCCGTCGCGCCCCACGAGCCCGGCGGTCTGCAGGTCGCCCACGAGGCCGTAGTCCTCGATGCGCTGTGCCACGTCGTCACGCTAGGACGGGCCCAGCGCACCCGCCCGGGGAGCCGCCGTCGGGCTCGGGCGGTTTGCGGGGGCGGGCCCGGATCGTGCTATGTTTTTCCCCGCACCGGAACGGCGCAGGGCGCCGGGAAGGTCCACCTGTCCGGGTGGCGGAATGGCAGACGCGCTAGCTTGAGGTGCTAGTGCCCGTATAGGGCGTGGGGGTTCAAGTCCCCCTCCGGACACTCGTTGAGACAGCGACGTCGAAGGCCCCCGAGCTCCTGGCTCGGGGGCCTTCGACGTTCCCGTGCTCTCGTCAGAACGGGCTGGCGCCGCAGGCCTCGTAGCTGCCGAGGATCTCCTCGCCGTAGGCCGCGAAGACCTCGTCGATGCCCCGCCCGTCGCCCGCCTTCGCGTCGTGCGGGTTGTTGGAGGCGACGACCCCGCCCTGGCCGTTGCTGCCCTTGACCTTCAGGGTGAACGACGACGGCGCGCCGGTCTCCTCGTACGCCGCGAGGACGCACTCGGCCTGCTCGGGCGTGAGGACCCCGTTCTCGACGTCCCCCTGCACCGCGTCGGCGACCTCGAGCGTGAACCACGCCTGCGAGTGCGACCCGGCGGCGGCGTTGCCGGCGGCCGACCGGTTGGGGTTGAAGCACTCGTGGGCCAGGGCCCCCGCCGCGGAGGCGAGGACGAGGCCCGCCGACAGGACCACCGCACCGCTCGCGCGTCGCACGTTGCGACCGAACATGTCTGCTCCCTTCGGTTGCGCGGCACGCCGTCGTACCGCCTCTCCGAGGGTGCCCCCGGCACCCGTCCGTGTCATCGCGCGCGGGCAGAATTCACCCGGCACGGTGGCGTCGCCTGCCGGGTCCGCCGGCGTGGGGCACACTGGGCAGACCGGACGAGCAGGAGGTGGGCGTGTGGCCGAGGGCGTGCGCGAGAACGTACCCGCGTGGCTCCGTACCTCCGCCGGCTGGTCGTGGCGGCTCATCGCCGTCGTCGCAGGTGTCGCGCTCGTGTTCTACGCGACCGCCCAGGTCCGCATCGTCTTCGTCGCGGTGTTCCTCGCGCTCGTCCTGACGTCCGTGCTGCGGCCGGTCACCGACTGGTACGCGAAGGTCATGCCGCGCCCGCTCGCGACCGCGCTGGCCCTGCTGTCGGGCGTCCTGCTGTTCGGCGGCCTGCTCACGTACGTCGTCGCGTCCGTCGCGGGCCAGTGGGAGCGCCTGGCGGGCGAGTTCGACACCGGCGTGCGGCAGATCCTCGACGTGCTCGAGGACGGGCCGTTCGGCCTCACCGTGACGCTCGACCAGATCGACGAGTGGGTCGACCAGGGTCGCGCGTGGGTCGCCGACAACGCCGAGGACCTGCTCAGCCAGGCGGCGCAGAGCGCCGGCTCGGTCGTCGAGGGCTTCATGGTCGTCGCGCTCGCGATCTTCCTCACCGTGTTCTTCGTGAACTCCGGCGGGCAGATGTGGCGCTGGTTCCTCGGGCAGCTCCCGCTCGCCCACCGGGCCCGGTGGCACGACGCCGCGGCGGCCGGCTGGTACACCTTCTCGGGCTTCGCGCGCGGCACGGTGATCATCGCGTTCGCCGACGGCTTCCTCGCGTTCGTGCTGCTGTCGATCCTCGGCGTGCCGCTCGCGGCACCCCTGGCCGTGCTCGTGTTCATCGGTGCGTTCATCCCGCTCATCGGCGCGCCCCTGGCGATGATCATCGCGGCCGTCGTCGCGCTCGCGGCGCAGGGCTTCGTGACCGCGCTGGTCGTGACGATCGGCATCGCGCTCATCGGCCAGCTCGAGGGCCACGTCCTGCAGCCGCTCATCATGGGCAAGCAGGTCTCGCTGCACCCCGTCGTCGTGGCGCTGTCGGTGCTGTCGGGCACGGTGCTCGCGGGCATCCTCGGCGCGATCATCGCGGTGCCCCTCGTCGCGGTCGCGTGGACGGTGTTCTCCACGCTGCGCGGCAACCTGCTCGTGCCCGTCCCGCTAGGCCCGCTCCTGCGGCCGGAGCAGGCCGACCCGCGACGGCCCGACGACGACGACGTCGTCCGCGCTCCCGAGGAGGAGCAAAAACCCTGAGGCGGCCGTGCCGCGCATGACACGATGCGCGGTATGGAGCCCTTCGTCCTCGCCACCGACCGAGTCCGTCTGTCCGTCCCGACGGAGCGCGACGTCGACGTCGTCGCCGAGATCTGCACCGACCCGGCGATCGCGGAGTGGACGACCGTCCCGTCGCCCTACACGCGGGCCGACGCCGAGGGCTTCGTCACCGGCATGGTCGTCGACGGCTGGGCGACCGGGACGAGCTTCACCTGGGCCGTCCGCGACCCCGGGGACACGGACGGCCCGGTGCTCGGCATGGTCGGCATGACGTGCGAGGGCGCCGAGGGCGTCGAGCGTGTCGGCGAGCTCGGCTACTGGGCCGCGCCCGCCGCGCGCGGCCGGGGGCTGACGACCGAGGCGGCCCGGCTCGTCGTCGACTGGGCGCTCGACCCCGAGGGGCTCGGCCTCGTCCGCGCGCACTGGTCGGCGTACGTCGGCAACTGGGCCTCGCGGCGCGTGGCCTGGAAGCTCGGCTTCCGGTTCGAGGGCACGCTGCGGCGCTGGGCGCTCCAGCGCGGCGCGCGCCGCGACGCGTGGGTGGGCTCGCTGCTGCCGGAGGACCCACGCGAGCCGTCCGAGCCGTGGCCGGCCGCGGCGGCCGGCTGAGAAAAAGGCCTTGCCGCCGCGCGACGACGACCGCATCGTGGTCGACCTGCCCGACCCGGACGTGCCCGCGGGACGCCGGCTCGCCGCGCTGCGCTGTGCCGACGGCCGGGAGATCGTCCTCGATCCGCTGGCGTCGCTCGCGCCGGAGCACCTGCTCGGCGTGCGGGCGCGGGAGAACACCGCCTCGACGTGCTCGACGACCGCGCGACCGTCCTCGAGGCCGTCCGAGCGGGCGCACCGCACGTGCCGCCGGCCGAGCTGCGCGACCGTCTCGCCCGCTTCCGCGTGCGCGGAGACCAGGTCGACCGCCGGGTGGCCACGCTGTCGGGCGGGGAGCGGTTCCGCGTCACCCTCGCCCGGCTCCTGCTGGCCGACCCGCCGGCCCGGCTGCTCGTGCTCGACGAGCCGACGAACAGCCTCGACGTCGCCAGCGTCGACCGGCTCGTCGAGGCCCTCGGCGCCTACCGCGGCGGCCTGCTCGTGGTGAGCCACGACCGGGCGTTCCTCGACCGGCTCGGGATCGACGTCGAGCTGCGGCTGGCCGAGCCGGGGCGGCTCGAGCGCGTCGATGCGGTTGGATGGGCCCCATGACCCTCGACGCCAGCAACCCGTTCGCCGCACCGTCCTCCCTGCCGTACGAGCTCCCGGACTACGCCGCGATCCGCGAGGAGCACTACGAGCCGGCCGTCCGGGCCGGCATGGCCGAGCAGCGGCGCGAGGTCGAGGCGATCGCCACGGACCCCGAGCCCCCGACGGTCGAGAACACGCTCGACGCGCTCGAGCGCTCGGGCCGGCTGCTGAGCCGGGCGCTGCACGCGTTCTTCAACCAGGTCAGCGCCGACGCGACGCCGGGGCTGGAGGACGTCTACGAGCGCCTGTCGCCCGAGCTCGCCGCGCACCGCGACGCGATCTACATGGACGCGCGGCTCCACGCGCGCGTCCGCGCGCTCGCGGACGCCGCCGAGGCGGGCGAGCTCTCGCTCGAGCCCGACACCGCGTGGCTGCTGCGCACGCTGCTCAAGGACTTCCGCCGCGCCGGCGTCGGGCTCGACGCCGACCGCCAGGCCGAGCTGCGCCGGCTCAACGGCCGGATCACCGAGCTCGAGGCGGTCTTCGGGCGCAAGCTGCTCGCGGGGGAGAAGGCGTCGGCCGTGCTCGTGACCGACGTCGCCGAGCTCGAGGGCCTGCCCGAGGACGCGATCGCCGCCGCGGCGGCGTCGGCCGCCGAGCGCGGGCACGAGGGCGCCTGGCTCCTCGACCTGCAGCTGCCGACGCAGCAGGACGTCGTCGGCTCGCTGGCCCGCCGGGACGTCCGGGAGCGCGTCCAGCGCGCGAGCGAGTCGCGCGGCACCCACGGCGACGAGAACGACACCCGGGCGACGCTGCTCGAGATCGCGCGGCTGCGCGCGGAGCGGGCGCGCCTGCTGGGCTACGAGCACCACGCCGCGTACGTGGCCGAGGACGCCACGGCGGGCACCACCGAGGCGGTCAACGCGATGCTGGCGCGGCTCGCGCCCGCCGCCGTCGCGAACGCCCGCGCCGAGGGAGCCGAGCTCGAGGCGCTGCTGCGCCGGACCGTGCCCGACGCCGAGCTGCGGGCGTCCGACTGGGCCCACCTGTCCGAGGCGGTCCGCAAGGAGCGGTACGCGCTCGACGACGCGCTGCTGCGCCCGTACCTCGAGCTCGAGCGCGTCGTGCGTGACGGCGTCTTCGAGGCCGCGCACCGGCTGTACGGGCTGTCGTTCGCCGAGCGGACCGACCTCGTCGGCTACCACCCCGACGTCCGGGTCTTCGAGGTCTTCGACTCGCCGGAGCCGGGCGAGCCCGACCAGGGCCTCGGCCTGTTCCTCGCCGACTGGTACACGCGACCGTCCAAGCGCGGCGGGGCGTGGATGAACAACCTCGTCGACCAGAACCGCCTGCTCGGGCAGCGGCCGGTGGTGGTGAACAACCTCAACATCGTCAAGCCGCCGGCCGGCGAGCCGACCCTGCTGCTGTGGGACCAGGTCATCACGCTGTTCCACGAGTTCGGGCACGCCCTGCACGGCCTGCTCTCCGACGTGCGGTACCCGTCGCAGTCGGGCACCGCGGTGCCGCGCGACTTCGTCGAGTACCCGTCGCAGGTCAACGAGATGTGGGCGTGGGACCCCGAGATCCTGCGCTCGTACGCCGTCCACCACGTCACGGGCGAGCCGATGCCGACCGAGTGGATCGACACGATGCTCGCCTCGCGGCAGTTCAACGAGGGCTTCTCGACGACCGAGTACCTGGCGGCCGCGCTGCTCGACCAGGCCTGGCACCAGCTCGCACCCGAGGACGTCCCGACGTCGGTCGACGACGTCCTCGCCTTCGAGGCCAAGGCGCTCGCCGAGGCGGGGGTCGACTACGCGCCCGTGCCGCCGCGCTACCGCACCACGTACTTCAACCACGTCTGGGGCTCCGGCTACTCGGCCGGGTACTACTCGTACATCTGGTCCGAGGTGCTCGACGCCGACACCGTCGAGTGGTACCGCGAGAACGGCGGCCTCACGCGCGCCAACGGCGAGACGTTCCGGCGTCGGCTGCTCGCCCGCGGCGGGTCGCAGGACCCGCTGGACTCGTTCCGCGACCTGCGCGGCCGGGACGCCGACATCGCGCCGCTCCTGGCGCGTCGCGGCCTGGGTACGGTGGGGGCGTGACCACCACCGACGACGCCGCCCGCCCGTTCCCGACCGCCGAGGACGAGGTGGTCGGCATCTGCCAGGACCTCCTGCGGATCGACACGTCGAACTTCGGCGGGAACGACGGCCCGGGTGAGCGCAAGGCGGCCGAGTACGTCGCCGAGCTCCTTGCCGAGGTCGGGCTCGAACCCGTGCTCTTCGAGTCGGAGCCGGGCCGCGCGTCGGTCGTCACGCGCCTCGAGGGGACGGACCCGTCGCGGCCCGCGCTCGTGCTCCACGGCCACCTCGACGTGGTGCCCGCCGCCGCGGCGGACTGGTCGGTCGACCCGTTCTCGGGCGAGGAGATCGACGGCCTCCTCTGGGGGCGCGGCGCCGTCGACATGAAGGACATGGACGCGATGATCCTCGCCGTCGTGCGCCAGATGGTGCGCGAGGGGCGCCGGCCCGCGCGGGACGTCGTCGTGGCGATGTTCGCCGACGAGGAGGCGGGCGGCGCGTACGGGGCCGGCTGGGCCGTGCGGAACCGGCCCGAGCTGTTCGAGGGCGCGACCGAGGCGATCAGCGAGGTCGGCGGGTTCTCGGTCGAGATCGGCGGACGGCGGGCCTACCTGCTGCAGACCGCGGAGAAGGGCCTCGCGTGGCTGCGGCTCGTGGCCCAGGGCCGCGCGGGGCACGGGTCGCAGGTCAACGCCGACAACGCGGTGGTGCAGCTCGCCGCCGCGGTCGCGCGCATCGGGCAGCACGCCTGGCCGTACACGCTCACGCCGACCGTGGACCGGCTCCTGCGCGGCGTCGCCGACCTCACCGGTCTCCCGTTCGACCCCGAGGACCCGGCGAGCGTCGACGCCCTCGTGGCGGCGCTCGGTCCGGTCGCGAACTTCGTCGGCGCCACGGTGCGCCACACGTCGAACCCGACGCAGCTCGACGCCGGCTACAAGGCGAACGTCATCCCCGGCCGGGCCGAGGCCACGGTCGACGTGCGCCTCCTGCCCGGGCACGAGGAGGACGGCATGGCGACGCTGCGCGAGCTCGCGGGGCCCGACGTGCGCGTCGAGCCGATCCACCAGGACATCGCGCTCGAGGTGCCCTTCGAGGGCGACCTGGTGGACGCGATGGTCGCCGCGCTCCACGCCGAGGACCCGGGCGCCACCGTGCTGCCGTACACGCTCTCCGGCGGGACCGACAACAAGTCGCTCGCGCGGCTCGGCATCACGGGCTACGGCTTCGCGCCGCTGCGCCTGCCGGGCGACCTCGACTTCGCGGGCATGTTCCACGGCGTGGACGAGCGGGTGCCGACCGACGCCCTGCGGTTCGGCACGCGCGTCCTGGACCGGCTGCTCGCGACCTGCTGACGGGTCCGGAGCCACCGCCGACGCGCGAGGGCTCGGACGGGCGCCCATGATGGGGCGTTCCCCGTTCAGGAGGTCCGTGTCATGGCGAGCCGAGCAGCTCGCCAACGACGACGTCGCCGCGCGCCTGCACCTGCGCGACGCCGCCGTCATCGTCCGCGGGTTCTCCCGCTCGAACATCCGGCTCGAGGTCGAGCGCGCGGTCGAGGAGCAGGACAAGCTGCGTGCCGTCGTCGAGCGGGCCGTCGCGGAGGCCGAGCGGGGGGCTGCTCGACGACGCGGCGCCCTAGGCGGCGAGCCCGGCGAGGAGGCGGCGCGTCTGCCCGACGTAGCCGCCGCCGAACAGGACCGCGTGCACCGCGAGCGGGTACAGCTGGTGCAGGCCGACCCGCTCGCGCCAGCCGGGCGCGAGCGGGTGCACGTCGCCGTACCCCGCGAGGATCTCGTCGAGGTGCGGGGCGCCGAACAGCAAGAGCATCGCGAGGTCGGTCTCGCGGTGGCCGCCGTGCGCGGCCGGGTCGATGAGCACCGCCTCGGGGCACCACAGCACGTTGCCCGACCACAGGTCGCCGTGCACCCGCGCGGGCGGCTCGTCCGCCGCGTCGCCCGCGAGCCGCGGGAGCCGCGCGCACACCGCCTCGACGAGCGCGGCGTCGTCGGCGGTCAGCATCCCGCGCTCGCGGCCCTGCTCGACGACGGGCCGCAGCCGCGCCTCGGCGTAGAACGTCGGCCAGTCGTCCCACGCTCCGGCGACCATCGGCAGCGGGTCGTCGAGAGGGCCGAAGAACCCGGCGTCCGCGCCGGGCGGGAGCGCGCCGAACGCCGGGGCGCCGGCGTCGTGCAGGACGGCGAGCGCGCGCCCGAACGCGCGTGCGTCCGCGGAGGTGGGGCGTGCCGTGGAGAGGCGCTCCAGGTCGAGGTGCGAGGGTCCGACGTCGAGCACCCGCGCGACGCGCGGCCCGCCCGGTACCTCGAGCCAGCGCAGTCCCGCGGCCTCGGTGGCGAAGTAGCCCGGGGGTGCGCCGACGCGGCTCTTGCAGTGCACCGTCGTCACGCCGGCGCCCTCAGAGCGTCGGCGTCACCTTGATGATCTTGCGGCGCAGCCAGACCTTCCGCTCGCCGCCCATGTACAGCCGCGTGCGGGCCAGCTCCCACCGGCCGTACTCGGCCTCCTCGGTGAGCATGCGCCGCGCGTCCGGGACGCTCGTGTGCCGGTCGATGGTCAGCACGCGGTACTCGTACTGGCCGTGCTTGCGCCACGCGGAGGTGGCGTCGCGGGTGCCCGCCGGGGAGCTGGCTGCCATCCGTCGTCCTCCCGAAGTCGTCGGCTCCTGCCGTTCGTCTGCCCATTGTGCCCCTGGTGGCGCTACGGTCAGAGCATGACCGCTGACCCGCGTGCCGCGCTGGACCGCTTCGTCGCCGCTCTCGAGGCGCACTTCCACGCGGTGTCGACCCGCCGGGGTGACGACGACCCCGCGGTCGACGATGCCTACGAGGTGCTCGCCGACGCCTTCGAGGTCTACGAGGACGCCCTGGCGCAGGTGTACTCCGAGGTGACGCCGTTCCTCCTCGACGACGGGGACGACGACGAGGACGAGGACGAGGACGAGGACGACGACGAGGACGATCTCGACGACCTCGACACGGGCCTCGACGACCTCGACGACGACGAGGTCGGGCAGCCCTCGCGCACCTAGTACCGCGCTACCACCGCTCGGGGTACCCCACGTCGACGGCGGACACGTCGTCGAGCGCGGCGTGCACCTCGTCCGGCAGGCCGAGGTCGGCCGCCGCGAGCGACGTGCGCAGTTGCGCCGGGGTCCGCGCGCCCACGATCGCCGCCGCGACCGTCTCGCGCGCGAGCAGCCACGCGAGCGCGACCTCGAGCGGCGCCCGGCCGAGCCCCTCGGCCGCGATCGCGAGCGCTTCCACGACCGCCGACGACGCGTCGTCGAGGTACGGGTCGACGAACGCCGCCAGGTGGGGCGAGGCCGCGCGCGAGTCCGCGGGCAGCGCCCGCCGGTACTTGCCGGTGAGCACGCCCCGCCCCAGCGGCGACCACGCGAGCAGCCCCATGCCGAGGGCCGCCGCGGCGGGGACGACGTCGCGCTCGACGCCGCGCTGCAGCAGCGAGTACTCGAGCTCGAGCGCGGCCAGCCCGACGCCGTCGCCCGCCTCGAGCAGCGTCGCCGCGCGCGCGGCCGCCCACGCCGGGTGGTTCGACAGGCCGACGTAGCGGGCGCGGCCCGACGTCACGGCCAGCCGCAGCGCCGAGACGGTCTCGTCGAGCGGCGTGGCCGGGTCCGGGCACGCGACGAGGAACAGGTCGACGTGGTCGGTGCCGAGCCGTGAGAGCGAGGCGTCGAGGTCCGCGAGCAGGCCGCCGCGGGAGGCGTCCGCCGTCGTGCCGTGCGCGCCCGCGCGGACCCCGCCCTTGGTGCACAGCACCAGCTCGTCGCGGTCGATCTTGCCCGCGAGCAGCTCGCCGATGAGCCGCTCGGCGTCGCCGTCGCCGTAGGTCGCCGCGGTGTCGACGAGCGTGCCGCCCGCGTCGAGGAAGTCGCGCAGCTGCTCGCCGGCGTCGAGGGCGTCCGTGTCGCGTCCCCACGTCATCGTGCCCAGGCCCAGCGCGGACACGCGCAAACCCGACCGGCCCACCTGACGACGCTCCATGCCGGGCAGGGTACCGGGGCCGGGCGCGTGGCGGGCGGGGCACGCGCCGCCGGGCTGTAGTGTGGCCGCCCGTGAACGCGTGGGAAGCCATCCTCCTGGGCCTGGTCCAGGGCCTGACCGAGTTCCTCCCCATCTCCTCGAGCGCGCACCTGCGCATCGTCGGCGAGCTCATGGGAGGCGTGGACCCGGGCGCGACGTTCACCGCGATCACGCAGATCGGCACCGAGGCCGCCGTGCTGCTCTACTACCGCCGCACGATCCGCGACATCTGCGTCGCGTGGTTCCGGGCCCTGCGGGGCGACCACGGCCGCGACCTCGCCGCGCGGTTCGGCGCCCACGACCCCGACGCCCGCATGGCCTGGTACATCGCGCTCGGCTCGGTGCCGATCGTGGTGCTGGGCCTGCTGTTCCAGGACGCGATCGAGACGTCGCTGCGCAACCTGTGGATCACGGTCGCGATGCTCGCCGGGTTCGGCCTGCTGCTCGCGGTCGCCGACCAGGTCGGCGCGCGCGTGCGGCGGCTCGACCAGCTCACGCCCCGGCGCGCGGTCCTCTTCGGCCTCGCGCAGGCGCTCGCGCTCGTCCCGGGCGTGTCCCGGTCGGGCGGCACCATCACGGCGGGCCTCTTCATGGGCTTCACGCGCAAGGCCGCCGCCGACTACTCGTTCCTGCTCGCCGTCCCGGCGGTGCTGGGCTCGGGGTTCTACCAGCTCGGCAAGGCCGTCTCGGGCGACCCCGCACCGGGCTCGGCGGGCGCGCTGGCGACCGTCCTGGCGACCCTCGTGGCGTTCGTCGTGGGCTACGTCGTGATCATCGGCTTCCTCAAGATCGTGTCGACCTACTCGTACCGGCCGTTCGTCTACTACCGGCTCGTGCTGGCCGCCGTCGTCGTGGTCCTGCTGCTCACGGGAGTGCTCACGCCGACCGGTGGGCACACCGTCTGACCTCCGGCCGGGGCAGGTAGCCTGGGCGCGTGCGACCCTGGCCCGCCCCGCAGATCCCCGGACTCCCGCGACCCGTCGAGCCGCACCCCATCCGGGTGCACGACAGCACGACGGGCGAGCTCGTCGAGGCCGCGCCCGGTCCCACGGCGCGGTACTACGTGTGCGGCATCACGCCCTACGACGCGACCCACGTCGGCCACGCGGCCACGTACGTGGCGTTCGACCTGCTGCACCGGGCCTGGCTCGACGCCGGCAAGGACGTGACGTTCGTCTCGAACGTCACCGACGTCGACGACCCGCTGCTCGAGCGCGCGGAGGCGACCGGCGTCGACTGGCGCGCGCTGGCCGAGGACCAGATCGCGCTCTTCCGCGAGGACATGACGGCGCTCGGCGTCGTGCCGCCCGCGACCTGGACCGGCGCGGTCGAGTCGATCCCCGCCGTCGTCGACGCGGTCGAGCGCCTCCTGGCCGACGGCGCGGCCTACCGCGTGCCCGTCGAGCCCGGCGCCGGCGGCGACGACCCCCACCTGGGCGACGTCTACGCGGACCTCACCGCCGACCCCGCGTTCGGCGCGGTCTCGCGCCTCGACACCGAGACCATGACCACGCTGTTCGCCGAGCGCGGCGGAGACCCGCAGCGCGAGGGCAAGAAGAGCCCGCTCGACCCGGTCCTGTGGCGCCGCGAGCGCCCCGGCGAGCCGGCCTGGCACGGCGGCAGCCTGGGCACCGGCCGCCCCGGGTGGCACATCGAGTGCGCGGTCATCGCGCGCGACGGGCTCGGCCTGCCGTTCGACCTCCAGGGCGGGGGAGCGGACCTGCTGTTCCCGCACCACGAGATGTCGACGTCGCACGACCGCCTGCTCGGCGACGGCGGCGCACGGGTGCACGTGCACGCCGGGCTCGTCGCCTACGAGGGCGAGAAGATGAGCAAGTCGCGCGGCAACCTCGTGTTCGTCTCCGCGCTGCGCGAGGCGGGCATCGACCCCATGGCGATCCGCCTGGCGCTGCTCGCGCACCACTACCGCTCCGAGTGGGAGTGGACCGACGCCGACCTCGCCGCGGGCGCGGCCCGCCTCGAGCGCTGGCGCGCCGCGGTGTCCGGCAACGGCGGACCGGACGCGACCGCGACGCTCGCCGCCGTGCGCGCGGCGCTCGCGACCGACCTCGACGCGCCCGCGGCGCTCGCGGCCGTCGACGCGTGGGCCGAGCGGGCGCTCGACCCCGCGCGCGACACGAGCGGCGACGACGAGGGCGCGCCCGGCGTGGTGGCCCGCACCGTCGACGCGCTGCTCGGGATCCGCCTCTAGGGCGTCTCCTTGCCCCCGCCGGTGTCGCGGCGGCGCAGGTAGCGCTCGAACTCCCGGGCGATGGCCTCGCCCGACGCCTCCGGGAGCTCGGCCGTGTCCTTGGCCTGCTCGAGCTGCTGCACGTACTCGGAGATCTCCGCGTCCTCGGACGCGAGCTCGTCGACGCCGTGCTGCCAGGCCTCGGCGTCCTCGGGCAGGTCGCCGAGCGGCACGGTCTCGCCGAGCAGCTCCTCGACGCGCGTGAGGATGGCGAGCGTGGCCTTGGGCGACGGCGGGTTGGCCACGTAGTGCGGCACGGCCGCCCACAGCGAGACCGACTGGAACCCGCGCGCGGCGGCCTCGTGCTGGAGCACGCCGACGATGCCGGTCGGCCCCTCGTAGGTGCTCGGCTCGACGTCGAGCACCGCCTGCAGGCCCTCGCTCTCCGACGTGGCCGTCATGGGGATCGGCCGGGTGTGCGGCACGTCGGCCAGCAGCGCGCCCAGCGTCACCACGGTGCGCACGCCGTGCTCGGCCGCGACCGCGAGCAGCTCGTCGCAGTAGGAGCGCCACCGGAACGACGGCTCGATGCCGTGCACGAGCACGACGGTCCGGCCGGGCAGGTGCGCGACCGCCACGCGCGTCGTCGGCCACTCGACGACCCGCCGGCCGTCCGGGCCGGCGGTCACCATCGGCCGGTTCACCTGGAAGTCGTGGTAGTCCTCGGGGTCGAGCTCGTGCACCGTCTCGGCGCCCCAGACGTGCTCGAGGTGCTCGAGCGCGGCCGTGGCGGCGCCGCCGGCGTCGTTCCATCCCTCGAACGCGGCGATCAGCACGGTCGTGCGGGCGGCGTGCCGCCCCGCGGGCGCCTCGAGGTGGTCCAGGGCGGGCAGGTCGGGCGCGGTGTGCTCGCGGTCCGGGGTGCTCATCCGTCCAGCGTATTGCCATCCAGGCCCGGTACCTCGACGGACGCGTCGGCGTACGGGGCGAGCAGAAGCGTCGCGGTCGCCCAGCCGCGGGCCAGGAGGCCGGCGTCGGACTCGGGCTCGGTCGTGCGCTCGGTGCCCTCGTAGCGCAGCACGAGCGCGGTGTCGTCGTCGTCCGGCTCGGCCACGCGCGCGTGCACGGCACCGAACGACGCCAGCGGCGCCTGCCGCAGCCCGCGCAGCTCGGCGGGCGGGACGTCGGGGACGTTGACGTTGAGCGTGCGCCGCCCGAGCTCCGTGCGCGCGACCCAGTCCAGCGCGTGCGCCGCGACGTGCTCGGCCGTCTCCCAGTGCCGCGGGTCCTCCGCGTCGACCGAGACCGCGAGCGAGCGCATCCCGAGCGCCGTCGCCGTGAACGCCGCCCCGACCGTGCCCGAGTGCAGGATCGCGTTGCCGACGTTCGGGCCGCGGTTGGCCCCCGACAGCACGAGGTCGGGCTTCGGGCCGAACGCGCCGTAGGCGGAGACGAACGCGATGAGGGCCGGGTCGGCCGCCACCGCGAGAGAGCGCGCGCCGTCGGGCAGCCCGGGCGCGTCGCGCGGCTCGACGAGCAGGCGCCCGTCGCGCTCGGCGCCGTGCAGCGCGGCGGACGCACCGGACGACTCCTCGCGCGGGGCCGCGACGAGCACGTCGAACCCGGCCCGCGCCGCGACCCGCGCCAGGACGGCGAGGCCGGGGGAGTCGATGCCGTCGTCGTTGGTCACCAGGGCCAGCATGGTTCACTCCTCCTCGTCGTCCGGTCAGTCCAGGGTCTCGACGGTCACCCGCCGCGCGAAGCTCTCGATCTGGTCGCGCCGCCCCGTGCCGAGGCCGTGCCGCGCCACGTTCAGGGCGCCGGCCGCCGCGCCGAGGCTCACCGCGTCGGGCAGCTCGAGGCCGCGCCCGACCCCGACCGCGATGCCCGCCGTCATGGAGTCGCCCGCGCCCCGGTGGTCGACCGTGGTGACGGGCGGCGTCGTGACCGTCCACGTGGCGTCCGCCGTGACGAGCAGGGTCGGCTCGTCGGCGCGCGAGACGACGACCGCCCCGGGGCCGCCGTCGATCATCTCGGTCGCCGCGGCCCGCAGCGCACCCACCGAGTCGTCCTTCGCGAACCCGCCCTCGACCAGCTCCTCGTGGCTGATCTTCAGCACGGTCGCCGCCTCCTGGGCGACCGCCCGGGCCGCGTCGCCCGACAGGTCCGCGACGACCGCCCGGCCCGAGGCGGCCAGGTCCCGGGCGAGGCGGCCGAAGAGGTCCGCCGGGACGCCGAGGTCGAACTGGGTGCCCGTCAGCACGCACACGTCCGCGTCGAGCGCGGTGACGAGCGCCATGCTGTACAGGTCGTCGAGCGCGTGCCGGTCGAGCGGCTCGGGCGGCATGACGGCGATCTCCTCCGCCTCGCCCGAGCGCCGGTCCTGGACCACGACCGCGCCGCCGCCGTGCGCCGTCGGGCGCAGCTCCAGGTTGTCGGTGCGGGCCAGGTGAGCCGTGAGCTCGCCGGTCTCGCCGCCGAACGGACCGCAGACCACGACGCGCGCGCCCAGCGACTCGGCCATCTTCGCGACCCAGAGCCCCTGGCCGCCGGGGTGCACGTGGATCTCCGGCGCGCCGCCGGCGCGGTCGCCCTCGATCTCGACCGTGAGCAGCGGGTCCGGCGTGAGCACGCAGAGCGCGGGGGACGACTCTCGGTTCATGCTCAGGACGTTAGGCGGGTTCGCCGGCACCCGCCCGCGCGGGTGCGGGCGGCCGCGGCGTGCCGGTGGGACGAACCCTGCCTAGCGCCGGTCCATGACGACCGACCCCACCGGCGCCCCGCACCGCATCGCGGTGGTGGCCGCCGAGCTCGCGCTCACGGGCGCGCGCGTCGACGCCGTGCGCGCGGACCTCACGACCCCCGACGGGCTGCAGGCGCTCGTCGAGGCCGTCCACGCCGTCGGCCGGCCGGTCGACGTGCTCGTGCTCAACGCGGGCGTCGCCAACGGCGGGGCGTTCCTGGACACGCCCCTCGAGGACGACCTCGCGGTCGTCGCGCTCGACGTCGTCGCGCCCGTCCACCTAGCCAAGCGGCTCGTGCCGCCGATGGTCGAGCGCGGCGGGGGCCGGGTGCTCGTGACGTGGTCGGTCGCCGCGACGATGCCGGGCCCGTACTACGCGACGTACGCGGCGGCCAAGGCGTTCGGCCTGTCGTTCGCCCAGGCGCTGCGGCACGAGCTGCGGCGCACCGGGGTCACGGTCACCGCGCTCCTGCCCGGCCCGACGGACACGGCGTTCTTCGCGGCGGGCCGCATGCAGGGCACGCGGCTCGCGCGCGGGCCCAAGGACGACCCGGCCCGCGTCGCGCGCGACGCGGGCGCCGGCGCTAGACGGACGCGCCACCCGCGCGGAACGCCCGCGTGCGCGCGTACTCGTGGAACCGGTCCAGCACGGTGATCTGGCCCCGCGCGACCTCGACGAGCTCGGCGAACTGCTCGGGGTCGAGCCCCAGCTCGTCGGCGTGCTCGCGCAGCGTCTGCCACCCGCCGATCTTGGCGAGGACGGCCGACCGCATGAGCTCGGCCTCGAGCACCGCGGACATCGGCGAGCGCTCGACGAGGCGGCCGTTGAGCTTGAGCCGCCCGACGCGCTCGGCGACCCAGGCGGCCGCCTGGCGGTGGCGGCGCCGCGGCACGCCGAGGGCGTCGAGCAGCGTCCGGTAGAGCTCGCGCTCGGCACGGATCTGCTCGGCCAGCTCGGCGAGCTCCGGGCCGTACGGCGTGTCCCCGTACGCCTCGGCCATGCGCTCCGTCCGCTCCAGGCCCGCCGTCGCGCCCGTGAAGTGGTCCGACAGGTACAGGCCCAGGAGGCCGGCGTCGAGGGTCTCCGGGACGTGGGCCGACTCGCGCCCGCGCAGCGCGATCGCCGACTCGACCGGGGGTCGGGGCGTGGCCGGGCGCATCGGCGTCGACCGCACGCCGCGGCCCACGGCCATGCCGTCGATCAGCTCCGCGACCGCCTCGGCCGCCGTGCGCCGCGGCCGCCAGCCCAGCTCGTCCTTGATCCGCGTCGTGTCCAGCACGGGCACGCCCATCGCCATGTCGAGCCAGCCCGGGTCCGTCGGGACCGCGCGGGCGCCGTACGCGGCGCTGACGAGCGGCCGCACGAGCGCGGGCGGCACCTCGACCAGCCGACCGTGGTCGACGATCCGGGCCAGGTCGGGGCCGCGCAGCAGGTCGTCCGCGGCCACGTTGAACGCCCCGCCCGCGCGCCCGACCACCACGCGCCGGTACGCGTCCGCCGCGTCGTCCGCGTGCACCGCCTGGACGCGCACGCCCGCGGGCAGCGGCAGCACCGGCAGCCGTCCGCGCCGCAGCAGCTGCGTCGGCACGAGCGGGCCGAGGAAGTACCGCACGATCTCCTGCGCCGCGTCGCCCTGGAACACGAGTGCGGTGCGCAGGCGCGCGACCGTCAGCCCGGGGTGCTCCGCCTCGACCTCGTCGAGCACGCGCTCCTGGGCGGCCTTGTCGACGCTGTAGTGCGACGTCGGGATGCCGTCCGTGGGCCAGTCCTCGCGGCGCGGCGCGTCGTCGTCGACCGGCGAGTAGGCGCCGACCGACGACGCCACGACCAGGTGCGGGACGCCCGCGCGCACCGCCCCGAGCGCGACGCGCCGCGTCCCGTCGACGTTGGCGCGCCGCAGCAGGTCCCGCTCCCGGTTGGGCTGGATGAGCCACGCGAGGTGCACCACCGCGTCGCAGCCGCGGAACCGTTCCGCGAGGCGGTCGGCGACCGCGTCGTCGGGCTCCTCGGTCGCGACGTCGACGGACGCCCACTCGGCGCCGGAGTACGGCTCGGCGGTCCGGTCGGGCAGCCGTCGGGCCAGCCCGAGGACCGACGTGACCTGGGGATCCGCCGCCAGCGCGCGCAGCAGCGCGGTCCCGGCGTTCCCCGTTGCCCCCACGATCGCGACTCGCATGCTTCACGGTCGCACCGGCGCCGGGCCCCCGCACGTGGGTAGGCTCGTCGCGGCCACCGACCACCGGCCACGACCCGCCACCGACCGAGGGAGCCTCCCCTGAGCACCGCGAGCACGCCCCTGCCCGACGCCGTCCTGTGGGACATGGACGGCACGCTCGTCGACACCGAGCCGTACTGGATCCGCGCCGAGCACGAGCTCGTCGAGGCGCACGGCGGCCGCTGGTCGCACGAGAAGGCGCTGCAGCTCGTCGGCAAGCCGCTGCTGACCTCGGCCGAGGTCCTCCGCGACGCGGGCGTCGACCTGGAGCCGCCCGCCATCGTCGACCGGCTCCTGGCGCGCGTCACGACGCAGGTCCGCACGCGCGTCCCGTGGCAGCCGGGCGCGCGGGAGCTGCTCGCCGCGCTGTCCGACGCGGGCGTGCCGTGCGCGCTCGTCACGATGTCGTACGCGGTGCTCGCCGAGGAGGTCGTCGCGCGCGGGCCCGACGGCGCGTTCGCCACGCTCGTCACGGGCGACCAGGTCACGCGCGGCAAGCCCGACCCCGAGCCGTACCTCCTCGCCGCCGAGCGCCTCGGCGTCGACCCGCGGCGGTGCGTCGCGATCGAGGACTCGCCCACGGGCATCGCCTCGGCGCTCGCGGCCGGCGCGCGCACGCTCGGCGTGGAGGCGGTGCTGCCGGTGCCGCACCTCGCGGGGCTCAGCCGCGCGTCGTCCCTGGCGGCCGTCGACCTCGGCACGATCGCGCGCATCGGCGCCGGCGAGGTGCTCGACCTCACAGGGCGCCGCGACGAGGTGGCGTAGCCGCTACGCCGCGTCGACGCCCAGGCGCTCGAGCAGGGCGCCCTCGGGGATCGCGGGAGGCGTGCCGCCGAACTCCGGGCACAGGTCCCGGTGGGAGCACCAGTCGCACAGGCGGCTGCGGCGCGCGCGCCACTCGCCCGTGCGCGCGGCCTCCTCGATCGCGGCCCACAGCGCCCGCACCTTCGCCTCGGTGACCTCGAGCTCGCGCTCGTGGGGCTCGGCGCGCAGCACCTGGCCGTCGCCGAGGTACACGAGCTGGAGCATGCGCGGCACGGTCCCGCGCTCGCGCCACAGGACGAGCCCGTAGAAGCGCATCTGGAACAGCGCCCCGGCCTCGAACCCCGGGCGCGGCGCCCGGCCCGTCTTGTAGTCGACCACGCGCACCGCGCCGTCGGGCGCGACGTCGAGCCGGTCGACGATGCCGCGCAGCGTCGGGCCGCCCTCGAGCCGCGTCTCGACGCGCAGCTCGCGCGCCTCGGGCTCGAGCCGGTTCGGGTCCTCGAGCGTGAAGTACGTGCCGAGCAGGCGCCCGGCGCCGCGCAGCCAGTCCTCGAGCGCGACGCCGTCGGCGTCGCCGCCCGGGGCGAAGAGCTCGCCGTACCGGGGCTCGGCCTCGAGCAGCCGTTCCCACTCGGCGGGCAGCAGCGCGAGCGCCGCCTCCTGCGTGCGCTCGCCGAGCGGCGCGTCGTAGAGGCGCTCGAGCACGGCGTGCACGAGCGTGCCGCGCGCGGCCGCCGACGACGGCGGCTCGGGCAGGCGGTCGACGGCGCGGAAGCGGAAGAGCAGCGGGCACTGCATGAAGTCGTTCGCCCGCGAGGGCGAGAGCGCCGGTACCGTCCGCTCCGCGGTCGTCGTCATGCGCGCCACCCTACGGCGCGGCGGCGACACGTCTGTCGGGCCGTCCACAGGCGGCGCCGATAGCCTGACCGCGTGACCTCTCGTTCCAAGGGCTGGGTCGTCGGCCGTGTCGCGGGCGCGCCCGTCGTCGTCACGCCGTCGTGGCTCCTCGCCGCCGTCGTCCTGACGTTCGTCTTCGCGCCCACCGTCCGCGCGTTCGCCCCGCTCCTGGACACCACGGGCGTGCTCGTCGTGTCGTTCGCGTTCGTGCTGCTGCTGTTCGCCTCGGTGTTCCTGCACGAGGTCGCGCACGCGCTCGTGGCGCGCGCCCGGGGGCATGAGGTCACCGAGCTCGCCGTGACGCTCTGGGGCGGCCACACCGCGTACACGGGCGCCACGCGACGCCCGCTCGACGGGGCGCTCGTCGCGGTCGTCGGGCCCCTGACCAACCTGGCGCTCGCGGTCGCGCTGTGGTTCGCCTTCGAGGCGCAGACCGTCGCGTCGATCCCCGCGATGCTGCTGTACGCGGGCGCGTTCTCCAACGCCTTCGTGGGGCTGTTCAACCTGCTGCCCGGGCTGCCGCTCGACGGCGGCCAGATCCTCGAGTCGCTCGTGTGGGCCGTGACGGGCTCGCGCACGCGCGGCACGGTCGCCGCCGGGTGGGTCGGACGCGTCGTGGCGGTCGGCGTGGTGCTGTGGGCGCTCGCGTGGCCGCTCGTCGAGGGGCGCCAGGCGAGCTGGGTCACCGTCATGTGGGCCGCCCTCGTCGGGGCGTTCCTGTGGGCGGGCGCGGGTGACGCGATGGCCACCGAGCGCCGTCGGGCCCGGCTCACCGGCCTGAGCGTCGCGACGCTCGCCGCGCCCGCGGTCGTGGTCCGGTCGGGCACGACCGTCGCCGAGGCGGGCGCGACCGTCGCGGGCCACCCCAGCACGGCGCTCGTCGTCGTCGGGCCGTCGGGCGACCCGCTCGGGTGGGTCGACCCGGCCGCGGCGGGAGCCGTGCCGGCCGACCGTGCCGCGTCCACGCCGGTCGACTCGGCCCTCGTGCCCTTCCCGCCCGGGTCGGGCGTCGACGCCGACCTCGCCGGGCCCGACCTGCTCGAGCGGCTCGCGCGCACGTCGGCCGGCGCGCGCGTCGTGCCCGTCCTCCACGGCGGGCGGGTCACGGGCGTGCTCGACGTCGCGCGCGTCGCGGCGGCCGTGCGCCGGTGAGCCGCCGGCAGCCCCGCCGGTAGACTTGCCCGCCGTGACTTCCGCCGACTCCGCGCGACCCGTCCCCACGGCCACCGGCGCCGACCTGCGCCGCGGCCCGCTGCGCGTGGGCGACAAGGTGCAGCTGACCGACCCCAAGGGCCGCCTGCACACGATCACGCTCCAGCCCGGGGGGACGTTCCACACCCACAAGGGCTACTTCCGCCACGAGGAGCTCATCGGCAGGCCCGAGGGCTGGGTCGTGACCAACACCGCCGGCGTCCAGTACCTCGCGCTGCGCCCGTTGCTCAGCGACTACGTGCTGTCGATGCCCCGCGGTGCCGCGGTCGTCTACCCCAAGGACGCCGGGCAGATCGTCCAGATGGCCGACATCTTCCCCGGCGCGCGCGTCGTGGAGGCGGGCGTCGGCTCGGGCGCGCTGACGATGTCGCTGCTGCGCGCGGTGGGCGACGCGGGCGAGCTGCACTCGATCGAGCGGCGCGAGGACTTCGCGGCCGTCGCGCGCGGCAACGTCGAGACGTTCTTCGGCGGCCCGCACCCCGCCTGGCGCCTGTCGGTGGGCGACCTCGCCGACGTGCTGCCCACCGTGGCGGAGCCCGGCACGGTCGACCGCGTCGTGCTCGACATGCTCGCCCCGTGGGAGAACATCGACGTCACGGCCCGCGCGCTCGTGCCGGGCGGCGTGCTCGTCGCCTACGTCGCCACGGCGACGCAGCTCTCGCGCACCGTCGAGGACCTGCGCGCCGACGGCCGGTTCGCCGAGCCGGTCGCGTGGGAGTCCATGGTGCGCGGCTGGCACCTCGAGGGCCTCGCGGTGCGTCCCCAGCACCGGATGATCGGGCACACAGGGTTCCTCGTCACCGCGCGCCGGCTCGCCGACGGCGTGACCCCGCCCGAGCGCACGCGCCGCCCCGCGAAGGGCGCGTACCCCGGGCCGGACGCCGAGTGGACCGAGGAGGACCTCGGGGAGCGGCCGGTCTCCGACAAGAAGCTGCGCCGCGCGCGCCGCGAGGTCGGGCAGGCGCCGGAGCAGGCCGACGGACAGGCCTGACCGCAGGTCTCGGTGCGGTCACCGTCTCGTGACGGTCGTGTGAACCTGGCGGCCGCACCGCGAAATGAACGCACGAGTGTCGTCGTTGACCTCTAGGGTGCTGTATCTCGGGGGCACCTTCCCGGCTCGGGAAGGCCGCACCCCGGGCCTGCACGAGAGGGGATGCGATGACCGAGAACCCTGTCCGCCCCGAGCCCACGGGCCCGAGCCGCGACGCCCAGCTCGCGCTCCTCGCCGCCAAGAACGAGCGGCTCGCCGAGGCGCTCCGCGCCGCCCGGGACCAGATCGTCGAGCTGAAGAAGCAGATCGACGAGCTCGCCAAGCCGCCGGGCACCTACGCCACGTTCCTCGCCGCGCACGAGGACGGGTCGGTCGACATCTCGTCGGGCGGCCGCAAGATGCACGTGTCCGCGAGCCCGAGCCTCGACGTCGCCGAGCTCAAGCCCGGCCAGGAGGTCAAGCTCAACGAGGCCATGACGGTCGTGTCGGCCGGCGGCTACGAGCGCACGGGCGAGCTCGTGACGGTCAAGGAGGTGCTCGACGACGAGCGGGTGCTCGTGGTCGGGCGCGCCGACGAGGAGCGCGTCGTGCGCCTCGCCGGCTCGGTCACCGGGTCGAGCCTGCGCGTCGGGGACTCGCTGACGGTCGACGTCCGCAGCGGCTTCGTCTTCGAGATCGTGCCCAAGTCGGAGGTCGAGGAGCTGGTCCTCGAGGAGGTCCCCGACATCGCCTACGAGGACATCGGCGGGCTCGGGCCGCAGATCGAGGCGATCCGCGACGCCGTCGAGCTGCCGTTCTCCTACCCCGACCTGTTCCGCGAGCACGGGCTGCGCCCGCCCAAGGGCGTGCTGCTGTACGGCCCGCCCGGCTGCGGCAAGACGCTCATCGCGAAGGCCGTCGCGAGCTCGCTGGCGAAGATGGTCGCCGAGAAGCGCGGGGGGGACCCGAGCGCGAAGAGCTACTTCCTCAACGTCAAGGGTCCCGAGCTGCTCAACAAGTACGTCGGCGAGACCGAGCGGCACATCCGCCTGATCTTCGCGCGGGCCCGCGAGAAGGCCTCGCAGGGCATGCCCGTCGTCGTGTTCTTCGACGAGATGGAGTCGCTGTTCCGCACGCGCGGGACGGGTCTGTCGTCCGACGTCGAGACGACGATCGTGCCGCAGCTGCTCGCCGAGATCGACGGCGTCGAGCGGCTCGACAACGTCATCGTCATCGGCGCGTCGAACCGCGAGGACATGATCGACCCGGCGATCCTGCGCCCGGGCCGGCTCGACGTGAAGATCAAGATCGAGCGGCCGGACGCCGAGGGTGCCAAGGAGATCTTCGGCAAGTACCTCACGCCGGACCTGCCGATCCACGCCGACGACCTCGCCGAGCACGGCGGCAGCACGGAGGCGGCGGTCGAGGCGATGATCCGCAGCGTCGTCGAGCGCATGTACGCCGAGGACGAGGAGAACCAGTTCCTCGAGGTCACGTACGCGTCCGGGGACAAGGAGACCCTGTACTTCAAGGACTTCAACTCGGGCGCGATGATCCAGAACGTCGTCGACCGCGCCAAGAAGATGGCCATCAAGGACTTCCTGGCCACGGGCCAGCGCGGCATCCGGGTGGAGCACCTGCTGTCCGCGTGCGTCGACGAGTTCAAGGAGAACGAGGACCTGCCCAACACGACCAACCCGGACGACTGGGCGCGGATCAGCGGCAAGAAGGGCGAGCGCATCGTCTTCATCCGCACGATCGTCCAGAAGAAGGGCGAGAACGGGACGCCGCGCACGATCGACACGGTGACGAGCACGGGCCAGTACCTGTGAGCCATAGGGTGGACGCGTGAGCGTTCGTCGCGTGATGGGCATCGAGACCGAGTACGGCGTGCTGTCCCCGGGCCGGCCCCTGGCGAACCCGATGCTCATGAGCTCGCAGGTCGTGACGACCTACCGGGCCCTGACGTCGGGCGGCCGGCCCGGCGGGCACCCGCCCGCCCGGTGGGACTACGACGACGAGGACCCGCTGCAGGACGCCCGCGGGTTCCACCTGCAGCGGGCCTCGGCGCACCCGTCGCTGCTCACCGACGACCCGTCGCGGCCGGCGCCCGCCGGCCCGGCCGCCGGCGGGGCGGTCGACACGCCGGCGGGCCCCGCGTCGGCCCGGGTCGCCGGTGCGGGCGCGACGCCCGGGGGGCGCTCGCGGCGCGGCGCGGCCGCCGGCCCGGAGGACGTCGAGCGCCCCGCGGGCGAGGAGTACGACGACCCGAGCGCCGCGAACTGCATCCTCACCAACGGCGCCCGCCTGTACGTCGACCACGCCCACCCCGAGTACTCCTCGCCCGAGGTCACCAACCCGCTGGACGGCGTGCTGTGGGACGTCGCGGGGGAGCGGGTCATGCTCGCGGCCTCGCGCGAGCTCTCGCGGGTCCCGGGCTCGGAGGTCGTGCTCTACAAGAACAACGTCGACGGCAAGGGCGCGAGCTACGGCACGCACGAGAACTACCTCGTCGACCGCGCGCTGCCGTTCGGCACGCTCGCCGAGCTGCTCACGCCGTTCCTCGTGACGCGGCAGGTCTTCGCCGGGTCGGGCCGCGTGGGCCTCGGCCCGACGGGCGCCGAGGCCGGCTACCAGCTGTCGCAGCGGGCCGACTACATCGAGGCCGAGGTCGGGCTCGAGACGACGCTGCGTCGCCCGATCGTCAACACGCGCGACGAGCCGCACGCCGACCGCACGCGGTGGCGGCGGCTGCACCTCATCCTCGGCGACGCGAACCACTTCGAGGTCGCGACCTACCTCAAGCTCGGCACGACGTCGCTCGTGCTGTGGGTGCTCGAGCACCTGGACCAGCTGGCCGACGCCGGGGTGCCGGCGCGCGCCGAGCTCGCCGCGCTGCGGCTCGCCGACCCGGTCGGCGACGTCCAGCGGGTCTCGCGCGACCTCGGGCTCTCGCTGCCGCTCGAGCTCGCCGACGGCACGCGGCGGACCGCGCTCGAGGTCCAGGAGGCCTACGCGGACGTCGTGGCCCGCGCGCTCGTCGCGCTCGGGTCGGACGAGGCGTCGGACGAGGTGCTCGACCGCTGGCGCTCCGTGCTGCACCGCCTCGGCACCCACCCGGCGTCGTGCGCGCGCGAGGTCGAGTGGGTCGCCAAGCGGCGCCTGCTCGAGGGCCTGCGCGCGCGCGACGGGCTCGACTGGGACCACCCGCGGCTGCACGCGATGGACCTGCAGTGGTCCGACGTGCGGCCCGAGCGCGGCATCTACCACCGCCTCGTGGCCTCGGGCGCGGTCGAGCGGCTCGTCGAGGAGGAGCAGGTGACCCACGCGGTGCACCACCCGCCCGCCGACACGCGCGCCTGGTTCCGCGGCGAGGTCATGGCCCGGTACGCAGGCGAGGTCTCGGCCGCGAGCTGGGACTCGGTCATCTTCGACGTGCCCGGCGCGACGGCGCTGCAGCGCGTGCCCATGCTCGACCCCACGCGCGGCACGCGCCGGCACATCGGCGCGCTGCTCGACGCCAGCCCGGACGCGGCCGCGCTGCTCAAGGGCCTGCGCGGCGAGGGGTGAAGGTTTCAGCCCTGGGCGCACACGCCGCCCCGCCGGACCCACGGCGGGCGTCCCAGCGCATAGGCTGACGTTCGCGACACTTCATCGCAGGACCGAGCGAAGGAGGCGGACCATGGCCGGTCAGGAACGGGTCAACCCGCAGCACGATGACCGTACGCCCGACGACGACGCGGACGCGCCGGCACCTGCCGCGCCGCAGGCGAACGAGCGCGACGCCGAGGTGGACGCCCTGCTCGAGGAGATCGACGAGGTGCTCGAGACGAACGCCGAGTCGTTCGTCCGCGGCTTCGTCCAGAAGGGCGGTCAGTGAGCCCTCATGACCAGCGCTGACACCTCAGGACGGCTCCCGGACGCGTTCCTGCGCCCGGGATCGTCGTCCTTCGTGGACTTCCTCGCCGACCACGCGCCCGACCTGCTGCCCGGGCGCCGCCTCGCCGCGTCCGGCGGAGGCGCGGGCGTGAGCGCCTCGGGCCTGGCGCCGCACGCGACGACGATCGTCGCGCTGACGTTCGGGCCCGAGGACGGCCCGCGCGGCGTCGTCATGGCGGGCGACCGGCGCGCGACGCAGGGCAACATGATCGCGAGCCGCGAGATCGAGAAGGTCTTCCCGGCCGACGAGTACTCGGCCGTGGGGATCGCCGGCTCGGCCGGCATCGCGGTCGAGCTCGTGCGGCTGTTCCAGCTCGAGCTGGAGCACTACGAGAAGATCGAGGGCTCGGTCATGTCGCTCGACGGCAAGGCGAACCGGCTGTCCACGATGATCCGCGGCAACCTGTCCCTGGCGCTCCAGGGCCTCGCCGTGGTGCCGCTGTTCGGCGGCTACGACCTCGAGCGCGGCCTCGGGCGCATCTTCAGCTACGACGTCACGGGCGGGCGCTACGAGGAGCACGACCACCACAGCGTCGGCTCGGGCTCGGTCTTCGCGCGCGGCGCCCTGAAGAAGCTGTGGCGCCGCGGGCTCGACGCCGAGCAGGCCGTGCGCGTGGCGGTCGAGGCGCTCTACGACGCCGCCGACGACGACAGCGCCACGGGCGGCCCGGACACCGTCCGGCGCATCTGGCCGGTCGTGGCGACCGTGACGGCCGACGGCTACCGCCGGGTCGACGACGACGAGCTCTCGACGCTCGTCGAGCAGATCCTCGCGGGGCGCCGCGGCGACGAGGACCGGGGAGGTGCCCGCGCATGACCATGCCGTTCTACGTCTCGCCCGAGCAGCTGATGAAGGACCGGGCGGACTTCGCGCGCAAGGGCATCGCCCGCGGACGCTCGGTCGTCGTGCTCGCCTACGACGACGGCATCGCGTTCGCGACCGAGAACCCGTCGCGCGCGCTGCACAAGATCTCCGAGATCTACGACCGCATCGCGTTCGCGGCGGTGGGCAAGTACAACGAGTTCGAGAACCTGCGGGTCGCGGGCGTGCGCTACGCGGACCTGCGCGGCTACTCCTACGACCGCACCGACGTCACCGCGCGCGGCCTCGCCAACGCGTACGCGCAGACGCTCGGGACCGTGTTCACCACCGAGTCGAAGCCGCTCGAGGTCGAGCTCGTGGTCGCCGAGGTCGGCGCGACGTCGGCCGAGGACCAGATCTACCGGCTGTCGTACGACGGCTCGGTCGCCGACGAGCACGGCCACGTCGTCATGGGCGGCCAGGCCGAGCAGCTCGGCGCCCGGGTCGCGGACGGGTGGCAGCCCGACATGCCGCTCGACGAGGTGCTGCGCCTGGCCGTGCGCACGCTCGGGGCGGTCGGGCCGGACGGCAACGTCGTCGCCGAGGGCTCCGAGCGCGAGATCCCGCCGACCCAGCTCGAGGTCGCCGTGCTCGACCGCCGCCGCCCGCGCCGGGCGTTCCGGCGCGTGAGCGGGGCGTCGCTCGCCGACCTGCTCGCGCCGCCCGAGGGCTGAGGCGGCGCAGCACCGTGGACCGCGCGAGGGGAGGAGCCGGCATGGACCGCAGGATCTTCGGTCTGGAGACCGAGTACGGGGTGACGTGCGCCGCCGAGGACGGCCGCGGGCTGTCGGCGGACGAGGTCGCCCGGTACCTCTTCCGCAAGGTCGTCGCGTGGGGACGCTCGTCGAACGTGTTCCTGCGCAACGGCTCGCGCCTCTACCTCGACGTCGGCTCGCACCCCGAGTACGCCACGGCCGAGTGCGACGACGTGCGCCAGCTCGTCGCGTACGACCGCGGGGGCGAGCGCATCCTCGAGGGCCTGGTCGCGGACGCGCAGCAGCGCCTCGAGCACGAGGGCCTGCCCGGCAAGGTGCACCTGTTCAAGAACAACACCGACTCGGCGGGCAACTCGTACGGCTGCCACGAGAACTACCTCGTGCGCCGCCAGGGCGACTTCTCGCGCCTGTCCGAGGTGCTGGTGCCGTTCCTCATCACGCGGCAGGTGCTCACGGGCGCCGGGAAGGTGCTCGCGACGCCGCGCGGCGCGGTGTACTGCCTGTCGCAGCGCGCCGACCACATCTGGGAGGCGGTCTCGAGCGCGACGACCCGCTCGCGGCCCATCATCAACACGCGCGACGAGCCGCACGCCGACGCCGAGAGCTACCGGCGGCTGCACGTCATCGTGGGCGACTCGTCGATGGCCGAGCCGACGACGATGCTCAAGGTGGGTGCGACGGACCTGGTCCTGCGCCTCGTCGAGGCCGGCGTGCCCATGCGCGACCTCACGCTCGAGAACCCGATCCGCGCCATCCGGGAGATCAGCCACGACCGCACGGGCCTGCACCCGGTGCAGCTCGCGAGCGGGCGCACGGCGACGGCGGTCGACATCCAGGCCGAGTACTTCCAGCGGGTGCGCGAGCACGTCGACGCCCACCTCGACCCGACCCCCGTCGTCAAGCAGGTCCTCGACCTGTGGGAGCGCGGGCTGCGCGCGCTCGAGACGGGCGACCTGTCGCTCGTGGAGCGCGAGCTCGACTGGGTCATCAAGCTGCGCCTCATCGAGCGGTACCGGGCCAAGCACGGGCTCGCTCTGGACGACCCGCGCGTCGCCCGCCTCGACCTGGCGTACCACGACATCTCCCGGACCGAGGGCCTGTACAACCTCCTCGTCGCGCGGGGGATGGTCGAGCGCGTCACGACCGACGTCGAGATCTTCGAGTCGACCGCGATCCCGCCGCAGACCACGCGGGCCAAGCTGCGCGGCGACTTCGTGCGCGCGGCCCAGGAGGCGCGGCGCGACTACACGGTCGACTGGGTGCACCTCAAGCTCAACGACCAGGCCCAGCGCACGGTCCTGTGCAAGGACCCGTTCCGCAGCGTCGACGAGCGCGTCGAGCGGCTCATCGAGTCGATGTGAGGGCACCCGGCCGGGCCGTGGCAGACTGTCGCGGTGCTCCGCCGACTCGCCCTGACGCTCACCGCCGTGCTCGTGGGTGCCCTCGCGCTCACGGGCTGCGGGGCCGTGTCGTCGGTCCTCGCCGAAGTCGCGCCGTCGCCCGCGCCGAGCCAGGCCCCCGTCCAGGTCGCCGGCTCGTCCCGCGAGCGGCCGGTCCTCGACTACGCGACGCCGTTCGCGGTGACCCGTCCCGGCGCACGCACCGTGTGGTCGGGCACGGGCGACCCCGTCGAGGAGGGCCGGCCGATGCTGCTGCACCTGTACGCCGAGGACGGCCGCGACCGCTCGGTGATCCAGGACACGTGGGCCGACGCGCCGACCTGGACGACCATGTCCGAGAGCGCGCTCGGCCCGAACCTGTACGAGACGCTGCGCGGGCAGCGCGCCGGTGCCCGGGTGCTCGTGCTCGACGAGGACGACGGGGTGCCCGTGGTGCTCGTCGTCGACGTCCTGCCGACCCGTGCGACCGGCAGCGAGGTCGAGCCGGCCGCGGGCCTGCCCGCCGTGAGCCGCACCGCCGACGGCGCCCCGACCGTCTCGGTCCCGGCCGACGCCGAGCCGCCGGGCGACCTCGTGATCGCCCCGCTCGTGCGCGGGACGGGGCCGCAGGTGCGCATCGGCGACGTCCTCACCGTCCGCTTCACCGCGGTGCGGTGGAGCGACGGCTCGGTCTTCGACACGACGTGGTCGCCGGGCACGCCGCCCCAGACGGTGACGATCGGCGTCGGGCAGCTCGTCGAGGGCTGGGACCAGGGGCTGCTCGAGCAGACCGTCGGCTCGCAGGTGCTGCTCGTGGTGCCGCCCCACCTCGGATACGGTGGCACCACCAGCGACCTCGCCGACGAGACGCTCGTGTACGTGGTCGACATCCTCGACGCCCACCGTCCGGTGGTCGACCCGCCCGAGCCGTCCGCGCAGGAGCCTGCCGAGTCCTCCGACAACGCCCAGGGGTGAAGCCACGCATGTCCGTCGCCGTCCGTGTGATCCCGTGCCTCGACGTCGACGCCGGCCGGGTGGTCAAGGGCGTCAACTTCGAGAACCTCCGCGACGCGGGCGACCCCGTCGAGCTCGCGTCCCGGTACGACGCCGAGGGCGCCGACGAGGTGACCTTCCTCGACGTGTCCGCGTCGTCGGGCGGGCGCGAGACCATGGTCGACGTCGTGCGCCGCACGGCCGAGCAGGTCTTCGTCCCGCTCACGGTCGGCGGCGGCGTCCGCTCGACCGAGGACGTCGACCGGCTGCTGCGCGCGGGCGCCGACAAGGTGGGCGTCAACACGGCCGCGATCGCGCGCCCCGAGCTCGTCGCCGAGATCGCCGAGCGCTTCGGCCGGCAGGTCCTCACGCTGTCGGTCGACGCGCGGCGCGTCACGGGCGAGGTCACGACGCCGTCGGGCTACGAGGTCACGACGCACGGCGGCCGCCGCGGCACGGGCATCGACGCGGTCGAGTGGGCCGAGCGGGCCGCGCGGCTGGGCGCGGGCGAGATCCTGCTCAACTCGATGGACGCGGACGGCACGACGGCGGGCTTCGACCTGGAGATGATCGAGGCGGTGCGGGCGCGCGTCGACGTGCCGCTCGTCGCCTCGGGCGGGGCCGGCACGCCCGAGCACTTCGTCGCGGCGGCGCGCGCCGGCGCGGACGCGGTGCTCGCCGCGAGCGTCTTCCACTTCGGCGTCCTCACGGTTGCCCAGGTCAAGGACGCCATGCGCGCGGCCGGCGTCGAGGTCCGCTGATGGCCGACGCACCCCGCCCCGCCGCCCTCACCGGGTCGCGGGTCCGGCGCTCGGCCGCGCTCATGTGGCGCGGCATGCGCTCCGAGCCGCGCGTCTACGTGGTCGCCGTCCTGGCCTCGGCCCTCTTCGGCGCCGCGACGGTCGCGGTGAGCCGGTCCGTCGGCTGGGCCACGGACGCCGTCGTCGTGCCCGCGATCGGCGGGGACCCGCAGGCGCAGGCGCGCATCTGGCAGGCCGGGCTCGTGCTCGGCGCGGTCGCGCTCACGCTCGCCCTGTCGGTCGCCGCGCGGCGCATCTTCGCGGGCTTCGGGTACGCGAACATCCAGGCGCACCACCGTCGCGGCGTGACGCGCCAGTACCTGCGCCTGCCGATGTCGTGGCACCGCTCCCACCCCACGGGCCAGCTGCTGTCCAACGCGAGCGCCGACGTCGAGGCCGCGACGGGCGTGTTCAACCCGCTGCCGTTCGCGCTCGGCGTCGTCGTCATGATCGGCGTGGCGACGGTCATGCTCGTGCGCATCGACCTGTGGCTCGCCGCGGCCGCGCTGCTCGTCATCCCCGCCGCGATCGGCGCGAACCTCGTGTTCCAGAAGTACATGTCGCCGGCCGCGACGCGCGCCCAGCAGCTGCGCGCCGAGGTGGCCGACGTCGCGCACGAGAGCTTCGAGGCCGCGCTGCTCGTCAAGTCCCTCGGCACGGCCGACCGCGAGGAGGAGCGCTTCGCCGCGCGCACCGACGCGCTGCGGGCGGCGAACGTGCGGGTCGGGACGGTGCGCGCGATCTTCGACCCGGTCATCGAGCTCCTCCCGTCGCTCGGCACGCTGCTCGTGCTCGGCGTCGGCGCCTGGCGTGCCGCGAGCGGGGCGGTCGACGCCGGCGACGTCGTCACCGCGGGGTACCTCCTGACGATCATGGCGGTCCCGGTGCGCGCCTTCGGCTGGGTCCTCGGCGAGCTGCCGCGCGGCCTCGTCGGGTACGAGCGCATCGCCCGCGTGCTCGACGCCCGCGGCTCGATCGAGCCCGGCAGCGCACCCCTGCCGCGGCGCGAGGGCGGGCTGGCGGTCCGCCTCGAGCACGTCGGCGTCGACGTCCCGGCGGCCGGCCGGACCGCGACGCTGGTCGACGACGTCACGCTCGACGTCGAGCCGGGCTCGACCGTCGCGATCGTGGGCACCACGGGCAGCGGCAAGACGACCCTGGTCTCGCTGCTCGCGCGGCTCAGCGACCCGACGCGCGGGCGCGTGCTGCTCGACGGCGTCGACGTGCGCACGCTCGCCGACGGCGAGGTGCCCGCCCAGGTCGCGCTCGTGGCGCAGCAGACGTTCGTCTTCGAGGACACCGTGCGCGCCAACGTCACGCTCGCCGACGACGGCGCCCCCGGCGCCCCGAGCGACGAGCAGGTGTGGGAGGCGCTGCGCCTCGCGCGCGTCGACGGCGTGGTGCGCGCGCTCCCGGACGGCCTCGACGCCCCGCTGGGCGAGCGCGGCGCCAACCTGTCCGGCGGCCAGCGCCAGCGCCTCGCGATCGCCCGCGCGCTCGTGCGCCGCCCCCGGCTGCTCGTGCTCGACGACGCGACGAGCGCCGTCGACCCGCGCGTCGAGCAGGACATCCTCGCCGGGCTCGCGGCCGAGCGGACGGCGAGCGGCCGGCGGGCCACGACCGTCGTCATGGTCGCCTACCGCATGTCGTCGGTGGCGCTCGCGGACGTCGTCGTGCACCTCGAGGGCGGCCGCGTGGTCGACGTCGGGACCCACGCCGAGCTGCTCGCGCGGGACCCCGGGTACCGCGAGCTCGCCACGGCGTACGAGGAGGAGACGGCGCGCCGGGCGCGCGAGCTCGCGGACGAGCGCGCCGCGGGCGAGCAGGTCGACCCGGTGGACGACCTGGTGGCCCTCGACAGCGACGAGCCCGAGGAGGTGGCCCGGTGAGCGACTCGCGCATCGCGACGGCGAGCGAGCTCGGCGTCCTGGCGACGCTGCGCCGCGGCGTGCAGATCTCGCCGCAGATCGTGGACGGCCTGTGGCTCACGCTCGCGCTCGCGGTGCTCGCCGCCGCGGGCCGCGTCGTCGTGCCGATCGCGGTCCAGCGCACGATCGACGACGGCATCCTGTCCACGGGCGGCCCGGACGCCGGCCGCGTCGCGCTCATGGCCGCGGTCGCGGCGGGCGCGATCCTCGTCGCCGGGCTCTGCTCGGCGCTCGTCAACGTGCGGCTGTTCCGCTCGACCGAGGCGGGGCTCGCGAGCCTGCGCGTGCGCGCGTTCCGCCACGTGCACGACCTGTCGACCCTGTCGCAGGGGACGGAGCGGCGCGGCGCGCTCGTCTCGCGCGTGACGAGCGACGTCGACACGATCTCGCTGTTCGTCCAGTGGGGCGGCATCATGCTGCTCGTCTCGACGCTCCAGGTGATCGTCGCGACCGTGCTCATGGCGGTCTACTCGTGGCAGCTCACCCTCGTGGTGTGGGCGTGCTTCGTGCCGCTGTTCCTCGTGCTGCGCACCGCGCAGCGGTACGTCAGCCGGGCGTACGGCGCGGTCCGCGCCCGCACGGGCGCGATGCTCGGCGCGATCTCCGAGGCCGTCGTCGGTGCCGAGACCGTCCGCGCGTACGGCGTCGCCGACCGGACCGGCCGGCGCGTCGACGCCGCCATCGACGCCACGCGGCGGGCGCAGGCGCACGCCCAGGTGCTCGTCGCGAGCGTGTTCTCGTCCGGCACGCTCATGGCGAACGTCGTGCTCGCGGTCGTCGTGGTCGTGGGCTCGCACCTCGGCGTGGGCGGCGGGCTCAGCGCGGGCCAGCTCGTGGCGTTCCTCTTCCTCGTGCAGCTGTTCACCGGTCCGGTGCAGATGGCCACGGAGATCCTCAACGAGCTGCAGAACGCGATCGCCGGCTGGCGGCGCGTGCTCGCCGTCGTCGAGACCCCCGTCGACGTCGCCGACCCGGGCGAGCGCGGCGTCGTCAGCCCGCGCGGCCCCGCCGCGGTGAGCCTGCGCGGCGTGCGGTTCGCCTACCCCGACGGGCCCGAGGTGCTCCACGGCGTCGACCTCGAGCTCCCCGCCCGCACCAAGGTCGCGGTGGTCGGGCAGACAGGCTCGGGCAAGACGACGATCGCCAAGCTGGTCGCCCGCCTCATGGACCCGACCGAGGGCCAGGTGCTCCTCGACGGCGTCGACCTGCGCGACATCCGGCTCGACTCGCTGCGCGAGCGCGTGGTGCTCGTGCCGCAGGAGGGCTTCCTCTTCGACGGGACGGTCGCGCAGAACGTCGCCTACGGGCTGCGCGACCTCCCGCCCGCGGGCGCCGACGACCCGGCCGTGCGCGAGCGGGTCCGCGAGGCCTTCGACGCCCTCGGCCTCACCGACTGGGTGGAGGACCTGCCCGCGGGCCTCGACACCGACGTCGGGCAGCGCGGGGAGTCGCTCAGCGCGGGGGAGCGCCAGCTCGTCGCGATGGCGCGCGCCTACCTCGCGGCCGGCGACCTCCTCGTGCTCGACGAGGCGACGTCCGCGGTCGACCCGGCGACCGAGGTCCGCATCGCGCGCGCCCTCGACACGCTGACCTCGGGACGCTCGACGATCACGATCGCGCACCGCCTGTCGACCGCGGAGGCCAGCGACCTCGTCGTCGTGGTCGACGAGGGGAACGTCGTCGAGGTCGGCCCGCACGACGAGCTCGCCGCCGCGGGCGGTGTGTACGCGCGCATGCACGCGAGCTGGGTCGCGCAGACCCGGTGACCCCGGCCGCCCGCCCGACGTGGGAGGATGACCCGCGTGCCTGACCTGATCGACAGCCCGCTCGACCCCGCCGTGGCGGCGCGCCTCAAGCGTGACGACGCCGGCCTCGTCGCCGCGATCGTGCAGCAGCACGACACCGGCGAGGTGCTCATGCTCGGCTGGATGGACGACGAGGCCCTGCACCGCACCCTGACGACCGGCCGCGTCACGTTCTGGAGCCGCTCGCGGCAGGAGTACTGGCGCAAGGGGGACACCTCGGGCCACGTCCAGCACGTGCGGTCGGTCGCGATCGACTGCGACGGCGACGCGCTGCTCGTCAAGGTCGACCAGGTGGGCGCCGCGTGCCACACGGGTGCGCGCACGTGCTTCGAGGCGGGCGGCGAGCTGCCCGCCGTCGTCGAGGAGGACCGGTGACCGCGGACACGTTCAGCCCCGCCCCGACCGCGGACGACCTCGCCTGGGGCGCGACCTGGCCGCGGCTCGAGACGTTCCGCGAGCTCGCGCGCGACCGGCGCGTCATCCCCGTCGTGCGTCGGGTGCTCGCCGACGACGTCACGCCCGTCGGCCTGTACCGGACGCTCGCGCAGGGGCGCCCGGGCACGTTCGTGCTCGAGTCGGCCGAGGCGTCGGGCGTGTGGTCGCGCTGGTCGTTCGTCGGCGTCGCGTCCCGCGCCACGCTGAGCTCCGACGGCGGCCAGGCCGTCTGGACGGGCGACGTCCCGGTCGGCGTGCCGACGTCGGGCGACGTGCTCGACGTCCTCGGCGCGACGCTCGAGGCGCTGCGCACGCCGCCGATCGAGGGTCTGCCGCCGCTCACGGGCGGCATGGCGGGCGCCCTGGGGTGGGACGTCGTGCGGCACTGGGAGCCGACGCTGCCCGCGACCGCGCCCGACGAGCTCGGCGTGCCCGAGCTCACGCTGTGCCTCGCCACGGACCTCGTCGCGGTCGACCACCACACCGGCTCGGTCTGGCTCGTGGCCAACGCGATCAACGCCGACGACACCGACGAGCGCGTCGACGAGGCGCACGCGGACGCCGTCGCGCGGCTCGACGCCCTCGCCGCCCGCCTCGCCGCGCCGGCGCCGGGCGTGCGGACGATCCTGCGCGACGAGGCCGACGTCGTCGTGCCCGAGCTCGAGTTCCGCTCGACGCGCGACGAGTTCGAGGCCGCCGTCCGCGCGGGTCAGGAGGCCATCCGCGACGGCGAGGTCTTCCAGGTCGTGCTGTCCCAGCGGCTCGACCTCGACTGCCCTGCCGACCCGCTCGACGTGTACCGGGCGCTGCGGACGATCAACCCCAGCCCGTACATGTACTACTTCCACCTCACCGACCCGGCCGGCCGCGACTTCGCGGTCGTCGGCTCGAGCCCCGAGACGCTCGTCAAGGTCACCGAGGGCCACGTGACGACGTACCCCATCGCGGGCTCGCGCCCGCGCGGGGCGACGGTCGAGGAGGACGTGGCGCTCGGCGAGGAGCTGCTCGCCGACCCCAAGGAGCGCGCCGAGCACCTCATGCTCGTCGACCTGTCGCGCAACGACCTGGTCAAGGTGTGCGAGCCGACGAGCGTCGAGGTCGTCGAGTTCATGGCCACGCGCCGGTTCAGCCACATCATGCACCTGTGCTCGACCGTCGTGGGACGGCTGCGGCCCGGCGCGACCGCGCTCGACGCGCTGCGCGCGACGTTCCCGGCCGGGACGCTGTCCGGGGCGCCGAAGCCGCGCGCGATCGCCCTCATCGACGAGCTCGAGCCGGCGTCGCGCGGCATCTACGGCGGCACCGTCGGGTACTTCGACCTCGGCGGCAACATGGACATGGCCATCGCCATCCGCACCGCGTTCATCCGCGACGGGCGCGCCTCCGTCCAGGCGGGGGGCGGCATCGTCGCCGACTCGGTCCCGGCGCTCGAGTACGCCGAGTCGCGCAACAAGGCGGCGGCCGCGGTGCGCGCCGTCCAGCTCGCCGCGAGGTTCGGCTCGCTGTGAGCCCCGCGCTGCGCTCACGGTCCCGCGCCGTGTGGCTCCTCGTGGCGCTCGGCGGAGCGGCGCTCGGCACCGCCGTGCCGACGTGGGTCCGCACGAGCGTCTCCACGGCGCTCGAGGCCGACGTCGCGGTCGAGGTCGCGGGCACGACGGCCGCCCCCGCGTCGGCGCGGCCGGGCTCGTCGTGCTCGCGGCGGGCCTCGTGCTCGCGATCGCCGGGCGGGTCGCGCGCTGGCTCGCCCTGGGGGTGACCGCGCTCGCGGGCGTCCTGGTCACCGCGTCGGCCGCGGCCGTGCTCGCCGACCCGGTCCCCGCGACGACCACCGGCACGACCGACGCGACGGGCGTCACCGACCTCGCCTCGCCGGTCGCCCTCACGCCCTGGCCGTGGCTCGCCGCCGCCGTCGGCGTCCTCGTCGTCGTCCGCCGCGGCGCTCGCCGCGCTCGGCGCCCCCACGTGGGGAGCGATCGTGGGGCCGGCACGAGCGTGTCGTCGACGGGCACGGACGCACCTGACGCAGGCCCGGCCGCCGGCGACGGCGCGGGGGGTGACGCACCGGACGCGCACGACGACTGGGACGCGCTGTCGCGCGGCACCGACCCGTCCGCGGACCGATAGGCTGGGACCGCACCACGTCACGAAAGGCAAAGCCACCCATGACCGACAAGTCGAACGCCGAGATCGCCTACCTCCCGCCGGCCGTCCCGCCCACCAACCACGGCCACACGGTCGCGGCCTGGACCGCGATGATCGGGATCATGCTCGGTGCGCTCGTCGCGGCGATCGGCGTCGTCGTCGCGCAGGCCGTGATCTTCTGGGTCGGCATGGGCGTCGTGCTGCTCGCGTGCCTCGCCGGGCTCGTCCTGCGCAACATGGGCTACGGGCAGGCGAAGCCCGGCGTGACCCCGCAGCGCCAGTCCTCCGGCCACCGCCACTGACACCCCCGGGCGGCCGCGCCGTCTCGCACTGCGGAGCCGTGGTCGGTCTCACTCTGAGACGGGCCTACGATGTCAGCACCGACGAGAACGCACCGGCGCCACGGGGAGGTAGAGCATGACGGTCCTGGAGGACATCGTCGCGGGGGTCCGCGAGGACCTCGCCGTGCGCCAGGCGCGCACCTCGCTCGACGAGCTCAAGGAGCGCGCCGCCCGCGTGCCCGGGGCGCTCGAGTGCTGCAGCCGGCTGCTGTCCGAGGACCGCGTCGCCGTGATCGCCGAGGTCAAGCGCTCGAGCCCGAGCAAGGGCGCGCTCGCCCCGATCACGGACCCCGCGGCGCTCGCGGTCGAGTACGCCCAGGGCGGCGCGAGCGCGATCTCCGTCCTCACGGAGGAGCGCCGGTTCCGCGGCAGCCTGGCGGACCTCGACGCCGTGCGCGCCCGGGTCGACGTGCCGGTGCTGCGCAAGGACTTCGTCGTCACCCCGTACCAGGTGTGGGAGGCCCGCGCCCACGGCGCGGACCTCGTCCTGCTCATCGTCGCCGCGCTCGAGCAGACCGTGCTGACGTCGCTCGTCGAGCGCGTGCACTCGCTCGGCATGACGGCGCTCGTCGAGGCCCACACGGTCGAGGAGGTGCACCGCGCGCTCGACGCCGGTGCCCGGATCGTCGGCGTCAACGCGCGCGACCTCAAGACGCTCGAGGTCGACCGCAGCACCTTCGCGCGCCTCGCCCCGCACATCCCCGACGACGTCGTGCGCGTCGCCGAGTCCGGCGTGCGCGGGCCGCACGACGTCATGGAGTACGCGCGCGCCGGCGCGCACGCCGTCCTCGTGGGGGAGGCGCTCGTGACCGACGCCGCGCCCCGGCAGTCCGTGGCGGACCTGGTCGCCGCCGGGCAGCACCCGGCCCTGTGGTCGGTGCGCCCCGCGGCCCAGCCGTGACGTCCCTGCCCGCCCCCGTCCAAGGAGAACCACCCGTGCCCTCGAGCGAGCCCGTGCGCGACGCGCTGACCGAGACCCTGGCGCACCAGGTGCTCGGCCGCCTCGCCGACCAGCCCGGACCGTACTTCGGCGAGTTCGGCGGTCGCTTCGTGCCCGAGGCCCTGATCTCGGCGCTCGACGAGCTCGAGACCGAGTACCGCAAGGCGCTCGGCGACCCCGTCTTCCGCGACGAGCTCGCGCGCCTGCACCGCGAGTACACCGGGCGCCCGTCGCCGCTGACCGAGGTGCCGCGCTTCGCCGAGCACGCGGGCGGCGCTCCGGGCGACGTCCGGATCCTGCTCAAGCGCGAGGACCTCAACCACACGGGCTCGCACAAGATCAACAACGTGCTCGGCCAGGCGCTGCTCGTCAAGCGCATGGGCAAGACGCGCGTCATCGCCGAGACGGGCGCGGGCCAGCACGGCGTCGCGACCGCGACGGCCGCCGCGCTGCTCGGGCTCGAGTGCGTCGTGTACATGGGCGAGGAGGACACGCGCCGACAGGCCCTCAACGTCGCGCGCATGCGCCTGCTCGGAGCCGAGGTCGTGCCCGTGACGATCGGCACGCGCACGCTCAAGGACGCGATCAACGAGGCGCTGCGCGACTGGGTCACCAACGTCGAGACCACGCACTACCTGCTGGGCACCGTCACCGGCCCGCACCCGTTCCCCGAGATGGTGCGCGAGTTCCACCGCATCATCGGCGAGGAGGCGCGCGAGCAGGTGCTCGAGCGCGTCGGCCGGCTGCCCGACGCCGTCGCCGCGTGCGTCGGCGGCGGGTCCAACGCCCTGGGCATCTTCAACGCCTTCCTCGACGACGAGGGCGTGGCCCTCCACGGCTTCGAGGCCGGCGGCGAGGGCGTCGAGACCGGCCGCCACGCGGCCCGCTTCTCCGGCGGCGCGCCCGGCGTGCTGCACGGCGCCCGGTCGTACCTGCTGCAGGACGACGACGGGCAGACGCTGCCGAGCCACTCCGTCTCGGCCGGCCTCGACTACCCGAGCGTCGGGCCCGCGCACGCGTGGCTCCACGACATGGGCCGCGCGACGTACGAGCCGGTGACCGACGACGAGGCCATGGAGGCGTTCCGGCTCCTGTGCCGCACCGAGGGGATCATCCCCGCCATCGAGTCCGCGCACGCGCTCGCCGGCGCGCTGCGCGTCGGGCGCGCGGCGGTCGCCGAGGGCCGGACCGACCTGGTGGTCCTCGTCAACCTCTCGGGCCGCGGGGACAAGGACGTGGCCACGGCCGCGCGCTGGTTCGGGCTGCTCGACGACGTCGGCGGGGACGAGGCCGTCGTCGAGACGGTCACGAGCGAGGAGGGCAACCTGTGAGCGCCCCGGTCACCACGTCGCGGACCGCGACCCGCCTGTCCGAGCTGCGCGACCAGGGTCGCGCCGCGCTCGTCGGCTACCTCCCGGTCGGCTTCCCCGACGTGCCGCGCTCGGTCGAGGCCGCCCTCGCGATGGTCGACGCCGGCGTGGACGTCGTCGAGGTCGGCGTCCCCTACACCGACCCGGTCATGGACGGCCCGGTCATCCAGCGGGCGGCCGAGGCCGCGCTGGAGGGCGGCACCCGCGTGCGCGACGTCCTCACGCTCGTCGAGGCCGTCGCCCGGCACTCGGGCGGCCGCGTGCCCGCCCTCGTGATGAGCTACTGGAACCCCGTGCTGCGCTACGGCGTCGACGCGTTCGCGCGCGACCTCGCCGCGGCGGGCGGTGCCGGGCTCATCACCCCGGACCTCATCCCCGACGAGGCCGGCGAGTGGATCGCGGCCTCCGACGCGCACGGTCTCGACCGCGTCTTCCTCGTCGCGCCGAGCTCGACGACCGAGCGCCTGCGCCTCACCGCCCGCGCGTCGCGCGGCTTCGTGTACGCCGCGTCGACCATGGGCGTCACGGGGGCGCGCGCGAGCGTCGGCTCGCGCGCCGAGCGGCTCGTGGCCGACACGCGCGCGGCCGGCGCGCCGCACGTGTGCGTCGGCCTCGGCGTCTCCACGGGGGACCAGGCCGCCGAGGTCGGGCGCTACGCAGACGGCGTCATCGTCGGGTCGGCGCTCGTGCGCACGCTGCTCGACGACGCCCCGTGGCCGGCCCGCCTCGACGCGCTCCGGCGCCTCACGGGCGAGCTCGCGGACGGCGTCGCGCGCGCCCGCGCCACGACGCCCGAGGCCGTCCCGTGACGGGCGCGCTCGCCACGGCCCTGCCGGGGCTCGCGGCGTCGATCCCGAGCCCGGACCAGCACACCTGGTACCTCGGGCCCGTGCCCGTGCGCGCCTACGCCCTGGCGATCCTCGCGGGCATCGCGGTCGCGATCTGGATCACGGGGCGCCGGTGGGCCGCGCGCGGCGGCGACCCCGACGACGTGCTCGAGATCGCCTTCTGGGCCGTGCCCTTCGGCATCGTCGGCGGCCGGCTCTACCACGTGATCTCGACGCCCGACCCGTACTGGGGCCCCGACGGCGATCCCGTGCGCGCCCTGTACGTCTGGGAGGGCGGCCTGGGCATCTGGGGCGCGGTCGCGCTCGGCGCGGTCGGCGCATGGATCGGCTGCCGGCGCCTCGGCGTGCGGCTGCCCGCGTTCGCCGACGCGCTCGCGCCCGGGCTCCTGGTCGCGCAGGCGGTGGGCCGCCTCGGCAACTGGTTCAACCAGGAGCTGTTCGGCGCGCCCACGACCCTGCCCTGGGGGCTCGAGATCTCGCCCGAGGTCATCGACCACCTCAACCGCACGACCGGCACGTCGTTCGCGGAGGGGACGCTGTTCCACCCGACGTTCCTCTACGAGCTGCTGTGGAACCTCGCCGCGGCCGCCGTTCTCGTGTGGCTCGACCGCCGGTACAGGCTCGGTCATGGGCGGGTATTCTGGGCGTACGTCGCGCTCTACACCCTCGGCAGGGTGTGGATCGAGATGCTCCGCATCGACACCGCCGAGCACGTGCTCGGGCTCCGGCTGAACGTGTGGACGTCGATCGTCGTCGGCCTCGGTGCCCTGGTCGCGTTCTTTCTCGTCGGCCGGCTCCGCCCGGGGCGGGAGGACGGCGTCGAGCTGCCGGGCCGTGAGCGGCCCGCGCAGGCGGAGGACGAGGACGAGGACACCACGAGCACCGGCGACGCCGGTGAGGACGCGCAGGCCGCCGGGCCCGACCCCGGCACGGCAGCCCGCGCCTGAGGCGGCACGGCCCGGGAACCACCCCGGGCGCCGTGCCACCGGACCGATTCCCACACGGGCCGACGACGTCCCGACCACCGAAGGAAGCAGACGCGCCCGCACGCGGGCGCAGGAGGACGGTGTTGATGACCACGCCGCAGCATCGGGTCGCGCGGCCCTCGGCCCAGGGCCTGTACGACCCCGCGGCCGAGCACGACGCGTGCGGTGTCGCGTTCGTCGCGACCCTGCGCGGGACGCCCGGCCGCGACATCGTGGACGCGGGCCTCACGGCGCTGCTCAACCTCGACCACCGCGGCGCCGTGGGCGCCGAGGAGGACAGCGGGGACGGCGCCGGGATCCTCACCCAGATCCCGGACGCGTTCCTGCGCGACGTCATCGACGCGGAGCTCCCGCCCGCGGGCCGCTACGCGATCGGCATGGCGTTCCTCCCGACCGACGTCGCCGAGGCCGACGCGCTCGCGCGCCGGTTCGAGGCCATCGCGGCCGAGGAGAAGCTCGACGTGCTCGCGTGGCGCGACGTGCCCGTGACGGCCGACCTCGTCGGCCCGACCGCGCGCGCCTCGATGCCGCTCTTCCGCCAGGTCGTCGTCGCCGACCCGTCGCGCGAGCTGGCGGGGCTCGACCTCGACCGGCGCGCCTACCGCCTGCGCAAGCGCGCCCAGAACGAGCTCGACCTGTTCCTCGCGTCGCTGTCCGCGCGCACGCTCACCTACAAGGGCATGCTCACGACGGCGCAGCTCGAGCCGTTCTTCCCGGACCTGTCCGACCCGCGGTACGCGTCGGAGATCGCGCTCGTCCACTCGCGGTTCTCGACCAACACGTTCCCGTCGTGGCCGCTCGCGCAGCCGTTCCGCCTCATCGCGCACAACGGCGAGATCAACACCGTGCGCGGCAACCGCAACTGGATGGCCGCCCGCGAGGGCACGCTCGCGAGCGAGGCGCTCGGCGACCTCGGCCCCCTGCTGCCCGTGTGCACCGAGGGCTCGAGCGACTCCGCGAGCTTCGACGAGGTCCTCGAGCTGCTGCACCTCGGCGGCCGCTCGCTGCCGCACGCCGTGCTCATGATGATCCCCGAGGCGTGGGAGAACCACGCCGAGATGGACCCCGCGCGGCGCGCGTTCTACGAGTACCACGCGAACCTCATCGAGCCGTGGGACGGCCCGGCGTGCCTGACGTTCACCGACGGCACGCTCGTGGGCGCGGTGCTCGACCGCAACGGCCTGCGCCCCGGGCGCTACTGGGTCACCGAGGACGGGCTCGTCGTGCTCGCGTCCGAGGCGGGCGTGCTCGACCTCGACCCCGCCACGGTCATCCGCAAGGGCCGGCTCGAGCCGGGCCGCATGTTCCTCGTCGACACCGGCCAGGGCCGGATCGTCGAGGACGACGAGGTCAAGTCGCAGCTCGCCGCCCAGCGCCCGTACGCGCAGTGGGTCGCCGAGCAGTCGATCTCGCTCGACTCGCTGCCCGAGCGCGAGCACGTGGCCCACAGCCCGGCCTCGGTCCAGCGCCGTCAGCGCGCCTTCGGGTACACCACCGAGGAGCTCAAGATCATCCTGTCGCCCATGGCAAACACCGGCGCCGAGCCGCTGGGCGCCATGGGGTCGGACACACCGATCGCGGTGCTCTCCAAGCGCCCCCGGATGCTGTTCGACTACTTCACGCAGATGTTCGCGCAGGTCACCAACCCGCCCCTCGACGCGATCCGCGAGGAGCTCGTCACCTCGATCGGCGGGGCGATCGGTCCCGAGCCGAACTTGCTCGAGGACACCCCGGAGCACGCGCGCAAGGTCGTGCTCCCGTTCCCGGTGCTCGACAACGACCAGCTCGCCAAGATCGTGCGCATCGACCGCGACGAGCGGCTCGAGGGCACCTTCCGCGCCGTCACGGTGCGGGGCCTGTACGAAGTCTCGGGCGGCGGCAAGGCGCTCCAGGAGCGCCTCGAGGAGATCTTCGCGGAGGTCGACCGGCACATCGAGGAGGGCGCGACCCACATCGTGCTCTCGGACCGCGACTCCGACTCCGAGCTCGCGCCGATCCCGTCGCTGCTGCTCACGAGCGCCGTCCACCACCACCTGCTGCGCCGGCACACGCGCACGCGCATCTCGCTCCTGGTCGAGGCCGGCGACGTCCGCGAGGTGCACCACGTCGCGCTGCTCATCGGCTACGGCGCGGCCGCGGTCAACCCGTACCTCGCCATGGAGACGGTCGAGGACCTCGCGCGCCGCGGCTACCTCGACGTCACGCCCGAGCAGGCCGTCGCCAACCTCATCAAGGCGCTCGGCAAGGGCGTGCTCAAGGTCATGAGCAAGATGGGCATCTCGACGATCATGTCGTACCGCGGTGCGCAGATCTTCGAGGCCGTCGGCCTGTCCCACGACCTCGTCGAGGACTACTTCACCGGGACCACGAGCCGCCTGGGCGGCATCGGGCTCGACGTCATCGCCGCCGAGGTCGCGGCCCGCCACGCCGAGGCGTACCCGGCGTCGGGCAACCACAAGCCGCACCAGCGCCTGACCACGGGCGGCGAGTACCAGTGGCGCCGCGACGGCGAGGAGCATCTCTTCGACCCGGAGACGGTCTTCCGCCTGCAGCACTCGACGCGCACCGGGCGGATGGACATCTTCCGCCAGTACACGCGCCGCGTCGACGAGCAGTCGCAGCGCCTCATGACGCTGCGCGGCCTGCTGCGCTTCAACCCTGACCGCGAGCCGGTGCCGATCGACGAGGTCGAGCCGGTCAGCGAGATCGTCAAGCGGTTCAACACCGGCGCGATGTCGTACGGCTCGATCTCGGCCGAGGCGCACGAGACGCTCGCGATCGCGATGAACCGCCTCGGCGGCCGCTCGAACACGGGCGAGGGCGGCGAGGACCCCGACCGCCTCTACGACCCCGAGCGGCGCTCGCGCGTCAAGCAGATCGCCTCGGGCCGCTTCGGCGTGACGAGCGAGTACCTGACCAACGCGGACGACATCCAGATCAAGCTCGCCCAGGGCGCCAAGCCGGGCGAGGGCGGTCAGCTGCCGGGGCCCAAGGTCTACCCGTGGGTCGCGCGCACGCGGCACTCGACGCCCGGCGTCGGGCTCATCTCGCCGCCGCCGCACCACGACATCTACTCGATCGAGGACCTGGCGCAGCTCATCCACGACGCCAAGAACGCCAACCCGGACGCGCGCATCCACGTCAAGCTCGTCTCCGAGTTCGGCGTCGGCACGGTGGCCACGGGCGTGTCCAAGGCGCACGCGGACGTCGTCCTCATCTCGGGTCACGACGGCGGCACGGGCGCGAGCCCGCTGACGTCACTCAAGCACGCGGGCACGCCGTGGGAGATCGGCCTCGCCGAGACCCAGCAGACGCTCGTGCTCAACAACCTGCGCGACCGCATCGTCGTCCAGGTCGACGGCCAGATGAAGACGGGCCGCGACGTCGTCGTGGCCGCGCTGCTGGGCGCCGAGGAGTTCGGGTTCGCGACGGCCCCCATGGTCGTCTCGGGCTGCGTCATGATGCGCGTGTGCCATCTCGACACGTGCCCGGTGGGCGTCGCGACGCAGAATCCGGAGCTGCGCAAGCGGTTCACGGGCAAGCCCGAGTTCGTCGTGAACTTCTTCGAGTTCATCGCGCAGGAGGTGCGCGAGCACCTCGCCTCGCTCGGCTTCCGCTCGATCGAGGAGGCCGTCGGCCAGGTCCAGGCGCTCGACACGCGCAAGGCGATCGACCACTGGAAGGCCCAGGGCCTCGACCTCGGTCCCGTCCTCGCCCGGCCCGAGACGCCGGCCGGCACGGCGCTGCACTGCACGAAGGCGCAGGACCACGGCCTCGACAAGGCGCTGGACAAGCAGCTCGTCGAGCTGGCGCGGCCCGCGCTCGAGGACGCGCTGCCGGTGAAGATCGAGCTGCCGGTGCGCAACGTCAACCGCACCGTCGGCACGATGCTCGGCCACGAGGTCACCAAGCGGTACCGCGGCGCGGGCCTGCCCGACGACACGATCGACGTGACCCTCACCGGGTCCGCGGGTCAGTCGCTCGGCGCGTTCCTGCCGCGCGGCGTGACGCTGCGGCTCTTCGGCGACGCGAACGACTACGTCGGCAAGGGGCTGTCGGGCGGCCGGATCGTCGCGCGCCCCGACAAGGCCGCGGTGCTCGAGGGCGCCGCCAACGTCGTGGCGGGCAACGTCATCGGCTACGGCGCGACGTCGGGCGAGATCCTCCTGCGCGGGCGCGTGGGGGAGCGGTTCGGCGTGCGCAACTCGGGTGCGACGCTCGTCGTCGAGGGCGTGGGCGACCACGCCTGCGAGTACATGACGGGCGGCACCGTGCTCGTGCTCGGGCCCACCGGCCGCAACTTCGGCGCGGGCATGTCGGGCGGCGTCGCGTACGTGCTCGACCTGCGCGCCGCCGCGATGAACACCCAGGCGGTTGCGAGCGGCGAGCTCGTCGTCGGGCCGCTCGAGGACGGCGACTGGGAGCAGGTGCGCGCGCTCATGGAGCGGCACCAGGCCGAGACCGGTTCGCCCGTGGCGGCCGAGCTGCTGGCCGACCCGCAGGCGCGCGAGCGGTTCTCGCGCGTCCTGCCCGTGGGCTGGGCCCGCGTGCGCACCGCGCTCGCGGAGGCCGAGGCGGCAGGCACGCCGCTCGGCGAGGGCGACGACTTCGACCCGTCGCTGTGGGAGCAGATCATGGAGGTGGCGCGTGGCTGACCCGCGCGGGTTCCTGAAGGTGCGGCACCGCGAGCTGCCGCCCAACCGTCCGGTGCCGGTCCGCCTGCGCGACTGGAAGGACGTCCGCGCCCACCTCGAGGAGGGTCAGCCGTTCCTCAAGGAGCAGGCGGGACGCTGCATGGACTGCGGCATCCCGTTCTGCCACCAGGGCTGCCCGCTCGGGAACCTCATCCCGGAGTGGAACGACCTGGTGTGGCGCGACCAGTGGGCCGACGCCATCGAGCGGCTCCACGCGACCAACAACTTCCCGGAGTTCACGGGGCGCGTGTGCCCGGCGCCGTGCGAGACGAGCTGCGTGCTGGGCATCAACCAGCCCGCGGTGACGATCAAGAACGTCGAGGTCTCGATCATCGACGAGGCGTTCGCGCGCGGTCTGGTGACCCCGCAGGTGCCGCAGCGCCTCACGGGCTCGACGGTCGCGGTCGTCGGCTCGGGGCCGGCGGGCCTCGCGGCGGCGCAGCAGCTCACGCGCGCCGGCCACACCGTCGTCGTGTACGAGCGCGACGACGCCGTGGGCGGCCTGCTGCGGTACGGCATCCCGGACTTCAAGCTCGAGAAGCACCACATCGACCGCCGTCTGGCGCAGATGGAGGCCGAGGGCACCCGCTTCCGCCCTGGCGTGGAGATCGGCCGGGACATCACGTGGGACGCGCTGCGCCGCCGGTTCGACGCGGTCGTGGTCGCCACGGGCGCCACGGTCCCGCGCGACCTCGCGCTGCCCGGCCGCGACCTCGGCGGCATCCACTTCGCGATGGACTTCCTGGTCCCCGCGAACAAGGTGGTCGCCGGCCGCCCGGTCCCTGACGACGTCCCGCACGCGGCGGGCAAGCACGTGGTCGTCATCGGCGGCGGCGACACCGGCTCCGACTGCGTCGGCACCTCGCTGCGCCAGGGCGCGGCGTCGGTCACGACGCTCGCGATCGGCAAGAAGCCGCCGCTCGAGCGGCCCGAGAACCAGCCGTGGCCGACCGACCCGATCCTCTTCGAGGTCTCGACCTCGCACGAGGAGGGCGGCGAGCGCATCTACCTCGCGTCGACCGTGGCGTTCCTCGGCGACGACGAGGGCAACGTCCGCGCGCTGCGCGTGGCGGAGACCGAGTACCTTCCCGACGGGCGCCGCGCGCCCCGGCCGGGCACCGAGCGGGAGATCCCGGCGGACCTCGTGCTGATCGCGATGGGCTTCACGGGCCCGGAGACGGACGAGCTGGTGGCCCAGACCGGTGCGGAGACGACGGGCCGCGGGCTCGTGCGCCGCGGCGACGACTACGCGTCGAGCGTCCCGGGCGTCTTCGTGACCGGCGACGCCGGTCGCGGGCAGTCGCTCATCGTGTGGGCGATCGCCGAGGGCCGCGCCACCGCGGCCGCCGTCGACGCTTACCTGCAGGGCAGCACCGAGCTGCCCGCCCCGGTGGGCCCCCGCACGGTCGCCCTGAGAGTATGAGCACGACCCCGGGCGCCAGGCCGGCGTCCGGGACTCACCCCGGCCACGCCCGGGGATGTATCACGACGAGGCTGGAGACATGCGCAGAGCGAAGATCGTTTGCACCATCGGACCCGCGACGGCGTCCTCGGAGAAGCTCCGGGAGCTGGTCGACGCGGGCATGGACGTGGCCCGCATCAACCGGAGCCACGGTGAGCAGGCGGAGCACGAGGCCGTCTACCACGGGGTGCGGAAGGCGGCGGATGACGCCGGGCGCAACGTCGCCGTCCTCGTCGACCTCCAGGGCCCCAAGATCCGCCTGGGCCGCTTCGCGAACGACGAGAAGCACGTCCTGAACGAGGGCGACACGTTCACGATCACGACCGAGGACGTCGTCGGCACCCGCGAGCTCGTCTCGACGACGCACAAGGGCCTGCCCGACGACGCGCGCGTCGGCGACCCGATCCTCATCGACGACGGCAAGGTCCGCGTGCGCGTCACGGCCGTCGACGGCCCGCGCGTCGTGACGACCGTCGAGGTGCCCGGCCCGGTCTCGAACAACAAGGGCCTCAACCTGCCCGGCGTCGCCGTGTCGGTGCCCGCGCTGAGCGACAAGGACACCGACGACCTGCGGTGGGCGCTGCGCCTGGGGGCCGACCTCATCGCGCTGTCGTTCGTGCGCTCCGCGAAGGACTACGAGGACGTCGCGAAGATCATGGCGGAGGAGGGCCGCACGGTCCCGGTCATCGCCAAGATCGAGAAGCCGCAGGCCGTCGAGAACCTCGAGGAGGTCGTGGCGGCGTTCGACGGCTTCATGGTCGCGCGCGGCGACCTCGCCGTCGAGATGCCGCTCGAGCAGGTCCCGCTCGTGCAGAAGCGCATCGTCGAGCTGGCGCGCCGCAACGCCAAGCCCGTCATCGTGGCGACCCAGGTCCTGGAGTCGATGACGACCAACCCGCGCCCCACCCGTGCCGAGGCGTCGGACTGCGCCAACGCGGTGCTCGACGGCGCGGACGCGGTCATGCTCTCGGGCGAGACGAGCGTCGGCAACTACCCGATCCTCACGGTCCAGACCATGGCCCGCATCATCGAGGCGACCGAGGAGATGGGCCGCGAGCGCATCGCCCCGCTCGGCTCCACGCCGCACACGCGCGGCGGCATCATCACCCGCGCAGCCGCCGAGATCGGCGACTCGCTCGGCGTGAAGTACCTCGTGACGTTCACGCAGTCGGGCGACTCGGCCAAGCGCATGTCGCGCCTGCGCTCGGGCATCCCGCTGCTCGCGTTCACGCCCGAGGAGAGCGTGCGCCACGTGCTCGCGCTGACCTGGGGCACCACGACGTACCAGGTGCCCAAGGTCGACAGCGTGGACGCCATGGTCGGCCAGGTCGACTCGACGCTGCAGGCCAACGGCCTGGCCGAGCCCGGCGACCACGTCGTGATCGTCTCGGGCGCGCCCGTGGGCGTGCCGGGCACGACGAACTCGATCCTCGTGCACCAGGTCGGCAGCTCGGACCTCCACACGATCACGCATTGACCCTCGCTCGCTGAGCAGAGCGAAGGCCCGGTCCGCGTCGCGGACCGGGCCTTCGTCGTGCGTGCCCCGGGTGGGATTCGAACCCACACTGGATCGGGTTTGAGCCGATTGCCTCTGCCGGTTGGGCTACCGGGGCGGGGCCGCGCCCATCGAACCACACCGCCGCCGCGGGCCCCAACCCGCTGCGCCCTGGTGCGCAGGTCACACGTCGGAAACCGCGACGGAGCAGCCGCGACACCCCCGCGAGGACTAGGATGTGTCGCGTGACCGACGAGACCAACGCCCAGTCCGAGGCAAAGCTGCCGCTCGACCTGCCGCCCATGATCGACCAGGAGCCGGAGCCCGAGAAGCCCGCGCCTGCTCGGCCCGCGCGTCGGGCCGTGGTCGCGGAGGACGAGGCCCTCATCCGCATGGACGTCGTGGAGACGCTGCGCGAGGCCGGGTTCGACGTCGTCGGCGAGGCCGGCGACGGCGAGACGGCCGTCCGTCTCGCGACCGAGCTCAAGCCCGACGTCGTGGTCATGGACGTCAAGATGCCCGAGCTGGACGGCATCTCGGCGGCCGAGCGCATCGGCAAGGCGCACGCCGCGCCGGTCGTGCTGCTCACGGCGTTCTCCCAGACCGAGCTCGTCGAGCGTGCGCGCGACGCCGGCGCGATGGCGTACGTCGTCAAGCCGTTCACGCCGGCGGACCTGCTGCCCGCGGTCGAGATCGCGATCTCGCGCTACCAGCAGATCGGCGCGCTCGAGTCGGAGGTCGCGGACCTGCAGGAGCGCTTCGAGACCCGCAAGCGCGTCGATCGCGCCAAGGGTCTGCTCATGACGAAGATGGGTCTGAGCGAGCCGGAGGCCTTCCGCTGGATCCAGAAGACGTCGATGGACCGGCGCCTGACCATGCGCGAGGTCGCCGACGCGGTGATCGAGCAGGTCGGCGGAGCCTGACGGACGTTGTGCGGCTCCCTGCGACGGGCTATCGTCGCAGGGAGCCGTGATCTTTCCGTAATCTTGGTGCCCGCCGTGGCGGGGGAGACGACGAGGAGGGTTTCGATGCGCGCAGCGGTCGAGGTCCGGCCCGCAGTTCCGGACGACCTCTCCGCGGTCGCCGACCTGGCGGTCGCAGCCTGCGAGGAGTCCCCCTACGGTCCTCAGACGGCCCCGGCCGACCCCGAGCGGCTCCGCGAGCACCTCAGCGTCTTCGTCGCCGCCGGGGGCCACGTGCTCGTCGCGGTGCACGACGGCGCGGTGTGCGGCCTCCTGCTCGCGCGGGTGCTGTCCCCGCACCTGTTCTCGACCGAGCCCAGCCTGTACGTCGACGCGATCTACGTCGCGGCCGACGTGCGGCGTCACGGCGTGGGCCACGCCCTCGTGGGCGGCGCCGTCGGGCTCGCGACCGAGGCGTGCGCGCCGAGCGTCTACTGCGCCCCGTCGCCGGGAGCGCGCGGGATGCAGCGGTTCCTCGCGTGCCTCGGCTTCGCACCGGCCGCCGGCCACCGGGTGGTGAGCACCGCGACGCTGCAGCGCCGCCTCGCGAGCGACGTCCCGGCGTCGCGCCCCGACGTCCGCCGCGAGCCGCGGCGCGACTCGCGGCGCCAGTCGACCCGGGCGGCGATCGAGGACCTCATCGCGCGGCGCCGCCGCGCCCGCGCGGCCGGCCTGCCGAGCGGCCCGCTCGACCTGCGCGCCCTGCAGGCGCGGTACGGCTCCGAACGCGACGACGCGACGTCGGAATCGGTGCCGTCCTGACGCGGCTCAGGCCGTCCGCAGCACCATGCACGTGAGCCGTGCGGTGCACACGCGCCGCTCGCGCTCGTCGGTGACGACGATCTCGTAGGCCGCCGTCGTGCGGCCCAGGTGCAGCGCCCGCGCCTCGCCGCGCACCGTGCCCGACCGCACCGCCCGGTGGTGCGTCGCGTTGACCTCGATGCCGACCGCCGCCCGGTCCGGGCCCGCGTACTGCTGGGCGGCGACGCTGCCCAGCGTCTCGGCCAGCACGACGGAGGCGCCGCCGTGCAGCAGGCCCGCGGGCTGGGTGTTGCCCTCGACCGGCATGGTGCCCGTCGTGAGCTCCGCCGCCACGTGCTCGAGGACGATGCCCATGCGCTCGAGCAGGGTCCCGCGCGAGGCCTCGGTCCACTCGGCCGCGGTGGAGGGGTAGGTCCGGGGAGTGTCGGTCATGGGCGATAGGTTGGCACCCGTGACGACCACGACGCGAACCGGCGACCGCCCGCGCCTGCTCCTCATCGACGGGCACTCCATGGCCTACCGGGCGTTCTTCGCCCTGCCGGTGGAGAACTTCGCCACCCACTCGGGCCAGCCGACCAACGCCGTCTACGGCTTCACGTCGATGCTCATCAACCTCCTGCGCGACGAGGAGCCGACGCACGTCGCCGTCGCGTTCGACGCCGGGCGTCAGTCGTTCCGCACCGAGCTCCTGCCGAGCTACAAGGGCACGCGCGAGTCCAGCCCGGAGCCGTTCAAGGGCCAGGTCCCGCTCATCAAGGACATCCTCGCGGCGCTGCACGTGCCCACCCTCGAGCGGGAGGGCTACGAGGCGGACGACATCTTCGCGACGCTCGCGACCCAGGCCGCCGCGGCCGGCATGGAGGTGCTCGTCTGCTCGGGCGACCGCGACGCGTTCCAGCTCGTCTCCGACGACGTCACGGTGCTCTACCCCAAGCGCGGCGTCTCGGAGCTCACGCGCATGGACCGGGCCGCCGTCGTCGACAAGTACGGGGTCCCGCCCGAGCAGTACCCCGACCTCGCGGCCCTCGTGGGCGAGACGAGCGACAACCTGCCCGGCGTGGCGGGCGTCGGGCCCAAGACGGCGGCCAAGTGGATCACGACGTACGGCAGCCTCGAGGGGCTGCTCGACCACGTCGACGAGCTCAAGGGCAAGGCGGCCGAGAACCTGCGCGCCGCGGTCGAGCAGGTGCGGGTCAACCGCCGGCTCAACGCGCTCCTGACCGACCTCGAGCTGCCCGTCGGCCCCGACGACCTCGCGGTCCAGCCGTGGGACCGCGAGAGCGTGCACCAGGTCTTCGACGCGCTCGAGTTCCGCGTCCTGCGCGACCGGCTGTTCGCCCTCGCGCCCGAGGGCGAGGTCGAGCCCGAGTCGGGCATCGACGTCGACGTCGCGGACCTCGAGCCCGGCGGGCTCGCGGCCTGGCTGGCCGGGCGCGCGGGGCGCCGGCTCGGGCTCGACGTGTCGGGCACGCCGGTGCCCGGGGCGGGCGACGCGTGGGAGGTCGCCCTCGCCGACACGACCGGCGGCACCGCCGCGGCCGTCGGCCTCGACCTGTCCGAGCTCGACCCGGCCGACGAGAAGGCGCTCGCGGACTGGCTCGCGGACGCCGCCGCACCCAAGGCCGTCCACGGCGCCAAGGCGGCGTGGCACATGCTCGCGGCGCGCGGTCTCGACCTGCAGGGCGTCGACTTCGACACCGAGCTCGCGGCCTACCTGTGCTACCCCGACCAGCGCGGGTACGACCTCGGCGACCTCGTCGTGCGGCACCTCGGCCGCGAGCTGCGCGCCGACGACGCCGCGCCCGTCGGCGCGCAGGGCGCGCTCGACCTCGCGCTCGACGGCGCCGGCGACGACGCACGCTCGACGCGGCAGGCGGCGCGCGCGGCCGCGGTCGCCGACCTGGCGGGCGCGCTGTCGGGGCAGCTGGCCGACCGCGGCGTCGAGCACCTCCTGCACGACGTCGAGCTGCCGTTGTCGCGCGTCCTGGCGCGCATGGAGGCCACGGGCATCGCGGCGGACGTCGAGTACCTCGAGGGGCTCGAGCAGCAGTTCGCGGCGCACGTGGCCCGGTCGGCGGCGGAGGCGTACGACGTCATCGGCCGCGAGGTCAACCTCGGCAGCCCCAAGCAGCTGCAGGAGGTCCTGTTCGACGAGCTCGGGATGCCGAAGACCAAGCGCATCAAGACCGGCTACACCACCGACGCCGCGTCCCTGCAGGACCTGTACGTCAAGACGGGGCACCCGTTCCTCGAGCACCTCCTCGCGCACCGCGACGCCTCGCGGCTGCGCCAGACGGTCGAGGGGCTGCTCAAGTCGGTCGCGGCCGACGGGCGGATCCACACGACGTTCCAGCAGACCATCGCGGCGACCGGCCGCCTGAGCTCGGCCGAGCCGAACCTGCAGAACATCCCCATCCGCACCGAGGAGGGGCGCCGCATCCGCCGGGCCTTCCGCGTGGGGGAGGGGTACGCCGAGCTGCTCACGGCGGACTACAGCCAGATCGAGATGCGGATCATGGCGCACCTGTCGGGCGACGAGGGGCTCATCGAGGCGTTCCGCTCCGGCGAGGACCTGCACCGGTACGTCGGCTCGCGGGTCTTCGAGGTCGCGCCCGAGGACGTCACCCCGGAGATGCGCTCGAAGATCAAGGCCATGAGCTACGGGCTCGCGTACGGGCTGAGCGCCTTCGGGCTCTCGCAGCAGCTGACGATCCCCACGAGCGAGGCCCAGACGCTCATGGACGACTACTTCACGCGCTTCGGCGGCGTGCGGGACTACCTCACGGGCGTCGTGGCCGAGGCGCGCGCCACCGGCTACACCGCCACGATCCTCGGGCGGCGGCGCTACCTGCCGGACCTCACGAGCGACAACCGGCAGCGCCGCCAGATGGCCGAGCGCATGGCGCTCAACGCCCCGATCCAGGGCAGCGCCGCCGACATCATCAAGCTCGCGATGCTGGGCGTGCAGCGCGAGCTCGACGCCCGCGGGCTCGCGTCGCGCCTGCTCCTGCAGGTGCACGACGAGCTCGTGGTCGAGGTGGCGCCGGGGGAGCGGGAGGCCGCCGAGGAGGTGCTGCGCACCCAGATGGCCTCGGCCGTCGACCTCGACGTGCCGCTCGACGTGTCCGTCGGCGCGGGGCAGACCTGGCACGACGCCGGGCACTGAGCTCGCGCGGTCAGTCCCTGGTGGTGACGAACACCGCGGTGCCGGGCAGGTAGGCGCCGCGCTCCGGACCCCAGCCGCCCCACACCTGGTCGTTCCACGCGGGCCACTCGGGCTCGACGACGTCGCGCAGGCGCAGCCCGGCCGCGACGACGTCGCGCACGTGGTCGCCGACGGTGCGGTGGTACTCGGCGTACACGACGTGCCCGGCCGGGTCGGTCTCGACGTACGGCCGCCGGTCGAAGTACGACCGGTGCGCGGTCAGCCCGCGCAGGGTCGGGTCGTCGGGGAACGCCCAGCGCAGCGGGTGCGTGACCGAGAAGACCCACCGCCCGCCGGGACGCAGCACGCGGGCCGCCTCGGCGTGGACGCGCGTGGCGTCGGGCACGAACGGGACGACGCCGAACGACGTGAAGACGACGTCGAACGACGCGTCCGCGAACGGCAGCGCGCGGGCGTCGGCCTGGACGAGCGGCACCGCGACGCCCGTCGCGTCCGCGAGGCGCGCCGCGCCGTCGAGCATCCCGGCGGAGACGTCCGTCGCGACGACGCTCGCCCCGCGCGTCGCGAGCCAGCGCGAGCAGTGCGCCGCTCCCGCCCCGACCTCGAGCACGCGCGCGCCGGCGACGTCGCCGAGCAGGTGGGCCTCGTCCTCGGTGAGGCCCTCGGGGCCCCAGCGGAAGCCGGCGTCGCCGAGGAACGCGCCGTGCTCGTCGAGGTACTCGGCGGCGTGGGCGTCCCACCAGGGACGTGCCGCGGAGCCGCCCTCGTCGTCGGGCACGTCGCGGTACCCGACGTCCGCGACGTCGCGGGGGTCCGGGGACGGGGTGATCACCGCCTCATCGTGCCACGGCCGCGTTGACCCTCGATGGGGGCGTCGTTAGGATGTCATGCGGTGCAGTGCGCCTGTGTGCGCACGCGGCTGTCCCACCTTGCTGCACGACGCTGCGCCGAGACCCTGTCCGTACTACGCCCTGTCCGCATCGGAGCAACTACTCAATGACCATCTCCACCACGAAGTCCGCCCCGCAGGTCGCCGTGAACGACATCGGCACCGAGGACGACTTCCTTGCCGCCGTCGACGCCACCATCAAGTACTTCAACGATGGTGACATCGTCGAAGGCACGATCGTCAAGGTCGACCGCGACGAGGTCCTCCTTGACATCGGCTACAAGACGGAGGGCGTGATCCCGTCGCGCGAGCTCTCCATCAAGCACGACGTGGACCCGGGCGAGGTCGTCGCCGTCGGCGACGTCGTCGAGGCTCTCGTCCTCCAGAAGGAGGACAAGGAGGGTCGCCTGATCCTGTCCAAGAAGCGCGCCCAGTACGAGCGCGCCTGGGGCACGATCGAGAAGATCAAGGAGGAGGACGGCGTCGTCACGGGCACCGTCATCGAGGTCGTCAAGGGCGGCCTCATCCTCGACATCGGCCTGCGCGGCTTCCTCCCGGCCTCCCTCGTGGAGATGCGCCGCGTCCGCGACCTCGCGCCGTACGTCGGCAAGGAGATCGAGGCCAAGATCATCGAGCTCGACAAGAACCGCAACAACGTGGTGCTGTCGCGCCGCGCCTGGCTCGAGCAGACGCAGTCCGAGGTCCGCTCCACCTTCCTGCAGACGCTGCAGAAGGGCCAGGTGCGCTCCGGTGTCGTCTCGTCGATCGTCAACTTCGGTGCGTTCGTCGACCTGGGCGGCGTGGACGGTCTCGTGCACGTCTCCGAGCTGTCCTGGAAGCACATCGACCACCCGTCCGAGGTTGTCGAGGTGGGCCAGGAGGTCACGGTCGAGGTGCTCGACGTCGACTTCGACCGCGAGCGCGTCTCCCTGTCGCTGAAGGCGACGCAGGAGGACCCGTGGCAGACCTTCGCCCGCACGCACGCCATCGGCCAGGTCGTGCCCGGCAAGGTCACCAAGCTTGTCCCGTTCGGTGCGTTCGTGCGCGTCGAGGACGGCATCGAGGGCCTCGTGCACATCTCCGAGCTGGCCGTCCGCCACGTCGAGCTGCCCGAGCAGGTCGTCACGGTTGGCCAGGAGGTCTTCGTCAAGGTCATCGACATCGACCTCGAGCGTCGCCGCATCTCGCTGTCCCTCAAGCAGGCCAACGAGGGCGTCGACCCCGAGTCGGAGGACTTCGACCCCGCGCTGTACGGCATGGCGGCCGAGTACGACGAGAACGGCGAGTACAAGTACCCCGAGGGCTTCGACCCCGAGACCAACGAGTGGCTCGAGGGCTTCGAGGCGCAGCGGGAGGCCTGGGAGGCCGAGTACGCCAAGGCGCACGCGCGTTGGGAGGCGCACCGCGAGCAGGTGCGTGCCGCCCTCGCGGCCGACGCCGACGCGGCGGCGGGCGACGTCGTCTCCTCGGGCGGCGGCGCGTCGTCCTACTCCTCGGCTCCGGCCCAGCAGCAGGAGGCCACCGGCACGCTCGCCTCGGACGAGGCGCTCGCCGCGCTCCGTGAGAAGCTGACCGGCAACTGACCTCGTCAGTCACGACGGAGGCCCGTCACCCCACGAGGGGCGGCGGGCCTCCGTCGTTCGCCGAGGTAGCGCGTTCTCCGGCGAGGTAGCGCGTTTCTCGCCGAGGTAGCGCGTTCTGGCACGAGGTAGCGCCGGTTCCGGCGCTACCTCGTCGGTTCGGGCGCTACCTCGCGGGATCCTGCGCTACCTCGCCGGCGAACGCGCTACGTCGTCGGGTCGTGCGCTACCTCGGCGAACTGGGTGCGGTAGAGCTCGGCGTACAGGCCGCCCGTGGCGAGGAGCTCGGTGTGCGTGCCCTGCTCGACGACGCGACCGTCGTCGAGGACGACGATGCGGTCGGCGCCGCGCACGGTCGACAGCCGGTGCGCGATAACGAGCGAGGTGCGACCCGCGAGGGCCTCGTCGAGCGCCGCCTGCACCGCGGCCTCCGACTCGGAGTCGAGGTGGGCGGTCGCCTCGTCGAGCACGACGACGTCGGGCGCCTTGAGCAGCAGCCGCGCGATGGCGAGGCGCTGGCGCTCGCCGCCCGACAGGCGGTAGCCGCGGTCGCCGACGACCGTGTCGAGGCCTTCGGGCAGCCGGGACACGAGATCCCAGATCCGCGCCTGGCGCAGCGCCTGCTCGATGTCGGCGTCCGTGGCGTCGGGGCGCGCGAAGCGGAGGTTCTCCGCGACGGTGTCGTGGAACAGGTGCGCCTCCTGCGACACGACGCCGACGGTCGCGCGCAGCGAGGAGAACGTGACGTCGCGCAGGTCGGTGCCGGCGATGCGCACGGCGCCCGACGTCGGGTCGTACATGCGAGAGACGAGGTGGGAGACCGTCGTCTTGCCGGCGCCCGACGGACCGACGAGTGCCACCATCGCGCCCGCGGGCACGGTGAACGTCACGTCGTGCAGCGTGTCCGACGTCGGGTCCTTGCGCGCCGCGGCGACCGACTCGAGCGACGCGAGCGAGACCTCGTCGGCGCGCGGGTACCGGAACGTCACGTGGTCGAGCTCGACGCTCGCGCCGCGTGCGGCGACGGCCGCGCGCAGGTCCGCGGCGTCCGGCTTCTCGGCGACGGTGGGCTCGAGGTCGAGCACCTCGAGCACGCGCTCGAAGCTCACGAGCGCCGTCATGACGTCGACCTGGACGTTCGACATGGCCGTGAGCGGGCCGTAGAGCCGGCCGAGGTACGCGGTGAGCGCCACGACGCCGCCGATCGTGAGCTCGCCGGAGATGGCCTGCAGGCCGCCGAGACCGTAGACGATCGCGATCGCCACGGACGCGAGGGTCGTCAGGCCCACCCGGAACCACGTGCCGTACAACGCGCGCCGGACGCCGACGTCGCGCAGCATCCGCACCTGCTCGGCGTACCGGGCCGACTCGCGCACGGGGTCGCCGTACACCTTGGCCAGATGCGCTCCCGCGACGTTGAACCGCTCGTTCATGAGCTGGCCCGCGTCGGCGTTGAGCTCGTAGGACCGGCGCGTGAGATCCGCCAGGCGGCGGCCGAACCACCGCGCCGGCAGCACGAACGCGGGCACGAGCACGAGCGCGAGCAGCGTGAGGCGCCACGACATGACGAGCATCGCCGCGAGCGTGAACACGATCGTCAGCCCGTTCGACACCACGCTCTGCAGCGTCGAGGTGAAGGCCTGCTGCGCCCCGAGCACGTCCCCGTTGAGCCGCTGCACGAGCGCGCCGGTGCGCGTGCGCGCGAAGAACGCGAGCGGCATGCGCTGGACGTGGTCGAACACCGCGGTGCGCAGGTCCACGATGAGGCCCTCGCCGATCGAGGCCGACACCCAGCGCTCGACGACCGACAGCGCCGCGCCGACCAGCGCGAGCGCGGCCGCGGCGCCCGCGAGCAGGACGACGAGCCGGCGGTCCCCCTCGGCGATGCCGTCGTCGATGAGGTGCCGGAACAGCAGCGGCGTCGCCGCGCCGGCCGCGGCGCTGAGCACGAGCAGGCCGAGGAACACGGCCAGCAGGCGCCGGTACGGCCGGGAGAAGCCGAGGATCCGGCGCAGGGTCTCGCGTCCGAGCCGGCGCGACGCGACCGACGAGTCCTGCAGGTAGGACCGCATCGAGCCGCCGCCCGTGCCCGCGCGGCCGCCCCCGCCGGTGCGCGCGACGTCGGGCGGGTGGCCGGGCATGCTCATGCCGGGAAGCCTACGCCGGGACTCGGCACGCCCTGCCGGGCTGGGGCAGGATGGTCCCCATGTTCCGGATCGGGCTCACGGGCGGCATCGCCGCGGGGAAGTCGGTCGTCGCGCGTCGCCTCGGCGAGCTCGGCGCCGTCGTGATCGACCACGACGGGCTGGCGCGCGAGGCGGTCGCGCCCGGCTCGGTCGGGCTGGAGGAGATCGTCGAGGCGTTCGGCCCGCAGGTGCTCGCGCCGGACGGCTCGCTCGACCGGCCGGCGCTGGGGCGGGTCGTGTTCGCCGACGACGCCGCGCGCGCCCGGCTCGAGGGCATCGTCCACCCGGAGGTGCGCCGGCTGTCGGCCGAGCGCGAGGCCGCCGCCGGCGCCGCGGACCCGCGCGCCGTCGTCGTGCACGACATCCCGCTCCTCGTCGAGACCGGCCAGGCCGACCGGTTCCATCTTCTGGTCGTGGTGCACGCGCCCGCCGAGCAGCGCGTGCGCCGGCTCGTCGAGGGCCGCGGCATGACCGAGGCCGACGCGCGGGCGCGCGTCGCCGCGCAGGCCTCCGACGACGCGCGGCTCGCCGCCGCGGACGTCACGCTCGACGGCACCGGCACCGAGGAGGCGCTGCGCGAGCAGGTCGACGCGCTGTGGGAGCGCGTCGGGCGCGAGGTCGCCGAGGAGCTCGCGGCCGAGGAGGCCGAGCGCGCGTGAGGGTGCTCGTCACCGGCTTCGAGCCGTTCGGGGGCGACGCCGTCAACGAGTCCTGGGAGGCGGTGCAGGAGCTCGAGCGACGGTGGACCGGGCCCGCCAGGCTCGTCGCGGCCCGCCTGCCCGTCACCTTCGCGGGCGCCCGGACCGCGCTCGACGCGCTCGTCGCGGAGCACGCGCCCGACGTCGTGGTGTGCACGGGGCTCGCGGCCGGTACCGAGGCGGTGCGGCTCGAGCGGGTCGCGCTCAACGTCGCCGACGCGCGCATCCCGGACAACGCGGGCGCCCAGCCGGTCGACGAGCCCGTGGTCGACGGCGGCCCGGTCGCCTACCTCAGCACCCTGCCGCTCAAGGCGACGCTCGCCGCGCTGCGCGACGCGGGGCTGCGCGCGGTCGTGAGCAACACCGCGGGCACCTACGTGTGCAACGCCACGTTCTACGCGCTCGCGCACCTGCTCGCCGGCCGCCCGGGCGTCCGGGCGGGCTTCGTGCACCTGCCGCGCGCGGACGTCCTGCCTGCCCGGGACGCCGCACGGGCGCTCGCGGTGGTCGTGCGCACCGCCGTCGAGCACGCGGCCGGGCGGGTCGCCGAGCCGGCGCTCGCGGCCGGCGCGGAGCACTGAGGGGGCCGCGGCCGACCCGGGCGCCCCACGATGTCGGTGGCGCGGCCTACCGTAGGGTCATGCGACCCGTGACCGACCTGCAGCGCGCGGTGGCCCCCTTCGAGGTGGTCTCCGAGTTCTCGCCGTCCGGCGACCAGCCGGCCGCGATCGCCCAGCTGGCCGAACGCATCCAGGCGGGGGAGAAGGACGTCGTCCTCCTGGGCGCCACGGGCACCGGCAAGAGCGCGACCACCGCGTGGCTCATCGAGAAGCTCCAGCGGCCGACGCTCGTCATGGCGCCGAACAAGACGCTCGCCGCGCAGCTCGCGACCGAGTTCCGCGAGCTGCTGCCCAACAACGCGGTCGAGTACTTCGTGTCGTACTACGACTACTACCAGCCCGAGGCGTACATCGCGCAGACGGACACCTACATCGAGAAGGACTCGTCGATCAACGACGAGGTCGAGCGGCTGCGGCACTCCGCGACGTCGTCGCTGCTCACGCGCCGCGACACGATCGTGGTCGCGTCGGTGTCGTGCATCTACGGCCTGGGCACCCCGCAGGAGTACGTGGACCGCATGGTCCGGCTCGACGTCGGCGACGTCGTCGACCGCGACGAGATGCTGCGCCGGTTCGTGCAGATGCAGTACACGCGCAACGACATGGCGTTCACCCGCGGCACGTTCCGGGTCCGCGGCGACACGGTCGAGATCATCCCGGTCTACGAGGAGCTCGCCGTGCGTATCGAGATGTTCGGCGACGAGATCGAGGCGATCCAGACGCTGCACCCGCTCACGGGCGAGGTCGTGCGCGACGAGCAGAGCGTCTACCTGTTCCCCGCCACGCACTACGTCGCCGGACCGGAACGCATGGAGCGCGCGATCGAGGGCATCGAGGCCGAGCTCGAGGAGCGCCTCGCCGAGCTGGAGCGGCAGAACAAGCTGCTCGAGGCGCAGCGGCTGCGCATGCGCACGACGTACGACATCGAGATGATGCGCTCGATCGGCACGTGCAACGGCATCGAGAACTACTCGCGGCACATCGACGGCCGCGCGGCCGGCTCACCGCCGAACACGCTGCTCGACTACTTCCCCGAGGACTTCCTGCTCGTCATCGACGAGTCGCACGTGACCGTCCCGCAGATCGGCGCCATGTACGAGGGCGACATGTCGCGCAAGCGCTCGCTCGTCGAGCACGGCTTCCGCCTGCCCAGCGCGATGGACAACCGGCCCCTGCGCTGGGAGGAGTTCGTCGAGCGCATCGGCCAGACGGTCTACCTGTCAGCGACGCCCGGCGACTACGAGCTGTCCATGTCGGACGGCGTGGTCGAGCAGATCATCCGCCCGACCGGCCTCGTCGACCCGGAGGTCGTGGTCAAGCCGACGACCGGCCAGATCGACGACCTGCTGCACGAGATCCGCGAGCGGGTCGAGCGCGACGAGCGCGTCCTCGTCACGACGCTGACCAAGAAGATGGCGGAGGACCTCACCGACTACCTGCTCGAGAAGGACGTGCGGGTGCGGTACCTGCACTCCGAGGTCGACACGCTGCGGCGCGTCGAGCTGCTGCGCGAGCTGCGCCTCGGCGAGTACGACGTGCTCGTCGGCATCAACCTGCTCCGCGAGGGTCTCGACCTGCCGGAGGTGTCGCTCGTCGCGATCCTCGACGCGGACAAGGAGGGCTTCCTGCGCTCGGAGCGGTCGCTCATCCAGACGATCGGCCGCGCCGCCCGCAACGTCACCGGTCAGGTGCACATGTACGCCGACAAGGTCACGCCGGCGATGCGGTACGCGATCGACGAGACCAACCGGCGCCGCGCGAAGCAGATCGCCTACAACACCGAGCGCGGGATCGACCCGCAGCCGCTGCGCAAGAAGATCGCCGACGTCACGGACATGCTCGCGCGCGAGGACATCGACACCCAGCAGCTCCTCGCCGGCGGCTACCGCAAGCCGGCCGCCACGGGCAAGGGGCGCGCGCCCCTGCCGGGCGCGCCCAAGGAGGGCGCGACGACGGGCAACCGGCTCGCGGGTGCCGCGGCGGGCGAGCTCGCGGAGCTGATCCAGGAGCTCAGCGACCAGATGCACGCCGCGGCCGCGGAGCTGCAGTTCGAGGTCGCCGCCCGGCTGCGCGACGAGATCGCCGGGCTCAAGAAGGAGCTGCGCCAGATGCAGGCCGCCACGGCCTGAACCTGCGGCGAGACACGCGTCACCGTGAGACGGCGGGAGACGCGGCGGTGACGTGCCGTATGCTTGCACGTCGTTGGAGGGGAGTACTCCGCAAGCGGTGGGATCGTCATCACGACCGGCGTCGAGGCCGGTTCGGTCCCACCCGCCGGTGGCCGCGAGGCCGGGGTGGAGAAGACCTCCGGTGCTCAGTGCTACGTACCGGAGGGGGAACCCGTGGACGTACCCGTGTGGGTATGGATCGTCACCGTCGCCGTCATCCTGGCGATGCTCGCCGTCGACTACCTCGGCCACGTGCGCACGCCGCACGCGCCGTCGCTGCGCGAGTCGGCGTGGTGGTCGCTGGCCTACGTCGGCGTCGCGATCGTGTTCGGCTTCATCGTGTGGGCCGGCTGGGGCGCGACGTACGGCGGCGAGTACTTCGCCGGCTACATCACCGAGAAGTCGTTGAGCGTCGACAACCTCTTCGTCTTCGTGCTCATCATGACGAGCTTCCGGGTGCCGCGGGAGTACCAGCAGCGCGTGCTGCTCATCGGGATCACGATCGCGCTGGTGCTGCGCACGGTGTTCATCGTGGCGGGCGTCGCGCTCATCGAGAACTTCAGCTGGGTGTTCTACGTCTTCGGCGCGTTCCTCATCTGGACCGCGATCGCGCAGGCGCGCTCCGGCACGGAGCACGAGGAGGAGTACCACGAGAACGCCCTGCTGCGGCTCACGCGCCGGCTGCTCCCGACGACGGACACCTACGTCGGCGACCGCATGCTCGTGAAGGTCGACGGCAGGCGCTTCATCACGCCCATGCTCATCGTGATGATCGCCATCGGCAGCGCCGACCTGCTGTTCGCGGTGGACTCGATCCCGGCGATCTTCGGCCTCACGCAGGAGGCGTTCCTCGTCTTCACGGCGAACGCGTTCTCGCTGCTCGGCCTGCGCCAGCTCTACTTCCTCGTGGACGGCCTGCTCGACCGGCTCGTCTACCTCGCCTACGGCCTCGCCGCGATCCTCGGCTTCATCGGCATCAAGCTCGTCATCCACGCGCTGCACACCAACGAGCTGGCGTTCATCAACGGCGGCGAGCACGTCGAGGTGATCCCCGAGATCCCGACGGCGGTCTCCCTGACCTACATCGTGGTCGTCCTGGCCATCACCACGGTGGCCTCCCTGCTCAGCGGCCGCCGCGCCAAGGTCGGACAGACCTTCGGTGAGGACGCCTCGTGATCCACGAGCTGCCCGTCTGGTTCGAGGGCGTCGCCCTCACCGCGATCCTCGTGCTCCTCCTCGCGGACCTCGCGATCGTGGCGCGCCGTCCGCACGTGCCGAGCATGCGCGAGAGCGCCCTCTGGGTCTCGTTCTACGTGGGGCTGGCCGTCGTCTTCGGGCTGGTCGTGGCCGCCGTGGGCGGCGGCGCGCCCGCGGGCGAGTTCTTCGCCGGCTGGCTCACCGAGTACTCGCTGAGCGTCGACAACCTCTTCGTGTTCGTCATCATCATGTCGCGCTTCGCGGTGCCGCGGGACCAGCAGCAGAAGGTCCTCATGGTCGGCATCATCGTCGCGCTCGTCCTGCGCGCCGGCTTCATCCTCGCGGGCGCCGCGATCATCGAGCAGTTCGTCTGGGTCTTCTACCTGTTCGGCGCCTTCCTCATCTACACCGCGGTCAAGCTCCTCGCGGGCGACGACGAGGACGAGGAGTACAAGGAGAACGTCGCGATCCGGCTGCTGCGGCGCGTCGTCCCCGTCACCGAGCACTACGACGGCTCGCGCGTGCGGACCGTGGTCGACGGGCGGCGCCTCTTCACCCCGATGCTCGTGGTGTTCGTCGCGATCGGCACGACCGACCTGCTGTTCGCGCTCGACTCGATCCCCGCGATCTTCGGCCTCACCAAGGACCCGTTCATCGTCTTCACGACGAACGTGTTCGCCCTCATGGGCCTGCGCCAGCTGTACTTCCTGCTCGGCGGGCTGCTCGAGAGGCTCGTCTACCTGCCCGTGGCGCTCGCGGTCATCCTGGGCTTCATCGGCGTCAAGCTCGTCTTCGAGGCGATGCACGAGAACACGCTGCCGTTCGTCAACGGCGGCGAGCACATCGCCTGGGCGCCCGAGATCCCGATCTGGCTCTCGCTCACGGTCATCATCGGCTCGCTGGCGATCGCGACGGTCGCCAGCCTGTGGAAGACGGCGCGGGCCGCGGCGATCGCGGCCCGTGAGCTCGAGGCCGAGCTGGCGGGGGGCGACGCCGTGACGACCCGCGAGCCCTGAGCGGCGCGCTCAGCTCGCGAAGCCGCCGATCACCGGCACCCACTCGCGAGCCGAGCGCTCGACGACGAGACCCTCGCGGCGGAACGGGTCGTCGTCGAGCGCCCGCAGCGCGCCCGTGACGTCGTCGGCCTCGACGACGAGCAGCGCGCCCGCCGGTGCCCCGTCGGTCGCGGGCAGCGGTCCCGAGACGCGCACGACGCCGCGCTCGTGGAGCGCGCGCAGGTACGCGCGGTGGTCGGCTCGCACGGCGTCGAGACGGTCGGTGTCGCTGCTGTACACGTAGGTGACGGCGAAGGTGGCCATGGAGGGCATCCAAGCACGTCGCGGGCTCTTCCCGTCGGGGGCGTCCGCGTCACCAGCCGCGGGCACGCCACTCGGCCAGGTGCGGGCGCTCGGCGCCGAGCGTCGTGTCGCGGCCGTGGCCCGGGTAGACCCAGGTGTCGTCGCCGTACTGCTCGAAGAGGCGTGCGGTGACGTCGCCGATGAGGCTCGCGAACCGCGCCGGGTCGCCCTGGGTGTTGCCGACGCCGCCCGGGAACAGCGAGTCGCCCGTGAACAGGTGGCTGCGCCCGGAGTCCTCGGCGCCGACCAGGGCGAGGGCGACCGATCCCGGCGTGTGCCCGCGCAGGTGCACGACGTCGAGGCGTAGCTCGCCCAGGGCCAGCACGTCTCCGTCCAGCAGCGGGTCGGTCACCTCCACCCCGGTGGCCCCCTCGATCGCCTCGGCGTCGTCCGCCCCGGCCGCGGTGCGCGCCCCGGTCGCGTCCACGACGTCGGCGAGCGCACCGAGGTGGTCGCGGTGCCGGTGCGTCGTCACGACGACGGCGAGCGGGCCGGTCGGGCACGCCTCGCCGACCTGCTCGACGAGCTCGAGCAGGAGGGACGCGTCGGCCGCGGCGTCGACGAGCATGCGCAAGCCCGTGGCCCGGCACGCGACGACGTACGCGGCGTTGTCGGTCGGGCCGACCGACCGCTTCGCGACGACCGCGCGGTCGAGCACGCGCACGTCGGGAGGGCCGCCCGGGCGGACATCACCGGTGTAGCCGCTGGTGGTGCTCACGGGCCCAGCCTGCCACCGCCGTCGGCTCGGCGTCGGCACGGTGTGATCCGTAGAACATCTGTGCGAATGTCGGTGGGCGGCCGCTAGGATGCTGCGGTGAGCAATCGCCTCGTCGTCTCCGGTGCCCGCGAGCACAACCTGCGGAACGTCGATCTCGACATGCCCCGGGACTCGCTCATCGTGTTCACGGGGCTCTCGGGCTCCGGCAAGTCCTCGCTCGCCTTCGACACGATCTTCGCCGAGGGGCAGCGCCGCTACGTGGAGTCGCTGTCCGCGTACGCGCGGCAGTTCCTCGGGCAGATGGACAAGCCGGACGTCGACTTCATCGAGGGCCTGTCGCCCGCGGTGTCGATCGACCAGAAGTCGACGAACCGCAACCCGCGGTCGACCGTCGGCACGATCACCGAGGTGTACGACTACCTGCGGCTGCTGTTCGCGCGTGCCGGCACGCAGCACTGCCCGGTGTGCGGCGAGCCGGTGCAGAAGCAGACGCCGCAGCAGATCGTCGACAAGCTCCTCGAGCTGCCCGAGGGCACGCGCTACCAGGTGCTCGCGCCCGTCGTCCGCGGCCGCAAGGGCGAGTACGCCGATCTCTTCACCGAGCTGCAGTCGCAGGGCTTCGCCCGCGCGCGCGTCGACGGCGAGGTCGTCCAGCTGACCAGCCCGCCCACGCTCGAGAAGAAGCTCAAGCACGACATCGAGGTCGTCGTCGACCGCCTCGTCGCGCGCGAGGGCGTGCAGCGCCGCCTCACCGACTCGGTCGAGACCGCGCTGCGGCTCGCGGGCGGGCTCGTGATGATCGAGCTCGTCGACGCCGACATCGACGACCTCGGCCGCATCCGCAAGTTCTCGGAGAAGCGCGCCTGCCCCAACGACCACCCGCTGACGCTCGACGAGATCGAGCCGCGCACGTTCTCGTTCAACGCCCCGTACGGCGCCTGCCCGGAGTGCACGGGCATCGGGTTCCGTCTCGAGGTGGACCCCGACCTCGTGGTCCCCGACGAGGAGAGGTCGCTCGCCGAGGGCGCGATCGTGCCGTGGGCGCAGACGTCGTCGGAGTACTTCACGCGGGTGCTGTCGGCGCTCGCGGAGGAGATGAGCTTTTCCATGGACGTGCCGTGGCGCGCGCTGCCGCAGCGCGCCAAGGACGCGATCCTGCACGGGCGGGACCACCAGGTGCACGTGCGCTACCGCAACCGCTGGGGCCGCGAGCGCCAGTACTCGACCGGCTTCGAGGGCGTGATCACGTTCATCGAGCGCCGGCACCGCGAGACGGAGTCGGACTGGTCGAAGGAGCGCTACGAGGCCTTCATGCGCGAGGTCCCGTGCCCCGTGTGCCAGGGCGCTCGCCTCAAGCCCGAGGTGCTGGCGGTCAAGGTCGGCGGCAAGTCCATCTGGGACGTGTGCCGCATGCCGATCGACCAGGCCAAGGAGTTCCTCGACGGGCTCGAGCTGGGCCCGCGCGAGCGGGCGATCGCCGGCGAGGTCCTCAAGGAGGTGCACGCCCGGCTCGGGTTCCTGCTCGACGTCGGGCTGCACTACCTGTCCCTCGAGCGCCCGGCGGGCACGCTCTCGGGCGGCGAGGCGCAGCGCATCCGGCTCGCGACGCAGATCGGCTCGGGGCTCGTGGGCGTGCTGTACGTGCTCGACGAGCCGAGCATCGGCCTGCACCAGCGCGACAACCGGCGGCTCATCGACACCCTCACCCGCCTGCGCGACCTGGGCAACACGCTCATCGTCGTGGAGCACGACGAGGACACGATCCGCGCGGCCGACTGGATCGTCGACGTCGGGCCGGGCGCGGGCGAGCACGGGGGACAGGTCGTCCACTCGGGCGAGTACGCCGGCCTGCTCGAGGCCGAGGGGTCCCTGACGGGCGCCTACCTGTCGGGGCGCCGGAGCATCCCCGTGCCGGCGTCGCGCCGCCCGGTCGACCCCGACCGTCAGGTCACCGTCGTCGGCGCGCGCGAGAACAACCTGCGCGGCATCGACGTGTCGTTCCCGCTGGGCGTGCTCACGGCCGTCACGGGCGTGTCGGGCTCGGGCAAGTCGACGCTGGTCAACTCGATCCTCTACACGACGCTCGCGAACCAGCTCAACGGTGCCCGGCAGGTCGCGGGCCGGCACACGCGTGTCACCGGCACCGAGCACCTCGACAAGGTCGTGCACGTCGACCAGGGGCCGATCGGGCGCACGCCGCGCTCGAACCCCGCGACGTACACCGGCGTGTGGGACCGGATCCGCAAGATCTTCGCCGAGACCGAGGAGGCCAAGGTCCGCGGGTACGGGCCCGGCCGCTTCTCGTTCAACGTCAAGGGCGGGCGCTGCGAGGCGTGCGCGGGCGACGGCACGCTCAAGATCGAGATGAACTTCCTGCCCGACGTCTACGTCCCGTGCGAGGTCTGCCACGGCGCCCGGTACAACCGCGAGACGCTCGAGGTGCACTTCAAGGGCAAGACGGTCGCCGACGTGCTCGACATGCCGATCGAGGAGGCCGCCGAGTTCTTCAAGGCGTTCCCCGCGATCTCGCGCTACCTCACGACGCTCGTCGAGGTGGGCCTCGGCTACGTGCGTCTGGGTCAGCCCGCCCCGACGCTGTCGGGCGGCGAGGCGCAGCGCGTGAAGCTCGCGAGCGAGCTGCAGCGGCGTTCGACCGGCCGGACGATCTACGTGCTCGACGAGCCGACGACCGGCCTGCACTTCGAGGACATCCGCAAGCTGCTCGGTGTCCTGCAGTCGCTGGTCGACAAGGGCAACACGGTGCTCGTCATCGAGCACAACCTCGACGTCATCAAGAGTGCGGACTGGATCGTCGACATGGGGCCCGAGGGCGGCTCGGGCGGCGGCACGGTGGTCGCGCAGGGCACCCCGGAGGAGGTGGCCAAGGTCTCCGAGAGCCACACCGGCCGGTTCCTCGCCGAGATCCTGGGCACCCGGTCCGGTAGGCGCAGCGCGGCCTGACCCCCTAGTTTTGGGCCATGGGAGCCCACCACGCGTACGCCGTCACCGTCACCTGGCCCGTCGGGCAGCCGTCCGGCGAGCCCGGGACGCCGGTCGGCACCACCTCGTACACCGCCTACCCGCGCGACCACGAGGTGCGCATCGCGGGCAAGCCCGCGCTGCCGGGCAGCGCCGACCCGGCGTACCGGGGGGACCGCACGCGGTACAACCCGGAGGAGCTGTTCGTCGCGAGCCTCGCGCAGTGCCACATGCTGTGGTTCCTGCACCTGGCCGCCGAGAGCGGCGTCGTCGTGCGCGAGTACACCGACGACGCGACGGGCACTATGCGGGTCGAGGCCCGCGGCGAGGGCAGCTTCACCGACGTGACGCTGCACCCGCGCGTCGTCGCGGACCCCGGGCCGCGGGTCGACGACGAGTCGCTCGCCGCGCTGCACCACAAGGCCCATGCGATGTGCTTCATCGCGCGCTCGGTGAACTTCCCCGTGCTGGTCGAGCCGGCTCCGGTGCGCACGACGGTGGTGTCGGCGGGCTGAAATAGGCTGGGTCGCATGGCCGACCCCGCGACCTACCGACCGAAGCCGGGGGAGATCCCCACCTCGCCCGGCGTCTACCGGTTCCGCGACGCGCACGGGCGCGTCATCTACGTCGGCAAGGCGAAGAACCTGCGCGCGCGGCTGTCGAGCTACTTCCAGGACGTCGCGAACCTGCACCACCGGACGCAGACGATGGTCACCACGGCCGCGTCGGTCGAGTGGACGGTGGTCGGCACCGAGGTCGAGGCGCTCGCGCTCGAGTACTCGTGGATCAAGGAGTTCGACCCGCGGTTCAACGTCAAGTACCGCGACGACAAGTCGTACCCGTACCTCGCGGTGACGATGGGCGAGGAGATCCCCCGGGCGCAGGTCATGCGCGGCGCGAAGCGTCCGGGCACGCGGTACTTCGGCCCCTACGGGCACGCGTGGGCGATCCGCGAGACGCTCGACCTGCTGCTACGGGTCTTCCCGATCCGCACCTGCTCCGCGGGCGTCTACAAGCGTGCGCACCAGACGGGCCGGCCGTGCCTGCTCGGCTACATCGACAAGTGCTCCGCGCCCTGCGTCGGCCGCGTCAGCCCGGAGGACCACCGCCGGCTCGCCGAGGACTTCTGCGACTTCATGGCCGGGGACACCCAGAAGTTCGTCCGGCGCCTCGAGCGGAAGATGCAGGAGGCGTCGGCCGCCATGGAGTACGAGCAGGCCGCCCGCCTGCGCGACGACATCCAGGCGCTGCAGCGCGCGACCGAGAAGAACGCGGTCGTCCTGTCCGACGCGACGGACGCCGACGTCTTCGGGCTCGTGGGCGACGAGCTCGAGGCGGCCGTCCAGGTGTTCCACGTGCGCGGCGGACGGATCCGCGGCCAGCGCGGCTGGGTCGTGGAGAAGGTCGAGGACGTGACCGACGCCGAGCTCGTCGAGCACCTGCTGCAGCAGGTCTACGGATCGGCCGAGGACGTGCTCTCCGGCGGCGCCGACCCGCAGAGCCGCGCCGCGGCCCGCGACGCCGTCCCGCGCGAGGTGCTCGTGCCCGTGCTGCCGCCCGACACCGACCAGGTCACCGCCTGGCTCACCGGCCTGCGCGGTGCGCGCGTCGACGTCCGGGTCCCGCAGCGCGGCGACAAGCGCGAGCTCGCCGAGACCGTCCGGCAGAACGCCGAGCACGCGCTCGCGCTGCACCGCACCCGGCGCGCGGGCGACCTGACCACGCGCAGCCAGGCGCTCCAGGAGATCCAGGAGGCGCTCGGCCTCGACCAGGCGCCCCTGCGCATCGAGTGCTACGACGTCTCGCACACCCAGGGCTCCTACCAGTCGGCGTCGATGGTCGTGTTCGAGGACGGCCTGCCCCGCAAGAGCGAGTACCGCGCGTTCACGGTCCGCGGCCCCGAGGGGGAGGGCGCACGCGACGACACCGCGGCCATGCACGAGGTCATCACGCGCCGCTTCCGCCGCTACCTCCAGGAGCGCTCGCGCCTCGGCGAGGTCGAGGTCGACCCGGGCGACGAGGCGCCGGCGTCGGGCGAGGTCGCGGCCGAGGTGCCCCCGGAGAAGGGCCGGCGCTTCGCGTACCCGCCGAACCTCGTCGTCGTCGACGGCGGGCCGCCGCAGGTCGCGGCCGCGGCCCGGGCGCTCGAGGAGCTCGGCATCACCGACGTCGCGCTGTGCGGGCTCGCCAAGCGGCTCGAGGAGGTGTGGCTGCCGGGGGAGGACTACCCGGTGATCCTGCAGCGCGCGTCGGAGGGGCTCTACCTGCTCCAGCGCGTGCGTGACGAGGCGCACCGGTTCGCGATCGCGCAGCATCGGCGCCGGCGCAGCAAGGGCATGACGGCGTCGGTGCTCGACGACGTGCCGGGCCTCGGCCCGGCGCGCAAGAAGGCGCTCCTGAGCCACTTCGGCTCGCTGCGGCGGCTGCGCGAGGCGAGCGTCGAGGAGATCGCGACGGTGCGCGGCATGGGGGAGAGGACGGCCGCGGCCGTCGTCGCGGCGCTCGCGGCGTCGGCGCCGCGCGGCGCGGCGCCCCCGGCCGAGACCGACGCCGACCGGGCTGGCATGCTGGGCGCATGACCGAGCCCTCGCCGACCACCGTCCCCGCGGGCATCCCGGCCATCGAGGCCGCCACGCCGGCGCCCGAGCGGCGCGAGCCGGAGGTCCTCATCATCACGGGCATGTCGGGCGCCGGGCGCTCGCGCGCGGCCGCGGTGCTCGAGGACCTCGACTGGTTCGTCGTGGACAACCTGCCGCCCATGATGCTCGTGCCGCTCGTCGACCTCATGAACCGCTCGGGGTCCTCCGTCGAGCGCATCGCCGCCGTCGTGGACGTGCGCGGCCGCGAGTACTTCTCCGAGCTCGCGCAGGTCCTGGCCCACCTCGGCGAGCAGGGCGTCTTCTACCGCATCCTGTTCCTCGACGCCACCGACGAGGTGCTCGTGCGGCGCTTCGAGCAGGTCCGCCGCCCCCACCCGCTGCAGGGGGACGGGCGCATCCTCGACGGCATCGAGGCGGAGCGGCGGATCCTCGCCTCGATCGCCGAGCGGGCCGACGTCGTCATCGACACCTCCGACCTGTCGGTGCACGACCTCGCGCGCGAGGTGCGCGCGGCCGTCGCCGACGGCGCGCCCGAGTCGCTGCGCGTCAACGTCGTCTCGTTCGGGTTCAAGTACGGGCTGCCGCTCGACGCCGACCACGTCGTCGACGTGCGCTTCCTCGCCAACCCGTACTGGATCACCGAGCTGCGCCACCTCACCGGCCGCGACGAGCCCGTGCGCGACTACGTGCTCAGCCGTCCCGGCGCGACCGAGTTCGTCGAGCGGTACGTCGCGGCCCTCGAGCCCGTCCTCGCCGGCTACCTCAACGAGGAGAAGCGCTACGTGACCATCGCCGTCGGCTGCACCGGCGGCAAGCACCGCTCCGTCGCGATCGCCGAGCAGATCGCGGCACGACTGCGGGGGCTCGGGCACCGCGTGTCGGTCACGGCCCGCGACCTGGGGAAGGAGTGAGCGCGCTGAGCACGCCCCTGCGCGCACCCGGCGTCGGAGGGTCGCGGGGACCAGCGGTCGTCGCCCTCGGCGGCGGCCACGGCCTGTCCGCGAGCCTCCAGGCGCTGCGCCACGTGTCCGACCGGCTCACGGCGGTCGTCACGGTCGCCGACGACGGCGGTTCGTCCGGACGCCTGCGCGAGGAGCTCGGCGTGCTGCCCCCCGGGGACCTGCGCATGGCGCTCGCGGCCCTGTGCGACGACTCCGAGTGGGGCCGCACGTGGAGCGAGCTGCTGCAGCACCGGTTCGCGTCCGACGGCGAGCTCGACAACCACGCGATGGGCAACCTGCTCATCGTCGCGCTGTGGAACATGCTCGGCGACACCGTGACCGGGCTCGACTGGGTGGGCCGGCTGCTCGGCGCGCGCGGCCGCGTCGTGCCCATGGCGTCCGTGCCGCTCGTCGTCGAGGCCGACGTGCGCCGGGACGCGGGGCACGGCCCGGAGCACGAGACCGTCGTGGGGCAGAGCCGCGTCGCGGTGACGGACGGCCGGATCGACCAGCTGCGGCTCGTGCCGTCGGACCCGCCCGCGTGCCCCGAGGCCGTGGCGGCCGTGCGCGAGGCCGACTGGGTCGTCCTCGGCCCGGGCTCCTGGTACTCGTCGGTGCTCGTGCACCTGCTCGTGCCGGAGCTGTCCGAGGCGCTGCACACCACCACGGCGCGGCGGTGCGTCACGCTCAACCTCAGCGCCGAGCGCGGCGAGACGCAGGGCCTCACGGCCACCGACCACCTCGAGGCGCTGCACAAGCACGCGCCGGGCCTGCGCGTCGACGCCGTGCTCGCGGACCCGTCCGCCGTCGAGGACGTCGGCGAGCTCGAGCAGGCGGCCGCCGCGATGGGCGCGCGCCTCGTGATGCGCCAGGTCCGGCGCGGCGACGGCACCCCGCGGCACGACGCGCTGCGCCTCGCCGCGGCCTTCCGCGACGTGTTCGAGGGCGTCTACGGCGACGTCTGAGGGGTGCTTGCGACGCGTGGCAGGATGACGCCATGGCGCTCACGGCAGAGGTGAAGGACGAACTCGCGCGGCTCAAGGTCACCCGGACCTCGTGCCGCAAGGCCGAGGTCTCCGCGACCCTCCGGTTCTCGGGCGGCCTGCACATCATCTCCGGGCGCGTGGTCATCGAGGCCGAGCTCGACACGGAGGCGGTCGCGACCCGCCTGCGCCACGCGATCGCCGACCTGTACGGGCACACGAGCGAGCTCATCGTCGTCGCCGCCGGCGGGCTGCGCCGCCACAACCGCTACGTCGTGCGCGTCGTGCGCGACGGCGAGTCCCTCGCCCGCCAGACCGGCCTGCTCGACGCGCGGGGCAGGCCCGTGCGCGGGCTCGCGCCCGAGGTCGTCTCGGCCGGGGTCGCCGAGGCGGAGGCCGTCTGGCGCGGGGCGTTCCTCGCGCACGGCTCGCTCACCGAGCCCGGCCGCTCGATGGCGCTCGAGGTCACGTGCCCGGGCCCCGAGGCGGCGCTCGCCCTCGTGGGCGCGGCCCGGCGGCTGGGCGTCCAGGCCAAGTCGCGCGAGGTGCGAGGGATCGACCGCGTGGTCATCCGCGACGGCGACGCGATCAGCGAGATGCTGCGGCGCATGGGCGCCTCGGCGACGCTCGAGGTGTGGGAGGAGCGCCGCGCCCGCCGCGAGGTCCGGGGCACGGCGAACCGGCTCGCCAACTTCGACGACGCGAACCTCCGGCGCTCGGCGCGCGCGGCGGTCGCCGCCGGCGCCCGGGTCCAGCGGGCGTTCGAGATCCTCGGGGACGAGGTGCCGGCGCACCTGCGCCAGGCGGGCGAGCTGCGCCTCGCGCACAAGCAGGCGTCGCTCGAGGAGCTCGGCCAGCTCGCCGACCCGCCGCTGTCGAAGGACGCGGTCGCGGGCCGCATCCGCCGGCTGCTCTCCACGGCCGACAAGCGCGCGCTCGAGCTCGGCATCCCCGACACCGAGGCGGGGCTGTCACCGGACCTCCTCGACCTCTGAGAGGGCGTGGTCGTACCACGCGTCTCGCCCTGCGACGCGGTGCGGCGGTGCAGGCGCGTTGGGTATAGGCTCGACGCGTCAGGTGACGACGACGTGACCCCCAGGCTGCCCGGAGGCGTGACGTCGCGGGCGGCCCCGGGGTCCCGTCGGAGATCATCAGCGCGCCGAGACGGCGCGCAGAAGTCGGCATCAACCGTGTGCGTCGGGTCCCGATCCGGCGCGCCCTGAGGAGGGCAATCGTGACCATCCGCGTCGGTATCAACGGCTTCGGCCGGATCGGACGGAACTTCTACCGGGCTCTCGTGGAGTCGGGTGCGGACGTCGAGGTCGTCGGCGTCAACGACCTCACCGACAACAAGACGCTCGCGCACCTGCTGAAGTACGACACGGTTCTCGGTCGCTTCCCGAAGTCCGTCGACTTCGACGACGAGAACATCATCGTCGACGGCGTCAAGATCCGTGCGCTCGCCGAGCGCGACCCCGCCAACCTCCCCTGGGGCGAGCTGGGCGCGGACATCGTCATCGAGTCGACCGGCTTCTTCACGGACGCCACCAAGGCCAAGGCGCACATCGACGGCGGCGCGAAGAAGGTCATCATCTCCGCCCCGGCGAAGAACGAGGACGCCACGTTCGTCATGGGCGTGAACAACGACCAGTACGACCCGGCGTCGCACCACATCATCTCGAACGCCTCGTGCACCACGAACTGCCTGGCCCCGCTGGCCAAGGCGCTCAACGACTCGATCGGCATCGAGCGTGGCCTCATGACCACGATCCACGCCTACACGGGCGACCAGAACCTGCAGGACGGCCCGCACAAGGACCTGCGCCGTGCGCGTGCCGCCGCGATGAACATCGTCCCGACCTCGACCGGCGCCGCCAAGGCCGTCGCGCTCGTGCTGCCCGAGCTCAAGGGCAAGCTCGACGGCTTCGCGATGCGCGTCCCGGTCATCACCGGCTCGGCGACCGACCTCACCTTCGAGGCCCCGAAGGAGGTCACGGTCGAGGAGGTCAACGCCGCCGTCAAGGCCGCGGCCGAGGGCCCGCTCAAGGGCGTCCTCGAGTACGTCGAGGACGAGCTCGTGTCGGCGGACATCGTGACGAACCCGCACCAGAGCATCTTCGACGCCAAGCTCACCAAGGTGATCGGCAACCAGGTCAAGGTCGTCTCCTGGTACGACAACGAGTGGGGCTACTCCAACTCGCTCGTCGCGCTCACGCAGTTCGTGGGCGAGAAGCTCTGACGGCAGCACCCGCAGTGACCCCCTGACGTCCGTGGGCGTGCCGGCCGCGACCGGCCGGCACGCCCACGGACGTCGTCATGTCCGACCCCCTGGAGTGCGTTCATGAAGACCATCGACTCCCTCGGCGACCTGCGCGGCAAGCGCGTCCTCGTCCGCTCCGACTTCAACGTGCCGCTCGACGGCACGACCATCACCGACGACGGCCGGATCCGCGCCGCGCTGCCCACCCTGCGTCGCCTGGCCGACGCCGGCGCGCGCGTCGTCGTGACAGCCCACCTGGGCCGCCCCAAGGGCGCCCCGGACCCGCAGTACTCGCTGGCTCCCGTCGCGGCGCGCCTCGGCGAGCTGCTGGGCCAGGACGTCGCGCTCGCCGAGGACCTCGTCGGCCCGTCGGCCCGGGCCACGGTCGACGCGCTCGCCGACGGCCAGGTCGCGCTGCTCGAGAACGTCCGCTTCGACGCGCGCGAGACCTCGAAGGTCGACGCGGAGCGCGAGGAGCTCGCGGGCGAGCTCGCGGCGCTCGCCGACGCGTTCGTCTCCGACGGCTTCGGCGTCGTGCACCGCAAGCAGGCGTCGGTGTACGACGTCGCGAAGGTGCTCCCGGCGGCCGCCGGCGACCTGGTCCTCGCCGAGGTCAACGCCCTGTCGCGGGCCACGCAGGACCCGGAGCGCCCGTACGCCGTCGTGCTCGGCGGCTCGAAGGTCTCCGACAAGCTCGGCGTCATCGAGAACCTGCTGACCAAGGCGGACCGCCTCCTGGTGGGTGGCGGCATGGTCTTCACCTTCCTCGCGGCGCAGGGCCACCAGGTCGGCTCGTCGCTGCTCGAGGCCGACCAGATCGACACGGTCAAGGGCTACCTCGGCACCGCCGAGGCCAACGGCGTCGAGATCGTGCTGCCCGTCGACGTCGTCGCGGCCGACGCGTTCGCCGCCGACGCCCCGCACCGCACCGTGCCGGCCGACGCCATCCCCGAGGGCACCATGGGCCTGGACATCGGCCCGGAGTCGGGCGAGCTCTTCGCGAGCAAGCTCGCCGACGCCAGGACCATCGCGTGGAACGGGCCCATGGGCGTGTTCGAGTTCGACGCGTTCGCCGCGGGCACGCGCGCGGTCGCCCAGGGCATCGTCGACGCGACGGCGGCCGGCGCGTTCTCGATCGTCGGCGGCGGGGACTCGGCCGCGGCCGTGCGCCAGCTGGGCTTCGACGAGGCCGGCTTCTCGCACATCTCCACGGGCGGCGGCGCGAGCCTCGAGCTGCTCGAGGGCAAGGAGCTGCCGGGCCTGACGGTCCTGGCGGACGAGAACGCCTGACCGCGACCCGACGAGACGCCGAACGAGAAGGAAGAGACGACATCGTGGCAACCACCCGCACGCCGCTCATGGCGGGCAACTGGAAGATGAACCTGGACCACACCGAGGCGATCGCCACGGTCCAGAAGCTCGCGTGGATTCTCAAGGACGCGAAGCACGACTACTCGGCGGTCGAGGTGGCGGTCCTGCCGCCCTTCACCAGCCTGCGCTCGGTGCAGACCCTGGTCGACGCGGACAAGCTCGAGATCCGCTACGGCGCCCAGGACCTGTCGCAGCACACCTCCGGGGCGTACACGGGCGAGATCTCGGCGCCGATGCTCGTGCGCCTCGGCTGCACGTACGTCGTGGTCGGCCACTCCGAGCGCCGCGAGTACCACGCCGAGAGCGACGAGCTCGTGGCCGCCAAGGTCGCCGTCGCGCTCGAGCACGGCCTCGCGCCGATCCTGTGCGTGGGCGAGGGCCTCGACGTCCGCAAGGCGGGCGACCAGGTCTCCTACACCCTCGCGCAGCTCGACGCGGCGCTCGCCGGCGTCGCGCAGGAGAAGGTGTCCGACGTCGTGGTCGCCTACGAGCCCGTGTGGGCCATCGGCACGGGCGAGGTCGCGACCCCCGAGGACGCGCAGGAGGTCTGCGGCGCGATCCGCGCCCGCCTGGCGGAGCTGTACGACGACGAGACCGCGGGCGCGGTGCGCGTGCTCTACGGCGGCTCGGTCAAGTCGGGCAACGTCGCGCAGATCATGGCGCAGCCCGACGTCGACGGCGCCCTCGTCGGCGGCGCGAGCCTCGACCCGGAGGAGTTCGCCCGCATCGTGCGGTACCAGGCGCACGTCGCCTGACGCGGGCCCGGGACGGACGCCTCACGGGGCGGTAACCCGCTGGTAACGCAGGGGTTCGCCTTGTGAGGCGTCCGTCACCTAGTCTTGACCCCGCCGGGACCACCGTCCCGGCTCTGGACACCCGCGCGTGCGCGGGAGAGAACTGAACGAGGACGTATCACACGTGGACGTGCTGCAGATCATCCTTCAGGTCCTGCTGGTCCTGACCAGCGGGTTCCTGACCCTGCTCATCCTGATGCACAAGGGGAAGGGCGGCGGCCTGTCGGACATGTTCGGCGGCGGCATCTCGAGCGCCGCGGGCAGCTCCGGCGTGGCGGAGCGGAACCTCAACCGCATCACGATCAGCTTCGCGCTCGTCTGGGCCGTCGTGATCGTCCTCCTCGGCCTCATCCAGAAGGTCAGCTGACGCCCCACCGGGACCGTCGGCGCGACGATCGTCCGTGGACGCACGCCCACTGAGTCGAAGGTGAGGACGACACGACGTGGCAACTGCCGGTCATGCAATCCGGGGCTCGCGCGTGGGCGCGGGCCCGATGGGGGAGTCGGAGCGGGGTGAGACCGCGCCCCGGGTCCGGGTCTCCTACTGGTGCGCCAACGGGCACGAGACGCAGCCCACCTTCTGCGCCAGCGAGGACGTCGAGGCCCCCGACACCTGGGACTGCCCGCGCTGCGGGTTCCCCGCCGGGCTGGACGCGGCCAACCCGCCCGCGCCCCTGCGCAACGAGCCGTACAAGACGCACCTGGCGTACGTGAAGGAGCGGCGCTCGGACGAGGACGGCGCCGCGCTGCTCGAGGAGGCGCTCGAGACGCTGCGCGCGCGGCGTGCGGGCCTCCGGCACGCCTCCTAGGAACGATCCCGAGACGCGGGCGCCCGGCCGGTCCACCGGCCGGGCGCCCTCGTCGTCGTGGGGACGGGTCGTCGCGCGGCCCTCAGGCCGGCGTCGCCGCCGCGACGTCGAGGAGCCACAGCGTCCGTTCGGTGCCGCACACGCCGGCGGCCGGGATCTCCTCGCGCGGTGCACCCGACAGCGCCGCCGCGACCGGCTCGGCCTTGCCCGCGCCCGCAGCCACGACCCAGACCTCGCGCGCGGCGTTGATCGCCTCGAACGTCAGGGAGACGCGCTCGGGCGGCGGCTTGGGGGAGCCGTGCACCCCGACCGTCGTGCCGCCGGCCGAGAGGCCCTCGTGCCCCGGGAAGAGCGAGGCCACGTGCCCGTCCGGGCCCATGCCGAGCAGGAGCACGTCGAAGACCGGGACCCCCGCAGCGCCGTCGGCGTGGCGCGCGAGCTCGGCCGCGTACGCGGCGGCCGACTCCTCGGGCGACCCGACGGTGTCGGGGCCCGGGACGGCGTGCACGTTCTCGGCGGGCAGCCCGGACTCCGCCACGAGCGCGTCGACGAGTGCGTCGCGCGCCTGGGTCTCGTTGCGGTCGGCGTGCCCGGCCGGCACGAACCGCTCGTCGCCCCACCACAGGTGGACGCTCGACCAGTCGACCGAGCGCCGCACGGGGCTGGCCGCGACGGCGGCGAGGGTCGCGATGCCGACGGTGCCGCCCGTGAGCACGAGGTGCACGGGGCTGCGCACCGACTGCACGTCGAGCAGCCGGGTGAGCAGGCGCGCGGCGACGGCGGCGGCGAGCGCCTCGTCGTCGGGGTGGACGACCACCGCGCGCGTCATGCCGACTTCTTCCGGCTCGTGGTGGTCTCGACGCGCGACAGGCCGCGGGTCAGGACCTCGCCGTAGATCTCGTCCGGGTCGAGGCGCCGCAGCTCCTCGATGAGCGCCTCGCTCAGCGAGCGGATCGGCAGCGCCATGCGCCGCTCGGGCTTGCCCGGCTGCGTGATGGTCACGGTGCGGCCGTCGGGGCGGTCGAACACGATCGGTCCGCTCTTGCGCTCGAGCACCACCCGGATGATGGCCTCCGAGCTGGGCGTGCGCACCACGGTCGACGGGCAGCGCAGCTTGACGCCGAGCCACGCGGCGAGCAGGTCGAGCGACGTGTGCTTGGACTGGCCCTCGACCGTCACGGACGTGACGGGCTCGTAGGGCGGCTGCTCGAGCGCCGCGGCGATGAGCCCGCGCCACAGCGTGATGCGCGCCCACGCGAGGTCGGTGTCGCCGGGCCGGTACGACTCGACGAGCCGGCCGAGCATCCCGACCGGGTCCTTGGCCGTGGTCGTGTCGGTGATGCGGCGCTGGGCCATCGTGCCCACGGGGTGCGACGCCGGCTCGTCCGGGCCGCCCGTGGGCCACCACACGACGATGGGGGCGTCGGGCAGCAGCAGCGGCATGATGAGCGTGTCGGTGTGCTCGAGGGGGGGGCCCGCGGTGCGGAGCACGACCACCTCGGAGGCGCCCGCGTCGCCCCCGACGCGGATCTGCGCGTCGAGCCGCGCGGTGCGCGAGCGGGTGGCCAGGGGGGCGACGACGACGACGCGGCACGGGTGCTCGTGGCTCGCCTTGTTCGCGGCCGCGACCGCGGCCTCGATGTCCGCCTCCTCGGCCACGACCACGAGCGTCAGCACGCGCCCGAGGGCGACGGCACCGCCCTCGTCGCGCAGGTGCGCGAGCCGCTTGCTGACCTTGTTGGTCGTGGTGTCCGGCATGTCGATGATCACGGTCGCCTCCAGACGCGCCCGTCGCGCGCCATCATCTCGTCGGCCGACGCCGGGCCCCAGGAGCCCGAGGGGTAGGGCTCGGGCGAGCCCTTGCTCGCCCAGTACGCGGTGATCGGGTCGAGGATCTTCCAGCTCAGCTCGACCTCCTCGTGCGTCGGGAACAGCGGCGGGTCGCCCAGCAGGACGTCGAGGATGAGCCGCTCGTACGCCTCGGGCGAGGACTCGGTGAACGAGTGCCCGTAGCCGAAGTCCATCGTGACGTCGCGGACCTCCATGGCCGTGCCCGGCACCTTGGCGCCGAAGCGCAGCGTCACGCCCTCGTCGGGCTGGACGCGGATGACGAGCGCGTTGTTGCCGAGGTCGGACGTGAGCGACGACTCGAACGGCAGGTGCGGGGCCTTCTTGAAGACGACGGCCACCTCGGTGACGCGCCGTCCGAGGCGCTTGCCCGTGCGCAGGTAGAACGGCACGCCCGCCCAGCGCCGGTTGTCGACGTCGACGCGGATGGCCGCGTACGTCTCGGTCGTCGAGCCGGGGGCGATGCCGTCCTCCTCGAGGAAGCCGCGCACCTGCTCGCCGCCCTGCCACCCGGCGGCGTACTGGCCCCGGGCGGTGTGCCGCCCCAGGTCGCGCGGCAGCCGCACGGACGACAGGAGCTTGATCTTCTCGGCGCGCAGCGCGGACGGCTCGAAGTTGACCGGCTCCTCCATCGCGACGAGGGCCAGGAGCTGCAGCAGGTGGTTCTGGATGACGTCGCGGGCGGCGCCGATCCCGTCGTAGTAGCCGGCGCGACCGCCGATGCCGATGTCCTCGGCCATCGTGATCTGCACGTGGTCGACGTAGTGGTTGTTCCACAGCGGCTCGAACAGCTGGTTCGCGAACCGCACCGCCAGCATGTTCTGGACGGTCTCCTTGCCCAGGTAGTGGTCGATGCGGAACACCGAGTCGGGCGGGAAGACCTCGGAGACGACCGCGTCGAGCTCCTGCGCCGAGGCGAGGTCGTGGCCGAACGGCTTCTCGATGACGACGCGGCGCCACGCGTCCTTGCTGGACTTCGACAGGCCGGACTCGGACAGCTGCTTGCACACGACCGGGAACGCGCTCGGCGGCACCGACAGGTAGAACGCGTGGTTGCCGCCGGTGCCGCGCTCGGCGTCGAGCGTCTCGACCGTCTGGCGGAGGCGCTCGAACGCCTCGGGGTCGTCGAACGAACCCTGGACGAAGCGGATGCCCTCGGCCAGCTGGCGCCAGGTCGCCTCGCGGAACGGCGTGCGCGCGTTCTCCTTGACGGCGTCGTGCACGATCTGCGCGAAGTCCTGGTCCGCCCAGTCCCGGCGGGCGAAGCCGGTCAGCGCGAAGCCGGGCGGCAGGAGCCCCCGGTTCGCCAGGTCGTACACGGCCGGCATGAGCTTCTTGCGCGACAGGTCGCCGGTGACCCCGAAGATCACCAGGCCGCACGGCCCGGCGATGCGCGGCAGGCGCAGGTCGAGCGGGTCGCGCAGGGGGTTGTGCTCAGCGGTGATCCTTGCCGGTCTCACGGTGCCCCGTTCTCTCGTGGTGCTGGCGGGTGGTGGGTGCGGCGGGCACGCGTCAGGCGCCGGCCGCGTCGAGGCCGGCTTTGGTCGTGCCGAGCAGCTCGTCCCAGCTCACCTCGAACTTGTGCACGCCCTCCTCCTCGAGGCGGCGCGTGACCTCGGCGATCGAGACGCCCTGCGCCTCGATCGCGGCGATCGTCGCGGCGGCCTCCTCGGCGGTCCCGGTGACCGTGTCGCCGAGCACGATGCCGTGGTCGGCGAACGCCTCGAGGGTCTTGAGCGGCATGGTGTTGACGACGCCCGCGACGACGAGCTCGTCGACGTACATCGTGTCGCGGTACTCGGGGTTCTTCACGCCCGTGGACGCCCACAGCGGGCGCTGCGGGCGGGCACCGGCGGCCTCGAGCGCACGCCACCGGTCGGACGAGAAGACCTCGGAGTACGCGGCGTACGCGAGACGCGCGTTGGCGATCGCGGCCTTGCCCCGCAGCTCGAGCGCCTCCGGCGTGCCGACCCCCTCGAGCGCCGCGTCCACCGCGGCGTCCACGCGCGAGACGAAGAACGACGCGACCGAGCCGATCGGGCCCAGGTCGTGGCCGTTGTCGCGCGCCTGCTCCAGGCCGGAGAGGAAGGCGTCCATGACGGCGCGGTAGCGCTCGATCGAGAAGATCAGCGTGACGTTGACGCTGATGCCGTCGGCGAGCGCCGCGGTGATCGCGGGCAGGCCCTCGACCGTGGCCGGGATCTTGATCATGACGTTGGGCCGGTCGACCTTGGCCCACAGCCGGCGCGCCGCCGCGATCGTCGCCTCGGTGTCGCGCGCGAGGCGGGGGTCGACCTCGATCGACACGCGCCCGTCGACCGTGCCCGTGCGGTCGTACACGTCGCGCAGCTGGTCGGCGGCCGCCCGCACGTCGTCGGTCGTGATCTTCTCCACGGCCGCCTCGACGTCGGTGCCGCGCAGCGCGGCGAGGTCCTCGTCGTACAGGTGGCCCTGCGACATCGCCGAGGCGAAGATCGTCGGGTTCGTCGTGACCCCGACGACGTCGCGGTTCGCGACGAGGTCGGCGAGCCCGCCGCCGAGCAGCTCGCGCGACAGGTCGTCGAGCCAGATGGAGACGCCGGCGTCGCTGAGCCGGCGGGTGGGACGGGTCTCGGTCGTGGTCGGGTCGGTGGACTCCGTGGCGTTCTCGCCCATGCTTCTGCCTCCCTGTGCGCCGGCCGCCGTCGGTCTCAGGCCTCGCCGCGGACGACGGCCAGCGACTCGCGCGCGGCGTCGGCGACGGCCTGCGCCGTGATGCCGAACTCGCGGTAGAGCGTCTTGTAGTCGGCCGAGGCGCCGTAGTGCTCGAGCGACACCGTGCGGCCGGCGTCGCCGACGACGTCGCGCCAGCCCTGGGCGACGCCCGCCTCGACCGAGACGCGCGCCTTGACCTCGGCCGGCAGCACCGACTCGCGGTACGCGGCGTCCTGGCGGTCGAACCACTCGCGGCTCGGCATCGACACGACGCGCGCGGCGATGCCGTCGGCGGCGAGCAGCTCGCGCGCCTCGACGGCGAGCTGGACCTCGGACCCGGTGCCGACGAGGATGACGTCCGGCGCGCCCGTCTCCTCGTTGACGGCGTCGAGCAGCGTGTACGCGCCCTTGAGGGTGCCCTCGGCGCTCGCGTAGCCGTCCGTGCCGCGCGGGAACGTCGGGACGTTCTGGCGGGTCAGGATGAGGCCGGCCGGGTTCTTCGTGTTCTCCAGGACCCCGCGCCACGCCCAGGCGGTCTCGTTCGCGTCGGCCGGGCGCACGACGTCGAGGTTCGGGATCGCGCGCAGCGCGGCCAGGTGCTCGACGGGCTGGTGGGTCGGTCCGTCCTCGCCGAGGCCGATCGAGTCGTGCGTCCACACGAACGTCGTCGGGATCTCCATGAGCGCGGCCAGGCGGACGGCGGCGCGCATGTAGTCGGAGAACTGCAGGAACGTGCCGCCGTAGGGGCGGGTCAGGCCGTGCAGCACGATGCCGTTGAGGATCGCGCCCATGCCGTGCTCGCGGATGCCGAAGTGCAGCGTGCGGCCGTACTCGTGGCCCGGGAACTTCCTGGTCGCGTGCTCGACCGGGACGAACGACGGCTCGCCGTCCATCGTCGTGTTGTTCGAGCCGGCGAGGTCGGCCGAGCCGCCCCACAGCTCGGGCAGCACGTCCTTGAGCGCGGTGAGCACCTTGCCCGACGCCGCACGCGTCGCGACGCCCTTGACGGACGCCTCGAACTCGGGCAGCGCGTCGGTCCAGCCCTCGGGCAGCTCGCGGGCGCGCAGGCGCTCCAGCAGCGCCGCGCCCGACGGGTTGGCGGTCTGCCACGCCTCGAACGCGGTCTCCCACGCGCGGCGCTGCTCGGCCTGGCGCTCGGCGACGGACCGCGTGTACGCGAGCACCTCGTCGTCGATCGCGAAGGACGCGCTCGGGTCGAGGCCGAGCTCCGTCTTGAGGCCCGCGATCTCGTCGGCGCCCATGGCCGAGCCGTGGATGGCGCCGGTGTTCTGCTTGGTCGGCGACGGCCAGCCGATGATCGTGCGCAGGTCGATGATGGACGGCCGGCCCGTCTCGGCCTTGGCGGCCGCGATCGCCGCGGCGAGCGCGTCGACGTCCTCGGCGTAGCCGGTCCCGCCCTGCGTCCAGTCGACGCGCTGGGTGTGCCAGCCGTACGCCTCGTAGCGCGCGAGCACGTCCTCGGTGAACGCGATGTCGGTGTCGTCCTCGATCGAGATCTTGTTGTCGTCCCAGATCACGATGAGGTTGCCGAGCTGCTGGTGGCCGGCGAGCGACGACGCCTCGGACGTCACGCCCTCCTGCAGGTCGCCGTCGGAGGCGATGACGTAGATGTGGTGGTCGAACGGCGACGTGCCCGGCGCCGCGTTCGGGTCGAGCAGACCGCGCTCGCGGCGGGCGGCGAAGGCCATGCCGACGGCGGAGGCCAGGCCCTGGCCCAGCGGGCCCGTCGTGATCTCGACGCCCGCGGTGTGGCCGTACTCCGGGTGGCCCGGGGTCTTCGAGCCCCACGTCCGCAGCGCCGCGATGTCGTCCATCTCCAGGCCGTAGCCCGCGAGGAACAGCTGCAGGTAGATCGTCAGCGACGAGTGGCCCGCGGACAGCACGAACCGGTCGCGACCGACCCACTCGGGGTCGGCGGGGTCGTGGCGCATCGCCTTCTGGAACAGCAGGTACGCGGCCGGCGCGAGCGAGATCGCGGTGCCCGGGTGGCCGTTGCCGACCTTCTCCACGGCGTCGGCCGCGAGCGCCTTGATCGTCTTCACGGCGCGGTCGTCGAGCTCGGTCCACTCGAGCGGCGTGAGTGCGGGGTCGAACGCGTTCACCAGATTGCCTCTTTCCTGCCCGCGGCGCGGGGCGGCGGGGTGCGTGCGGAACTGCCGGATCCACCCTAGCGCCGCCCCGGGGGGCGCGCCGGGGGCCGTCCAGGATGCGTCGCACCAGGTCGGGGCGGGCGGTCTTTCTCACACCGCAGGGCGCGCGCGGGCGTGCGGCCACGCAGGTCGGGCGGCGTACGATGGCTCGGAAGCCCGAGCCCTGCCGAGCCCAGAACGGAACCCCACGCGCGTGAGCACGACGAGCCCGACCACGACCGGCCCGGCGACCCCGGCTCCCGCGGCGACCCGCCGCGCGTCGCGGAAGCAGGCCCGCGGCCCGGTCGGCGGGGGCTGGCGCTCGCGCGCCGGCGCGTACGTGGCGCTGACCAAGCCCCGCGTGATCGAGCTGCTGCTCGTGACCACGGTGCCGACGATGATCCTCGCCCAGGGCGGCCTGCCGGACCTGTGGCTCGTGCTCGCGACGCTCGTCGGCGGCGCCCTCGCGGCCGGCTCGGCCAACGCGTTCAACTGCTACCTCGACCGCGACATCGACGAGCTCATGAACCGCACCAAGCGGCGTCCGCTCGTCACGGGCGAGGTCACCCCGCGCGCCGCGCTGGTGTTCGCGACCCTGCTCGGCGTGGTGGCGCTCGTGTGGTTCGCGCTCGTGGTCAACGTGGCCGCGGCGTGGCTGACGTTCGCCGCCATCGTCATCTACGTCGTCGGCTACACCATGATCCTCAAGCGGCGCACGCCGCAGAACATCGTGTGGGGCGGCATCGCGGGCTGCATGCCCGTGTTCATCGGCTGGGCCGCGGTCACCGAGTCGCTGAGCTGGGCGGCCCTGGCGCTCTTCGGCGTCATCTTCTTCTGGACGCCGCCGCACTACTGGCCGCTGTCCGTGAAGTTCAAGCGCGACTACGCCACGGCCGGCGTGCCGATGCTCCCCGTGGTCGCCTCGGACCGCCGCGTCGCGGTCGAGATGGTCGCCTACACCGTCGCGATGATCGCGTGCTCGCTCGCGCTCGTCCCGCTCGCCGGCATGACGTGGTTCTACGCCGTGGCCGCCGCCGGCCTCGGGGCCTGGTTCCTCGGCTCGACCGTCGGGATGCTGCGCCGCGCCCGCGGCGAGGCGCGCGGCAAGCTCGGCGCCATGAAGGTGTTCCACGCGTCGATCACGTACCTCACGCTGCTGTTCGTCGCGGTCGCGGTCGACGTGTTCCTCCCGTTCTGACGGACCCGGCGGGCATGATGGGCCGGTGCCCGACACGCTCCCCGAGACCCTGCAGGCGGTGCTGCGCGACTACCTCGCGCACCTCGGCGTCGAGCGCGGCCTGTCGGGCAACACCCTCGCGGCCTACCGCCGCGACCTGACCCGGTACGCGCACCACCTGGCCCGCCTCGGCCGCGCCCGGCTCGCCGACGTGCTCGAGGCCGACGTCACCGCGTACGTCTCGGTGCTGCGGCAGGGGTCCGACGGCGGCACGCCGCTGTCGCCGTCGTCGACCGCCCGGGCGCTCGCGGCCGTGCGCGGCTGGCACCGCTTCGCGCAGGCCGAGGGGCTCACCGACGCCGACCCGTCCGCCGAGGTGCACGCACCCCAGCAGCTGCGCCGCCTGCCGCACGCGCTGAGCGTCGACGACGTGGCCCGCCTGCTCGCCGCCGCGGGCACCGGCGACGGCCCGGTGCCGCTGCGCGACCGGGCGCTGCTCGAGCTGCTGTACTCCACGGGCGGGCGCATCAGCGAGGTCGTGGGGCTCGACGTCGACGCCGTGGGCTGGCTCGGGCGCGACGACGCCGAGGAGCCGGAGCACGCCGTCGTGCGCCTGCTCGGCAAGGGCTCCAAGGAGCGGGTCGTGCCCGTGGGCTCGTACGCGCGCACGGCGCTCGACGCCTACCTCGTGCGCGGGCGGCCCGCGCTCGCCGCGGCGGGCCGCGGCACGCCGGCGCTGTTCCTCAACACGCGCGGCGCCCGCCTGTCGCGCCAGAGCGCGTGGGCCGTGCTGCGCCGGGCGGCCGAGCGCGCGGGCATCGACGCGCCCGTCTCGCCGCACACGCTGCGGCACTCGTTCGCCACGCACCTGCTCGCCGGCGGCGCGGACGTGCGCGTCGTGCAGGAGCTGCTCGGCCACGCGTCCGTCACGACGACGCAGATCTACACGATGGTCACGCCCGAGGCGCTGCGCGAGGTCTACGCGGCGACCCACCCGCGCGCGCTCGGGTAGCCGACGCGCCGATGGGCGGCACGCCGACGGGTGGGCGAGGGGCGGCGTGGGTGCTGGGGTAGCGTGACGGACGTGAGCGAGGCACTCGGGAGCGACACCATGACGCAGACGGCACTCATCGCCGACGGCGGGCGCACCGACGTCGTCGGGCGCCCCATGCCCGACTTCCCGGTGCCCGCGCCGCTGTCGTCGCACGGCCCGGCGCGGATCGTCGCCATGTGCAACCAGAAGGGCGGCGTCGGCAAGACCACGACCACGATCAACCTCGGCGCGTCGCTGGCGGAGTACGGGCGGCGGGTCCTGCTCGTCGACTTCGACCCGCAGGGCGCCGCGTCGGTCGGCGTGGGCGTCAACCCGCACGAGCTCGACCTGAGCGTCTACAACCTCGTCATGGAGCGCGACGTCCGGCTCGACGACGTCGTCCAGACCACCGCGATCGACGGGCTCGACGTGCTGCCGGCCAACATCGACCTGTCCGCCGCGGAGGTCCAGCTCGTGGGCGAGGTCGCGCGCGAGTCGGTGCTCGCCCGCGCGCTGCGGCCCGCGCTCGACGACTACGACGTCATCCTCGTCGACTGCCAGCCGTCGCTCGGCCTGCTCACCGTCAACGCGCTCACGGCCGCGCACGGCGTCCTCATCCCGCTCGAGTGCGAGTTCTTCGCGCTGCGCGGCGTCGCGCTGCTCATCGAGACGATCGAGAAGGTCCGCGACCGGCTCAACCCGGCGCTCGAGATCGACGGCATCCTGCCGACCATGTACGACTCGCGCACCCTCCACTCGCGCGAGGTCGTCGCCCGCGTGCACGAGGCGTTCGGCGACACCCTGCTGCACACCGTCATCGGGCGCACCGTGAAGTTCCCCGACGCGTCGGTCGCGGCCGAGCCGATCACGGCGTACGCGCCGAACCACCCCGGTGCCGAGGCGTACCGGCAGCTCGCGCGGGAGCTCGTGGCCCGTGGCGACACCGCGTAGCGCCGCCACCGACGAGGCGCCGGCGGCGTCCGGGTTCCAGGTCCACCTGGAGAACTTCTCCGGCCCGTTCGACCTGCTGCTGTCGCTCATCGCCAAGCACGAGCTCGACGTCACCGAGGTGGCGCTCGCGGTCGTCACCGACGAGTTCGTGGCCCACATCCGGGCCGCCGAGCAGGCGGCCCGCGAGGCGGCCGAGCGTGGCGAGGAGCACCCCTCGTGGGACCTCGGCACCGCGAGCGAGTTCGTCGTCGTCGCCGCGACGCTGCTCGACCTGAAGGCCGCGCGGCTCCTGCCCGGCGTCGTCGAGGAGGACGCCGAGGACCTCGAGCTGCTCGAGGCCCGCGACCTGCTGTTCGCCCGCCTGCTGCAGTACCGCGCCTACAAGGAGGTCTCGGCGATCTTCGCCGAGCGCATGGCCACCGAGGGGCGGCGCGTGCCGCGGTCGGTGCCGCTCGAGCCCGAGGTCGCCGCCCTGCTGCCGGAGCTGGTCTGGACGCTCGACGGCGAGCGGCTCGCCGCGCTGGCCGCCAGGGCGCTCGAGCCGAAGGCCCCGCCGGTGGTGGGCCTCGCGCACCTGCACGCGCCGCTCGTCAGCGTGCGCGAGGAGGCGCAGGTCGTGGCGCGCCGGCTGCGTCGCGAGCATGCCGCGACGTTCCGGGCGCTCGTCGCCGGCGCCGAGCGCATCGTCGCCGTCGCGCGGTTCCTCGCCCTGCTCGAGCTGTTCCGCAGCGGCGACGTCGCGTTCGAGCAGGTCACCCCGCTCGGCGAGCTCACCGTGCGGTGGACCGGGCACGGCGGCGACGACGAGGTCGTGGGCGACGGGTTCGAGGAGTTCGACGGCACCGACGTGGAGGGAGCGGCATGACGCAGGAGCCCGACGACCGGATCGACACCGAGGCCGGCGTCGAGCCCGGGGTGGAGGTCGACGTCGCGAGCCTGCCGGGCGGCGCGGCCGCCGCGCTCGAGGCGGTGCTCATGGTCGCGGAGTCGCCCGTGCCCGTCGAACGGCTCGCGGCCGCGGTCGACCTGCCGGTGCCGCGGGTGCGCGAGACGCTCGAGGCGCTCGCGGCCGAGTACCGCGGCGACGGCGACGGGCGCCCGCGCGGCTTCGAGCTGCGCGAGGGCGCCGAGGGCTGGCGGTTCTACTCCTCGCGCGCGCACGCCGACGTCGTGGGCCGGTTCGTGCTCGAGGGCCAGTCGTCGCGGCTGAGCCAGGCCGCGCTCGAGACCCTGGCCGTCATCGCGTACCGGCAGCCGGTCACGCGCGGGCAGGTGTCCGCGGTCCGCGGGGTCAACGTCGACGGCGTCGTGCGGACGCTGCTCGCGCGCGGGCTCATCGCCGAGACGGGGCAGGACCCCATGACGGGCGCGGCGCTGTTCGGCACGACGGGGGAGTTCCTGGACCGCATGGGCTGGTCCTCGCTCGACGAGCTGCCGCCGCTCGCGCCGCACCTGCCCGGAGTCGAGGAGGCGGCCTCGCTGGGGATCGACGACTGAGCCGACGCCCGCGCGGGGCGAAGCGGGCCCCGCGACCTGAGAGAATCGGTCCCCATGAGCACGTCACGCCGCGGCGGGAGCCGCCGCCCCGACCGTCCCGCCCGCCCCCGACCCGCCCAGCAGCCCGCGCAGGACCGCGACGTCCACGTGGCCGACGGGGTGCGGCTGCAGAAGGTCCTCGCCCAGGCGGGCCTGGGCTCGCGCCGCAAGTGCGAGGAGCTCATCGCGAAGGGCCACGTCGAGGTCGACGGCGTGCTCGTGACCGAGCTGGGCGTGCGGATCGACCCCGCAACCGCCGTCGTGCACGTCGACGGCATGCGCGTGCAGCTCGACGCGTCGAAGCTCACGCTCGCGGTCAACAAGCCGTACGGCGTCGTGTCGACCATGAGCGACCCCGAGGGGCGCCCCACGCTCGCCGACCTCGTCAAGGACCGCCCGGAGCGGCTGTTCCACGTCGGGCGCCTCGACGCCGACAGCGAGGGCCTGCTGCTGCTCACCAACGACGGCGAGCTCGCCAACCGGCTCTCGCACCCGAGCTACGAGGTCCCCAAGACCTACCTCGTGACCGTCACCGGTGGCGAGGTGTACCCGCGCATCGGCAAGCAGCTGCTCGACGGCGTCGAGCTCGAGGACGGCCCGGCGCGCCTGGACGCCTTCAAGGTCGTGCAGGCGATCGAGGGGCAGACCATGGTCGAGGTCGTGCTGCACGAGGGCCGCAACCGGATCGTGCGCCGCATGTTCGACGCCGTCGGGCGGCCCGTGACGCGCCTCGTGCGCACCCGGATCGGCCCGATCGCGCTCGGCGACCTGCGCCCCGGACGCAGCCGCGTGCTCGGGCGCACCGAGCTCGGCTCCCTCATGGGCGCCGTCGACCTGTGACCCCGGGCCCCGCCCACCCACCATCAGCACCGAGGAGAGACCACGTGGTCGTCATCGCCGTCGACGGGCCGTCCGGCTCGGGCAAGTCGAGCGTCTCGAGGCAGGTCGCGCGGCGGCTGCGCCTGGCGTACCTGGACACCGGCGCCATGTACCGGGCCGCGACGCTGTGGTGCGTCGAGCGCGGCGAGGACCTGGCGGACGCCCGCGCGGTCGCGCACGCCGTGCGCGTCATGCCGCTCGAGATGGGCCTCGACCCCGCGGCGCCGATCGTCGTGCTCGAGGGGCGGGACGTGAGCGCGGCGATCCGCAGCACCGAGATCTCGACGGCGGTGTCCGCCGTCGCGACCAACCTCGAGGTGCGCGCCGAGCTGCGCCGCCGGCAGCGGCAGATCATCGAGGCCGAGACCCGTCCCGGCGGGTTCTCGGACGGCGCCGGCATCGTGGCCGAGGGCCGCGACATCACCACCGTCGTCGCGCCCGACGCCGACGCGCGGGTCCTGCTCACCGCGAGCGAGGAGGCCCGCCTGCGCCGCCGCTCGCTCGAGGTGCACGGCGCGGACGACGCGGCCGCGGTCGAGGCCACGAAGGACCAGGTGCTGCGCCGCGACCGCGACGACGCGACCGTGAGCCAGTTCCACGTAGCCGCCGACGGCGTCGTGACGGTCGACTCCTCGGAGCTCGACCTCGACCAGACGGTCGAGGCGGTGCTCGCCGTGGTCGCGCAGGTCACCGCGTCCTAGGCGGCTTCTGGTCGGCGCCACGGCGCGGGCCTGGGAGAATGGTCGCCATGACCTCACCCGCCGACGACGCCTCGACGCCTGCCGAGAACTCCGCCGAGCCGATCGACGACCTCCAGCCCGACCTCCTCGAGGACGCCCCGCAGGGCGGCCCCGAGGCCGACGAGCCCGAGGTCGTCACCTTCGCCGACGAGGAGGCGCGCGAGCGCGCGCTGCGTGCCGGGCTCGAGGAGTTCGAGCTCGACGAGGACGACCGCGCGCTGCTCGAGGGCGGCTTCGGCGACGTCGAGGCCGCCCCGGGCGAGTCGCCGCTGCCGGTGCTGGCCGTCGTCGGGCGCCCGAACGTGGGCAAGTCGACGCTCGTCAACCGCATCCTGGGCCGCCGCGAGGCGGTCGTCGAGGACACGCCCGGCGTGACCCGTGACCGCGTGAGCTACCCGGCCGAGTGGGCCGGGCGCCGGTTCACGCTCGTCGACACCGGCGGCTGGGAGGTCGACGTCGCGGGCATCGAGTCGAAGGTCGCCGAGCAGGCCGAGGTCGCGATCGAGCTGGCCGACGCCGTCGTGTTCGTCGTGGACGCGACCGTGGGCGCCACGTCGACCGACGAGCGCGTCGTCGAGCTGCTGCGCCGCTCGGGCAAGCCCGTGGTGCTGTGCGCCAACAAGGTCGACGGCCCCTCGGGCGAGGCCGACGCCGCGTACCTGTGGGCGCTCGGTCTCGGCGAGCCGCACCCCGTCTCGGCGCTGCACGGGCGCGGCACGGGCGACCTGCTCGACGCGGCGATGGCCGTGCTGCCGTCCGAGTCGCAGCACGGCGAGCTGCGGCCCGAGGGCCCGCGCCGCGTCGCGCTCGTCGGGCGGCCCAACGTGGGCAAGTCGTCGCTGCTCAACAAGATCGCCGGCGCGGAGCGCGTCGTCGTCGACGAGCTCGCGGGCACCACCCGCGACCCGGTCGACGAGCTCGTCGAGATCAAGGGCGTGCCGTACTGGTTCGTCGACACCGCGGGCATCCGCCGGCGCGTGCACCAGACGCGCGGCGCCGACTTCTACGCCTCGCTGCGCACGCAGGCCGCGATCGAGAAGGCCGAGGTCGCGGTCGTGCTCGTCGACGCGTCGCAACCGCTCACCGAGCAGGACACGCGCGTCATCTCGCAGGTCGTCGACGCCGGGCGCGCGCTCGTCATCGCCTACAACAAGTGGGACCTCATGGACGAGGACCGCCGGCCGTACCTCGAGCGCGAGATCGAGAAGGACCTCGTGCAGGTCCAGTGGGCGCCGCGCGTCAACGTCTCCGCGCGCACCGGCTGGCACACCGAGCGGCTCGTGCCGGCGCTCGAGCGGTCGCTCGCGTCCTGGGACACCCGCATCCCGACGGGCCGCCTCAACGCGTTCCTGGGCGAGCTCGTCGCCGCCCACCCGCACCCGCTGCGGGGCGGCAAGCAGCCGCGCATCCTGTTCGCGACCCAGGCCTCGACGCGCCCGCCGCGCTTCGTGATCTTCGCCACGGGCTTCCTCGAGGCCGGCTACCGCCGCTTCATCGAGCGACGGCTGCGCGAGACGTTCGGGTTCGAGGGCTCGCCGATCGAGATCAGCGTCCGGGTGCGCGAGAAGCGCCGCCGGTAGTCGGCGCACGCCGAGGGGAGGACCGTGGGCACGGGCAGGGTGGACGACCGGGCGCTCGCCGGGCGCGGGCGCGTGCTGCGCCTGGGCGTCGCCCGCGACACCGCGGCGGTACGGCACATCACGACGTTCCTCGTGGTCACGGTCGCGACCGTCCTGGTGACCCGCGCCTACCTCGCCGCGACGGGGTACCCGCAGATCGGCGGCGGCGACCTGCACGTCGCCCACGTCCTGTGGGGCGGGCTGCTCATGGCAGTGGCGTTCGTGCTGCTGCTGTCCTACGTCGGCCCGCCGGTCCGCTGGGTCGGCGCGGTCCTGGGCGGCGTCGGGTTCGGGCTCTTCGTCGACGAGGTCGGCAAGTTCGTCACCGCCGACAACGACTACTTCTACGCCCCGACGGCGGCCCTCATCTACGCGACGATCGTCGCGCTCGTGCTGCTCGTCGAGGCGATGCACGGCCGCCGTGCGCACCACCCGTCCGAGTACCTCGCCGTCGCGGCCGACCGGGCCGCGGCCGGGCTCGCCGGCGGGTTCACCGAGGCCGCCCGGGCGGAGGCGCGGGCGCTCGTCGAGCGCGGCCGCGGCGAGCCGGGCGCGGCGGAGCTCGCCGCCCTCGTCGAGGCCGTCCCGCACGACGAGGTCGCGGTGCCCGACCCGGTGCACCGGCTGGTGGCGCGGGCGGACCGCTGGATGCGGCGCGCCGTCGGGCTGCGCTGGACGGGCTGGCTCGTCGGGCTGGCGGTGCTCGCGGTCGCGGCGTCGTCGGCGCTCACCGGCCTGCGCGTGCTGTCCGGCGACGCGCCGTCGCCGTCCTGGGTCGGCGTCGGCATCCTCGCCGGGGCCGGCGCCACGGCCGCCTGCCTCGCCGTCGCCGCGGTGCTCCGGCGGGGCGACCCGCACCGCGCCGCCGCGTGGGTCCGCCGGGGCGTGATCGTGAGCCTGCTCATCACGCAGGTGCTCGTGTTCCGGGCCGTGCAGTGGGTCGGGGTGCTCGGGCTGGTCGTCGACCTCGTGGTGTTCGCGCTGCTCGAGGTCGCCGCGCGCGAGGCCGCCGCCGAGGAGGTCACCGAGCAGCGCTGAGCCCCGCCGGAACGCGGGCCGGTTTGCCATCGGGGCCTCGCGCGTGGCACCGTCGTGGTTCGACGAGCGAGAAGCTCGCGTGCTCTGGGGTCGGTGAAACTCCGAACCGGCGGTGAAAGTCCGCGACCCGGTCACATCCAGTGCCCGGTTGACCAGGTGGAACTCCTGGACCGACGGTCAAAGTCCGGATGGGAAGCGCACGCGACGGCTCTGCTCCCGTCCGCGCCCGGCGTCGCCGCGCGCGCACCCGGGCGCACGAGCACGTCCACGTCCCTCCCCGGGGTCCGCGACCGGACGACAGGGGCGAGGGATGACGGCGGCCACCACGACGGGGCCCACCACGAGCGAGGCCGAACGGGCCGCGATGCGGCGCGCCCTGGCCCTCGCCGCGACCCCGGGACGGCTGCCCGGTCCCAACCCGCGCGTCGGCTGCGTCCTGCTCGCGCCCGACGGCGGCGTCGTCGCCGAGGGGTTCCACCGCGGTGCCGGCACCCCGCACGCCGAGGCGGACGCCCTCCTGCGGGCCCGCGCGGCCGCCGGGCCCGACGCCGCGCGCGGCGCGACCGCCGTCGTCACGCTCGAGCCGTGCGCGCACCGCGGCCGCACCGGCCCGTGCGCCGAGGCGCTCGTCGAGGCCGGCGTGGCGCGCGTCGTCTTCGCCCAGCCCGACCCCAACCCCGTGGCCGCCGGCGGCGCCGCGGTCCTGCGCGACGCCGGGATCGACGTCGTCGGTGGCCTCCTCGCCGACGAGGCGCGCGCCCTCAACGCGACGTGGACCCGCGCGATGGAGCTCGGCCGGCCCGTCGTCACGTGGAAGGTCGCCGCGAGCCTCGACGGCCGCACCGCCGCCGCGGACGGCTCGTCCCGGTGGATCTCGAGCGCCGCCGCGCGCCGGGACGCGCACGCGCTGCGCTCCGCCGTGGACACCGTGCTCGTCGGCACGGGCACGCTGCTCGCCGACGACCCGGCGCTGACCGTGCGCGACGCCGCGACGGCGGGCGCCGCCGTGTCGCAGCCGCTGCGTGCGGTCATGGGGCGCACCGACGTGCCGGCGTCGGCCCGGGTGCGCGGCGACGGTGCGCCCGCGGGCGACCCGGGATGGGTGCACCTGCGCACGCGCGACCCGCGGGTCGCGCTGGCCGAGCTGTGGGCGCTCGAGCGCCGGCACGTGCTGCTCGAGGGCGGGCCGCGGCTCGCCGCCGCGTTCTGGCGCGCCGGGCTCGTCGACGAGCTCGTCGTCTACGTCGCACCGGTGCTGCTCGGCGCCGGCCCCGCCGCCGTCGCGGACCTCGGCATCACCACCATCTCCGACGCTGCGCGCCTCGAGGTCACGGACGTCACCGTGCTCGAGGCCCCGGGCGAGGACACGAACGTGCGGCTGACCCTGCGGCCGCGGAAGGAGGGCTGAGCCATGTTCACCGGGATCGTCGAGGAGCTGGGCACGGTCGTCGCGCTCACCGAGAGCGCGGACGCCGCGCGGCTCGAGGTCGGGGCCGACGAGGTGCTCACCGACGCCCGTCACGGCGACTCGATCGCCGTGAACGGGTGCTGCCTCACCGTCGCCGCGCTCGGCACGACCGCGGGCGGGCGCCGCACCTGGACCGCCGACCTCATGGCCGAGACCCTCGAGCGCACGACGCTCGGCGGCCTCGTCCCGGGCGCGCCCGTCAACCTCGAGCGGGCGCTCGCGGCCGGCGGCCGGCTCGGCGGCCACGTCGTGCAGGGCCACGTCGACGGCGTCGGCACCGTCCTGCGGCGCGAGCCGGGGGAGCGGTGGGACGTCGTCGAGATCTCCCTGCCCGCCGACCTCGCCCGGTACGTCGTGGCCAAGGGCTCGATCGCGGTCGACGGCGTGAGCCTCACCGTGGTCGACGCGGGCGACGACCGGTTCACCGTGAGCCTCATCCCCGAGACGCTGGCCCGCACCACGCTCGGCACCCGGGCGGTCGGCGAGCAGGTCAACCTCGAGACCGACGTGCTCGCGCGGCACGTCGAGCGCCTGCTCGCGGCGGGGGTGGCCCGGTGAGCCCGCACGGCCCCGACGCGCAGGCGCGCGTCGAGCGCGCGATCGCCGACGTCGCGGCCGGACGCCCCGTCGTCGTGGTCGACGACCACGACCGCGAGAACGAGGGCGACCTCATCCTCGCGGCGGCGACCGTCACGCCCGAGACCATGGCGTTCACCATCCGGTACACGAGCGGCCTGATCTGCGTGCCGGCGTCGGGCGAGATCCTCGACCGGCTGCAGCTGCCCCTCATGGTCACGGAGAACCGCGACCAGTACCGCACCGCGTACACGATCACGGTCGACGCCGCGACGGGCGTGGGCACGGGCATCTCCGCGGCCGACCGCACCCGCACCGCGCACGTGCTCGCCGACCCGGCGGCCCGCGCGTCGGACCTCACGCGCCCCGGCCACGTGCTGCCGCTGCGCGCCCGCCCCGGCGGCGTGCTCGAACGGCGCGGCCACACCGAGGCCGCCGTCGACCTCGCCCGGCTCGCCGGCCTGCCCGAGGCGGGCGTGCTCGCCGAGCTCACGCACGACGACGGCACGCTCATGCGCCTGCCCGCGCTCGTCGAGTTCGCCGCCGAGCACGACCTCGTGCTGATCTCGGTCGAAGAGCTCGCCGCGTACCGGCGCCGCACCGAGACGCTCGTCGAGCGGGTCGCCGCCACGCGGCTGCCCACCCGGCACGGCGACCTCACCGCCGTCGCGTACCGCGACGTGACCGACGGCGTCGAGCACGTCGCGCTCGTCGCGGGGCCGCTGCCCGCGCCGGGCGAGGCGGTCGGCGAGCCCGTCCTCGCCCGGGTGCACTCCGAGTGCCTCACGGGCGACGCGTTCGGCAGCGTCCGCTGCGACTGCGGGCCGCAGCTCGACGCCGCCCTCGACCGCATCGTCGCCGAGGGCCGCGGCGTCGTCGTCTACGTGCGGGGGCACGAGGGCCGCGGCATCGGCCTGGCCGCCAAGCTCGTCGCGTACGCGCTGCAGGACGCCGGGCGCGACACCGTCGACGCCAACCTCGAGCAGGGCCTGCCCGCCGACGCCCGCGAGTACACCGTCGCCGCGCAGATCCTGCGCGACCTCGGCATGCCGACCGTGCGCCTGCTGACCAACAACCCCGCCAAGGTCACCGGGCTCGAGGCCGGGGGAGCGACCGTCGTCGAGCGCCTGCCCCTCGCGCTACCGCCCGACCCGCGGCACCTGGCCTACCTGCGCACCAAGCGCGACCGCATGGGCCACGACCTGCCTCACCTCGAGGCACCCGTACCCGCTGCCGAACCCACTCAGGGAGAGACCATGGACGCACGCCTGGCCGCCGTCGCGACGCTCGAGGCGACCCGATGAGCGGCGCCGGCGCCCCGCAGTCGGAGCCGGTCGACTGCTCCGACCTGCGCGTCGCGATCGTCGCCGCGAGCTGGCACCAGAGGGTCATGGACGGCCTGCTCGACGGCGCGCTGCGCGCGTGCGCCGAGCACCGCGTCGTCGAGCCGCGCGTCGTACGCGTGCCCGGCTCGTTCGAGCTGCCCGTCGCCGCGCAGGCGCTCGCGGCCGCCGGGTACGACGCGGTCGTGGCGCTCGGTGTCGTCATCCGCGGCGGCACGCCGCACTTCGACTACGTGTGCGCCGCCGCGACCGATGGCCTGACGCGCGTCGCACTCGACCACACGGTGCCCGTGGGCTTCGGTCTGCTGACGTGCGACGACGAGGCGCAGGCCCTTGACCGCGCGGGCCTCGAGGGCTCCCGCGAGGACAAGGGGCACGAGGCCGCGTCCGCCGCGCTGGCCACCGCGCGCGTGCTGCGCGACGTCCGCGCGGCGTGACCTCGCCGGGCGGCCCTGCGTTCGGAGCAGCGCCTGACCTGGGGTAGTATTTCGGTCGGCCCTGCGGGGCTGGACGGCTTCGTCGGTGTGCCCGACGAGCCGCTCGGGCTGTGGCGCAGCTTGGTAGCGCACTTGACTGGGGGTCAAGGGGTCGCAGGTTCAAATCCTGTCAGCCCGACCATGTGATGTCTCAGGACATCGGAATGGCCGGACCTACGAAGTCGTAGGTCTGGCCGTTCGTCGTTTCGGGGCCCTGCGTCTGAGTCGTGATGGTGGCGCGGGTGACCGCGGCGTCGTACGGTCGGCGTGCCCCGACCCCTGCGCAGCGAGGAAGAGCCGAGACCCATGGAAGCCGTACCGTCCGAGGGGCTGGCCCCGCTGCTGGAGGGCCGTGAGCCGGCGCAGGTGCGCGAGCTCGTCTCGCAGGTGCGGCGCCTCGTGCTGACGTACAAGTTCGGCATCGACGAGATCATGACCAAGGTCTCGATCCTGCGCGACCGTGCAGCTTCGCCTCAAACATCTACACGGTGCGCGACATGCTGGCCCGCCAGACGGACCTGACGATCCTGGAGGAGAAGGACTACATCGCCTCTCCGAAGCCCAACGGGTACAAGTCGTTGCACCTCATCGTGCAGGTGCCCGTGTTCCTGTCCGACCGGGTCGAGCACGTTGTCGTGGAGGTCCAGCTCCGGACGATCGCGATGGACTTCTGGGCCAGCCTGGAGCACAAGATCTACTACAAGTACGACCGCGAGGTCCCCCGGCACCTGACGGACGCGCTCAAGCTCGCCGCCGACGTGGCCGCTGCGCTGGACTCGTCGATGGAGCGCATCCACGACGAGGTCAAGGAGGAGTCGGGAGGATGACCGCGGCCGGGTGAAGGCCGCCCCGCACCGTATCCAGACGGCGCGCCCGCGTCTCCCTCCTGGTGACGACCCACGACGACGCGGACCCGGGAGGTCATCATGGATCACGACCACGCAGGCACCGAGACGCTCGAGGACGCCTCGCCGGACACGCGGGCGCTCGACGGCCTCGTCGACGTGGACCTCGTCCGTCGTCTCGGCCTTGACCAGATCCTGCTGCCGCGTCGGGCCGTGAGCGGCACCTACCGCAGCGCCACGCCGCGCGGGTCGGGGAAGATCCTCGAGGTGCGGGTCGACGTCGACGGCTCCCGCCCGCAGCAGCGCGTCAGCGGCGACGTGTGGTCCCACGTGCGCTTCCTCTGGTTCGACTTCACGTACTACGTCGAGTCGTTCGTCGTCGAGAACCCGGTCGTCACCACGACGACCGCGGACGTCGTCGTCCGCGGGACGATCGCCGTCTACGGCAAGCCGGGGCGCACCGGTGAGACGCTCCACGTGCACGTCCCGCGCGTGCGGATCTTCAGCCCGGCGCCCCCGGCGTGCGTGCGCTGGACGGTGCGGGGCGTCACCGACGTCTACGCCTGCCCCAAGATCTCCGACTACTTCCGCACCGCGACGCTCGAGGTCGACCGGCTCCAGGGCACCACGTTCCCGCCGCAGATCAACCCCACGATCGCGCCGTCTCCGACCGGCCTGCCCGCGACCGTGAGCGTGCGCGAGGTGTTCCAGCGCTCCGGCATCGACCTGACCGTGACGCACGACGACGTGCTCACCGACACGGACAGCGACGACGCCGGCACCAACTGGAGCGAGGTCGAGCTGCACGACCTCATGGAGACCCGGTTCGACAGCTTCGCGAACACGCTGCAGTGGCGCATGTACGGCGTCGTCGTGCCGCGCTTCGGCAACCCCGGGTACAGCTCGGGGTACTACGGCGTGATGTTCGACTGGGGTGGGTACCAGTCGGGCGACACCTTCCTGCGGCAGGGCTGCGCGATAGCCGAGGACGCGATCCGCGGTCGCGCCGGCACGCTGTACGACACCGCGGCCGAGGAGGACCGGCTCCTGCTGCAGACGTTCGTCCACGAGGTCGGGCACACGTGGAACCTGCCCCACTCCTGGCAGCGCACCGACGCGCCGAGCAGCGCGTCGACGTCGTTCATGAACTACCCGTGGGGCTACACGGGCGGCACCGGCGGCGAGACGGCGTTCTGGACCGACTTCGCCTGGCGCTTCGACGACGTCGAGCTGGTCTGGATGCGCCACGCCGACCGCAACGACGTCATCTTCGGCGGGCGGGACTGGATCGGGAGCAACCTCAGCCACCTGCTGGACCCCGCCATGGAGGTGCCCGACGGCGGTGCCCCGGTGCGGGTCGAGCTCAACGGGCCGGCGCTCGTCGACATGGCGCAGCCCGTGCACGTCACCGTGTCCGTGGTCAACGACGGACCCGAGCCGATCGAGGTGCCCCGCGACCTGTCGCCCGAGGCGGGCACGCTGCTGGTGCTCGTCGAGCGTCCCGACGGGGAGGTCGTCGAGCACCGGGCCCCGGTGCACCGGACGGTCGCGCCCGAGGACACGGTCACGGTCGAGCCCGGCACGCGCCACGAGGCGTCCGTGCTGCTGTCGTTCGCGGCGACCGGCCCGCAGCTCGTCGAGCCCGGGCAGTACCGCGTGCGCGCGCTGCTCACGCTCGGCCCGGACGTCGCGCTGCCGTCGAACCCGCTGCGCATCCGGGTCGCGCACCCCACCGAGCGGGCCGAGGAGGAGCTGACCGAGCTCGTCACCCGCCGCGACGTCGCCCAGTTCCTCTACTTCGGCGGGTCGGTCCGCCGTCCGGACCTCGCCGACGTGCTCCTCGAGGCGGCCGACCGCTTCGAGAAGGCCAGCCCCGCCACCGCCGTCGAGCTGCGTGCCGCCGTCGGCCTGCACGCGGCCCGCGCCGCCAAGACCGTGGACGTGGTCCGCGGAGAGCGCCGCGTCGTCACGCGCGCGGCCGACCTCGACACGGCGAGCGCCCAGCTCCGAGCCGTCGAGGACGGTCTGCGGCGCAAGGCCGTGGGCCCGGCGGCCGCCGACGCGCTGCGGGAGCGCATCGCCACGGCCCGAGCCGTCGCGGGCGCGGAGTCGCTCGGCCGCCCGCAGGCAGCGAAGCGCGGGGAGGGCCGCGGGACGCGGTGAGGGGCCATGGACGTCGAGACCGCCCGGAGCCAGCCGATCCTCGAGCTGCGCGTCCACGGGGTGTCGAACACCCCGCCCGAGGGCATGCTCGACCTCGACCCGGACGAGGTCGAGCGCGCTGACGGCGACGGGCTCGGCTCCTTCTGGGCGCCCACGGCGGAGGCCGAGGCGCGCGGGCGTGCCGCCGCTCCGGGCACCTTGCGGCACATCCCGCCGGGGGTGCGCCGGGAGGCGTACTCGTGGGGTGCGATGGCCCGCATCGGCGGCGTCCCGGGCGGACGGGTCCTCGGCGCCGTGGCGCGCGTGGCCGTGCGGGCCGCGTGGGCGCTGCTCACACCGCTCGGCCTGGCCAACGTGGCGTACTGGGCCCGGCCCGTCCACGACCCGCGTCGGCCGGGAGCGGCAGGACCCGAGCCGACGGCCGCGGCGACCCGGGTGTTCGCGCTCCTGCTCACGCTGCTGCTCACGGCCGCGGTCACGACCGCCGCGATCGACACGCTCGGGACGCAGTGCATGCGGCAGGCGCGCCGGCTCGCGGGCGCCGTCGTCGTCGACGTGTGCGCCCGCGTGCCGGAACAGCTGTACTGGCTCGCCCGGTGGGACCACGGCCCGCGCACCGGTCTGCTGTCGGCCGTGCCGGTGGTGGTGATCGTCGCGCTCGTCCTCGTGGCGCAGAGCGCACGCGTGCGGTTCGACGGACGCGTCTCGACCGTCCGGGGCGGCGCCGTGCCCGGGGCGCGCCCAGGCCAGAGCGGCCTGCTGCTCCACCGGCCCGGCTTCTGGGTGCGCAAGGACGCCGGCGCCGACCTCCTGCTCGTCCACCTCGGTGCGGCCGTCGCGCTGGTGGCCCTCCTCGTGTCCTGGACGGCCCGCCCCGGCGCGACGCAACGCGTCGTCGCGGCGTGCGCGGCGGTCGTCCTCGGGGTCGCCGTCGTGCTCGTCGCGCTGCGCACGGACGACAACGGCGTCGAGGTCGGCCACCCCGTCCCGGCCGGCGGCCACCCCGAGGACCCGCCCACCGGCCCTCCGACCCGGCACGGCGGGGTCCGCAGCGTCCTCGCCGCCGGCGTGGCAGGGCTCGGCGTCGCCGCCTGGGTCGCCGCGTGGGTCGCGGCGGCCGACCGGGCCGGCGTCGTCCCCGACCACGTCGGCGTCGACGCCGCACCGTCCGTCCTCGGGACCGCGCTGGCCGCGATCGCGACCTCCGGGCTCGTCTGGCGCTACGGTGCCTGGGCCCGCGTGTGGTGGGCGGTCCCGGTGGTCGCGACGGCGGCGGTGGGCGCCGTCGTCCTCGGCGCCCCGGACGCCTGGACCACCCCGCTGGTCGTCACCGCGATCGTGGCGCTGGCCGTGCCCGCCGCGGCGGCCCTCGTCGCCTGGGTCCAGAACCTGCGCCCTCACGAAGGCTGGGACGGCGCCGGCCCCGGGGTGTTCCTGCTCCTGTCGGCGGCGGGCGCGGCCGTCCTCTCCGCGCTCGTGGTCCTCGGCGTGCAGTGGTGGCTGCGCGGGAGCAGCGCGCGCCAGCTCGCGCTCGACCCCGTCGAGCCCGGGCTCACCGTGCCCGTCCTGCGCCGCATCGACGCACCGGTCACCGTCGACGTGCCCCCGGCCTACACGGAGTTCGGCGCGTGGTCGGTCGTGATCCTGCTCGTCTTCGTCGTCATGGGGGTCATGGTCCTGGGCCCCGCCCTGTACGAGTGGGCGCGGCGGGCGTGCCGCTGGGTCCCCGTCGCACCACGCACCTGCGGCGACCTCGACGGGCCCTCCGGCTGGGCGTTCCGCGAGATCCGCGACGGCGAGTTCGAGGAGACCGACGGCCGGCGCCACCACCGCGACGGGCACCAGCCGGTCGACAGCGACATGTCCGTCGTCGTGCGGCGCGTGCAGCGGGCGCGACGCCTGGCCGCGCTGCTGCACCGGGCCGAGGCGGCGGTCGGCGGGCTCGCCGTCGCGTCGTGGGTGGCGCTCGCGGCCGCCATCGCGTGGCGGGTGCCGGGCGAGCCCGACGCCGCAGGCTTCTTCGTGCTCCCGCAGTGGTCGCTCGGCATCACGGTCCCCGTGCTCGGCGCGGTCGCCGCGGGCATCGTCGGCGGTGCCGTCGCCGGAGGGGCCGGGAACCTGGCGCGCCCGTTCGGCATCCTGTGGGACCTCATGGGGTTCCTTCCGCGCAGCGCGCACCCGTTCGGGCCGCCGAGCTACGCCGAGCGCGCCGTCCCCGAGCTGCGCGCGCGGGTCGACGGGTGGCTGAGCGGAGCGGACCTCCCCGCGTACGACGACGCCACGCGCGCACGCCGCAGGACGGTGGCCCGCGATCGCCGGGTGGTGCTCTCGGCGCACTCGCTCGGTGCCGTGATCGCCGCGGCGGTCCTGCTGATCCGGCACGGCAACCCCGTCGACGACCGGGACGCGCGGCTGCCCGGGCGCGTCGGGCTGCTCACCTACGGCGTGCAGCTGCGCCCGTACTTCTCCCGGTTCTTCCCCGAGCTGCTCGGACCCCGGGTGCTCGGCGTGCCCTGGTGCGGGCGGCCGGCATGGAGGGGCGACCCCTGGCGCTGGGAGCAGCCGCCCGCGAGGGCGGCGCTCGCGAACCCCGCGGGGACGTCCCCGGAGCCGACGTCGCTCCACGAGATCCTGCGCGAGGGCAGCGACGGCCGCCGCAAGGTTCCCGCGTGGGTCAACCTCTGGCGTCGTACGGACTTCCTCGGCTTCCCGGCGGTCGGCTACGGCTGGAACCCCGTGGACCGCGGGGCCGAGGAGGTCGACCGCGGGTCCTACCTCTTCGCCGTGGCCAGCCACAGCGCCTACCCGCGCACGCTCGCGTACCAGCGGGCGCTGCAGGAGGTGGTCGACCGGCTCGACGACCGCGAGTGGCTCGACTCGTACCCCACCCTGTGCGAGACGGCGGCCTGGTGGCGTCCCGCACCGGCGGCCGACGCCGGCACGCCGCTCGCCGAGGCGCAGCCGTGGCGGCCGGTCGTCGCCGGGTCCCCGGGGGGATACTGAGCCATGGCGGTGGCGTCGGGCGAGGTCGTGGCCGTGGTCGGCGCCACGGGCCGGCAGGGCTCGGCCGTCGTGCGTCACCTGCTGCGGGACGGCTGGCGCGTGCGGGCGCTGACGCGCGACCCGTCCGGCACGGCCGCCCGAACCCTCCACGACCTCGGGGCCGAGGTCGTGCGCGCCGACACCGAGGCCGAGGTCCGCCAGGGACGCAACGTCGCGGGCGGTGGCGCGAGCCGGGGTGCGGCACGTCGCGCACGTCGCGGCCGGCGTCCTTGAGCTTGTCGCCGGACTGCTTGAGCTCGGCCTGCGACTCCTCGCGGCGGCCCTCGGCCTCGGTGCTCTCGTCGTCCGTGGCCTCGCCCCAGGCCTTCTTCGCCTTGCCCTTGGCCTCCTCGGCCTGGTGCTTCATCTTGTCGCCGAAGCTCATGGCGCATCCCCTTCCCAGTCGGTACGTCCACGCTACGGACGGCCCCGGCCGCTCGCAGGGCGGGTCAGGCGATCGCGGCGAGCAGCTCCGCGCACGCGGCCCCGCACCGGCGGCAGCACTCGGCGCACACCCGGCAGTGCTCGTGCATGCCGGCGTGCGCCTCGCACTCGTCGGCGCACGCACGGCACGCCGCGACGCAGGCCTCGAGCTGGGCGCGGGCGACGGTGGCGTCGTAGGCCGTGCGCCTCGACAGGACGCGTGCCGTCGTCGCGCACACGTCGGCGCAGTCGAGGTCCGTGCGGATGCACGTGCGCAGGTCCGCTACCATCTCCTCGCCCAGGCAGGCGTCGGCGCACGCCGTGCACGCCTGGGAGCACTCGACGAGCGTGTCGACGACGCGGGCCAGCAGCTCGCGGTCGACGTCCGTCGGCGCCGGGTGGGCGTCGAGCATCGCGGCGGTCTTCATGGGCGTCCTCCGATCGACGTGGTGTCGCCTCGACGGTAGGCACGCCCCGGTCGCGCTCGCAGGGCCTCAGAGCACCCCGAACCCGCTCTCGCCGGCCGGCGGCACGTCGGTCACCTCGACGTCGGTCACCTGCGCGGCGGCCGGGCCGGTGCGCAGGACGTCGAGCACGGCGGCGACCGCCGCGTCGTCGCCCTCGACCTCGGCCTCGACGGTCCCGTCGGAGCGGTTGCGGACCCAGCCGGCGGCGCCGGCGCGGCGGGCGGCCTCGAGCACGGACCAGCGGAAGCCGACGCCCTGGACCCGGCCGTGCACGACGGCGCGGACGCGTCTGGTCATGCGTTTCTCCTATGTCAAGCCGCTGTCGCGTACTGTGCTGCGGCGGCAGCTTGCTGGGCGTTCTTGAGGGTGTTGAACACGACTCGGGCGAGTCGGCGTTTGAGGCAGCGCAGGGCTTCGGTCTTCGAGTCGCCGGCCGCGAGCCGCTTGTCGTAGTAGGCCTTGCCGAGCCCCCCGAGGCGGATCTGGGTGACGGCGATGCGGTGCAGGGCCGCATTGAGCTGCCGGTTGCCCGACTTGTTGAGGCGGACCTTGCCGGCGGTGCGTCCGGACCAGACCGGGATCGGCGCGACGCCGGCGTGCATGGCGTACTTGGCCTCGTGGGCGAACCGGCCGATCCCGGCGGTCTCGCCGAGGATCTTGGCCGCAGTCAGCGGCCCGCAGCCGGGCAGCTCGAGCAGCTCGGGCGCGAGCTGGTCAGCCAGCTGGGCAATCTCCTTGGCCAGCGCGTCCGCCCGCGCCGTGAGCGCGGCGACGTCGTCGAGCAGCTCGCGGGCCAGGCGGGCATCGATGCCTTCGATGCCGGTGAGGAACTCCGCCAGCCGGGCCCGTGTGGACGCCCGGTCCAACGACTGGGGCGCCGGGTCCAGGGCCGGGTCGATCCGGTGCAGGTGCCAGCGCAGCCGGTTGATGATCGCGGTGCGCTGCCGCACCAGGTCCTCGCGGTGGTCGACCAGCAGCTTGACCTCCCGCGACGCCTCGTCATGGGACGCGGCGGGCAGGTCGGGCTCGCGCAGCACCGCACGGGCCACGGCCAGGGCGTCGATCGGGTCCGACTTGCCCCGGGTGCGGGCGACCCGGCGCCTGCTCGGCCATCATCTTCGGCGGCACCCGCACCACCTGCTGCCCGGCGTCCAGCAGGTCCAGCTCCAGGCGGGCCGACAGGTGCCGGCAGTCCTCGACGCCCCACCGCAGGTCAGTCCCGAACGTCGACTCGGCCCAGCGCGCCGCCTTGTCATGACCCTGGGCATCGGCCTTCACCGTCATCTGGCCGAGCCGGCGGCCGGCCGGGTCGACCGCGACGAACGTGTGTGAACGCTTGTGGACATCGGCACCGACAACGACAACCATGGTGGTTGCCTCCTCTCTCACCTGATCAGTGACGGGGACGGTCGGACCGGCCGGCGGACACATCTCAGTGGGGGCGACGCCACGCTCCTATCAAGTCACGCCGGCCGGTCCCTTCACACCCGGCGCCGGCAAAACGCATGCAGGTCAGGCCACAGGCCGACACCGAGGCTATGAGCCAGGCACCATGCGTGAAGGGATCCAACCACCGCAACCGCGGCACATCCACCCTCACACTGACGCGAGGCTACAGCGCGCGGCCGGTTCGTCAGCCGAACATGTCGCCGATGTCGCCCAGGTCCTCGAGGATGCCGCCGAGCACCATCCCGCCCAGCACCGCGCCGAGCGCGCCCGAGCCTCCGCCGCGCGGCCCGCGGGGGTCGCCCCACGTGCCGCCCGGGTAGCGCTGGCCCGCGCGGGCGATGTCGCGGCGCGCGGTCGTGGCGGCCTCCGCGGCGAGCGTCGCGGCGCGCCGGGCGGTGGCCAGGGCGCGCTCCGGGTCCTGCTCGCCGCGCGCCCGGGCGAGCTCGCCCTCCGCCTCAGCGAGACGCGTGCGGGCGTCGGGCCCGACCGGCGCCCGGTAGTCGTCGACGACGCTGCGCGCCGTGGCGATCTGCCGCTCGGCGTCGTCGAGCGCGGGGCCGAGCTGGGCGCGGGCGTGCCGCTCGCGCTGGACGCGCTCGAGCTGGTCGGCGACCGCGTCGTCGAGGGCCGTGTTCGCCCGGCGCACGCGCGTCAGCGAAGCCACGGGGTCGGCCCGCTCGCCCGGCCGGGGCAGGTCGGCCAGCGCCTCCTCGAGCGCGGCGACGGCCGCGTCGACGGCGCCTGCCCGCTGGTGCGCGGGCAGCGCCCGCGCGGTCGCGAGCTCGGCGCGCGACTCGGCGATCATCGCCCCGAGCGCCGACTCGGCCCGCAGCGCCTCGACCTCGAACTCCTCGACCGCGCGCAGCAGCCCGTCAGCGCGGCGCACCGTGTCGGCCGCGGCGCGTGCGGCGCCGTCGGCCTCCGCGACCCGCTGCTCGCCCAGCCGGGCGGTCGCCAGGTCGGCGCTGCGGCCCGCGAACTCGAGCAGCCGCTCGGCCTGGGTCGGGTTGTCGGCGACGGGCAGCAGGGCCTCGTCGGTGTAGCGCTCGGCGAGCCGCCCGAGGGTCGCGCGCGCCTTGGCGACGTCGCCGCGCACCCGCTCGAGCTCGCGGCGCACGTGCTCGACGGCCGACGGCGCGCGCCGCACGTCCGCGCGGCGGGCGGCCACGGCCCGCACCTGCTCGGCGACCGCCTCGTCGGCGGCGCGGCACAGCGCGACGATCCGCGCGAACCAGTCGCGGCGCTGCTCGTCGGTGTCGGGCACGTGGTCGTGCAGCAGCTGGTGCAGGTGGAACGCCTCGCGCAGGCGCTCGCGCGCCTCGCGCACGGCGGCCGACAGGCCGGCGGCCTCGGCCTCGCCGAGCTCGGCCACCGCGAAGTCGAGCTCGTCGCCCGCGAGGCGCACGCGCTCGTCGGTGCGCACGAGCGCGGTGCCGGCCTCCTGCTCGAGGCGTTCGAGCGCGGCGGCGGCCTCGCGGTCGCGGGTGCGCCGCCGCGACCGCCCCCATCCGAACGCGCCCGCGGTGCCTCCGGCGACGACGAGGGCGGCGACGACGCCGCCGAGGAGTGCAGGGTCCATGCTGCGATCGTAGGGCTAGCGGGCGAGGCGTTCGACGACCGCCCCGTACAGGCCCGGCCAGGCGCGCGCGACCGGGACGACGGCGCCGCGCGCGGGGCTGCGCGCCCACGCGAGCAGCCCGGCGGTCAGGAGCCGGTAGTCGCGCGTGACCCGCCACCACGCGCGCTCGTACGCCGCGGCGTCGTCGAGGTGGCGCACGACGGCCGCCGCCTGCGCGAGGCCGACCCGCACGCCCTCGCCCGTGAGCGCGTCGACGTACCCCGACGCGTCGCCCACGAGCCGCACCCGGCCCGCCGTGCGGCGTCGCGACCGCCGCCGCAGCGGCCCGGCGCCGTGCACGGGCCCGGCGGGCGGCGCGCCGGCGAGGCGCTCGCCGAGCTCGGGGAACGTCGCGGCGAGCGCGGCGTCGAAGTACGAATACAAGCTGATACTTCCGCACCCAAAACCCCCCCCCGACGACGTCGTCCGCCACGGGCGTCACGTACGCCTCGGCGTGCGCCGCCCAGTGCACCTCGACGAGGTCGGTCCACGGCGCGACGCGGTAGTGGCGGCGCAGCCCGTACCGCGCCGCGTCGCGCGCGACGGTCCGGCCGCGGGGCGCGGGGGCCTCGAGCCCGGCGAGCCGGCGCACCCCCGAGCCGAGGCCGTCGCAGCCGAGCAGCCAGCGGGCGCGGACGCGCTCGGCCGCGCCGTCGTGCGGGTCCAGCCACGCCTCGACGCCCGCGGCGTCCTGCCGCAGGGCACGCAGGCCCGCGTGCACCAGGTGCGCCCCGGCGTCGAGCGCCACCGCGCGCAGGTCGGCGTGCAGCACCGTGCGGCGCACGCCGCGGCCCGGCCCGCGGGCGAACAGGTGGTCGGCGCCGGCGCCGCCCGCGCGGTAGGAGATGCCCGCCAGCGGGTGCCCGGCCGGGTCGGCGCCGAGCGCGCGCACCGCGCGCAGGGCGCCGGGCAGCAGGCCCTCGCCGCACGCCTTGTCCAGCACGCCCGCGCGGCGGTCGGCCACGACGACGTCGAGCCCGGCGCGGCGCGCGTGCACCGCCGCGGCGAGGCCCACGGGCCCGCCGCCGACGACGAGGACGTCGGTGTCGGCCGCGCCGCTCATGCGCGGACGCGGGCCGCGGCCAGCGCCCGCTCCTCGACCGGCACCCGGAAGCCGAGCAGCAGGATCGCGTTGAGCACCGTGAACGCCGTCGCGGTGATCCAGCACGTGTGCACGAGCGGCAGCGCGACCCCCTCGAGCACGACGGCGACGTAGTTCGGGTGGCGCCAGCGCGCGTACGGGCCGCGCACCACGAGCGGCAGCCCCGGCACGACGACGACGCGCGTGTTCCACCGGGGCCCGAGCGAGCGCACGCACCACCAGCGCAGCGCCTGCGACGCGAGCACGACGACGAGCATGGGCCAGCCGAGCCACGGCAGGAACGGGCGGTCCGCCAGCCACGCCTCGGCGACGCACGCCACGAGCAGCCCCGTGTGCAGCGCGACCATCGCCGGGTAGTGGCCGCGGCCGTGCTCGACGCCGCCGCGCGCGAACGCCCACCGCGCGTTGCGCGTCGAGACCACGAGCTCGGCCAGGCGCTCGAGCGCCGTCGCGGCGACGAGCGCGACGTACCAGACCATCTCGACCTCCTCGTCCCCGGCTCAGCAGCGGCCCTCGAGCCGCAGCAGCACGAGCTCGGTCGACACCCCCGGCCCGAACGCCATGAGCACCGCGGGGGAGCCGGGCGGGGCGTCGGTCGCCTCGAGCGTGCGCGCGAGCACGTGCAGCACCGACGCCGACGACAGGTTGCCGGCGTCGGCGAGGTGCTCGCGGCTGTGCCGCAGGTCCTCCTCGGCCAGGCCGAGCGCGTCGCGCACCGCGTCCAGGACGCGCGGCCCGCCCGCGTGCACCACCCACGTCGGCACGTCGGCCGGCGCCAGGCCGTGCTCGGCGAGCAGCCCCTTGACGTCGGCGAGCAGGTGGGAGCGCACGAGGTCCGGCAGCCGCGCCGACAGCACGATCGAGAACCCCGTGTCCCGCACGCGCCAGCCCAGGTCGTCCGCCGTGCCCGGGTACAGCTGCGAGCGCGTGTCCACCACCGACGCCGTCCGCCGCGGGGGAGCGACCGGCGGCCGCGCCAGCCGGTGCTCGTCCCCGACGAGCACCGCCGCGGCCCCGCCGTCGCCGAACAGGCCCGTGGCCACGAGGTTCGCCGTCGAGTCGTCCCGGTGCTGCAGCGTCAGCGAGCACAGCTCGACCGACAGCAGCAGCGCCACGTCGCGCGGCCGCCCCGCGAGCTGCTCGTGCACGCGCGCGAGACCCCCCGCCCCGCCCGCGCACCCCAGGCCGAACGACGGCGTGCGCCGCACGTCCGAGCGCAGCGGGAGCCGCCCGGCCACGAGCACGTCGAGCGACGGCGCCGCGACGCCGGTCACCGACGTCGTGAAGACCTGGTCGACGTCCGACGGCGCCAGCCCGGCCGCGTCGAGCGCCTCGCGCGCCGCACGCTCGGCCAGCCGGCTGCCGTGCTCGACGAACGCCGCGTTCGACGCCTCGAGCGAGCCCATCGACCCGTACTCCTCGAGCGGCAGCGCCAGGTGCCGCCGCCGCACGCCCGCGTTGCGGTGCAGCCGGTGCAGCAGCGCCGCCCGTCCCGGGTCGTCGGTCACGAGCGGCGCGAGGGTCCGCGCGATCGTCTCCTGCGGCTGCGCGATCGTCTCCTGCGGCTGCGGGTGCGCGCCCAGCACGGGGGCGACGGCGACGATCCGGGACACCCTGGCATCCTCACACCGACTCCCCGGACTTGCGCGCGCAGCGCCGCCGGCGCCGGGCTAGCGTCGGTCCATGGCCGGCCGCGACGCGCCTCCCCGCAGCCCCGGTGCCGGCGCGCGCCCCGTGGGCACGCTGCGCACCGTGCGCGGGCTCGTGCTCGCCAGCCACCCCGCACCCGCGGCCGTCGTCACCGCGCTGGCCGCCGCCATGGCCGCCGCGCTCGGGTCCGGCCCCGGGCGCACCGCGCTCGTGGCGCTCGCGGTCGGCACCGGGCAGCTGTCGGTCGGGTGGTCCAACGACTGGATCGACGCCGCCCGCGACCGCGCCGTCGGCCGCGCCGACAAGCCCGTCGTCGCCGGCCTGCTCACCGCCGCCACGCTGCGCCGCGGGGCGCTCGCGGCCCTCGTGGTGTGCGCCGCCGCGTCGCTCGCGACGGGACTGCTCCCCGGGCCCGTGCACCTGGCCGCCGTGGCCGGCGCGTGGGCGTACAACGCGCGGCTCAAGTCCACCGCGTGGTCGTGGGCGCCGTACGCCGTGTCGTTCGCGCTGCTGCTCGTCTTCGTCGTGCTCGCCGCCCCCGGCGGGCGCGCGCCCGCGCCCTGGGCGGCGGCCGCCGCGGCGCTGCTCGGCGTCGGCGCGCACGTCGCCAACACGCTGCCCGACCTCGACGACGACGCCGCGACCTGCGTGCGGGGCCTGCCGCACCGGCTCGGGCGCCGCACAGCGGGCGTGCTCGCGCCCGCGGTGCTGCTCGCCGCCGTGGCGGTCGTCGTCGCCGGGCCCGCGGGCCCTCCCGGCCCCCTGGCGCTCGGCTGCGGGGCGCTCGCGGCAGGTCTCGCGGTCGCCGCCGGGGCGGTCGCCGCCGCCCGGCCGCGCAGCCGGGCACCGTTCGCGCTCGGTCTCGCCGTCGCCGTGGTGTGCGTGGTCGCGCTGGCGCTCGCGGTGCCCGACGTCGCGGTGTGACGCCGGCGGCGTCGCGCGCGGCCGTCGTCAGCGCACGAGCCGCACCTCGACGAGCCCGTGCAGGGCGGGGTCGACGTGGGTCGCCCCGTCGGGCTCGAAGCCGTTGCGCCCGTAGAACGCGCGGGCCTTCGGGTTGTCGCGCGCGACCCACAGCTGCGCGGGCGTGCCGGGCGCCACGACGGCGTCGAGCAGCACCTGCCCGGTGCCGGTGCCGTGGTGCGCCGCCAGCACGTAGAGGGCGTAGAGCTGGTGGTCGCGCACCGGCGGGTGCTCGCCCACGGTGGTGCTCGCGCCCGCGATCGCGAACCCGACGATCTCGCCGTCGCGCTCGGCGACGGTCACGGGCACGCCGCCGTCGAGCCACCGTGCCCAGGTGGCGGCGCGGCGCTCGAGCGTGTCGGTGCGCCAGTGCTCGGCGGGCAGCAGGCCCGCGTACGTCTCGACCCACGCGGTGCGGTGCACCCACGCCAGGCGTGCGGCGTCGGCGGGCCGTGCGGGCCGCAGGGCCGGCGGGACAGCGGCGGTCATGGCCGGAGGGTACCCGGCGCGCTACCGTGTGCCCCACGACACGGGGTGCGCCCGCCGGGCGCTGAGATCACACCCGTCGAACCTGACTCAGCTCGTACTGACGGAGGGAATGTCGACCATGACGCTGCCCGCACCCGTACCGGTGTCCGTCCCGCTCCGGGCCCCGCGCGCCGTCCCGCGCGTCCTCGCGGTGGCCGGCTCCGACCCCAGCGGCGGGGCGGGGATCCAGGCCGACCTCAAGTCGATCGCCGCGCACGGCGGCTACGGCATGGCCGTGCTCACCGCGCTCACGGCGCAGAACACCCGCGGGGTGCGGGACGTGCACGTGCCGCCGCCGGGCTTCCTGCGCGCCCAGCTCGACGCGGTGAGCGACGACGTCGTGGTCGACGCCGTCAAGATCGGGATGCTCGGCGACGCGTGCGCGATCGCGGTGGTCGCCGACTGGCTCGCCGCCGCGCGGCGCGGCGACGCGCGGCCCGCGGTCGTGCTCGACCCGGTCATGGTCGCCACCAGCGGCGACCGCCTGCTCGACCCCGACGACGAGCAGGCGGTCCGCGCCATGCTGCCCCTGGCCGACGTCGTCACCCCGAACCTGCCCGAGCTCGCCGTGCTCGCGGGCGCCGAGCCGGCGCCGACGTGGGCCGCGGCGCTCGAGCAGGCGCGCGCCCTCGCGGCCGAGCACGGGGTGCTCGTGGTGGTCAAGGGCGGGCACCTGGCGGCCCTCGACGCCCCCGCCGCCCGCGTGCCCGACGCGCTCGTCGGCCCGCGCGGCGTCCTGGTCGAGCTCGACGGCGAGCGGGTGGCCACGACCACCACGCACGGCACCGGGTGCTCGCTGTCGAGCGCGCTGGCCACGTGCTTCGCCCGGCACCACGACTGGGAGCGTGCGCTGCGGGAGTCCAAGGAGTGGCTCACCGCCGCGATCCGCGCGGGCGCCGCGCTGGAGGTCGGGCAGGGCCACGGGCCCGTCGACCACCTCGTCGCGCTGCGCGGCACGGCGGCGACCGCGACCTGAACCGGTGCACATGGCGCGCCTCGGGCAACGAGCGCCGCGTGCGGTGCGAGAATGAGGGTGATGCCCGACACACCCAGCGACGGCTCGCGCCCCTCCGGTCCCGTCCCGTCACCCGCCGCGCCCGCCGGCTCGCACCTGTCGACGTTCGCCTCCGTGCGCCGCCTGTACCCCTACGTGCGGCCCGCGGTGCCGCGCCTGCTCGGCGGCTTCCTGTCCGCCCTCGGCGCGAGCCTCGCGGCGCTCGCCATCCCGCGCGTGCTGCAGGCCATGGTCGAGGGGCCCCTCACCGAGGGCGCCCGCACCCACGACGCCGGCGCGCTCGTCGGCCCGGTCCTGCTCGTCCTGGCCCTCGGCCTGCTCGAGGCCGGGCTCATCCTGCTGCGCCGCAACCTCGTCATGTACCCGGGCACGCGCGTCGAGGCGGAGATGCGGATGGCGCTGTTCCGCCACCTGCAGGACCTGCCCGTCGCGTTCCACGACCGCTGGCCCGGCGGGCAGCTGCTCAGCCGCATCATGGGCGACCTCGGCCTGCTGCGCCGCTGGCTCATCTTCGGCCTGCTGCAGCTCGTGGTCAGCGCGATCACGATCGTCGTCGGCGTCGGCATCCTGCTCGCCACGGCCGGCTGGCTCGGGCTGGTCTACCTCGCCGGCGCCGTCCCGGTGGCGATCATCGTGTTCCGGTTCTCGCGCCGCTACCGCGTCATCGCGCGGCTCTCGCAGGACCAGTCCGGCGACCTCGCCACCACCGTCGAGGAGTCCGTGCACGGCATCCGCGTCCTCAAGGCGTTCGGCCGCGGCCGGGACGCGCTCCAGACGTTCACCGGGCAGGCCGAGCAGCTGCGCCGCACCGAGATGCGCAAGGCCGGCAACCAGGCCACCGTGACGGCCGCGCTGCAGCTCATCCCCGAGCTGACCATCGCCGTGTGCCTCGTGCTCGGCGTCTGGCTCGCCGCGCAGGGCCAGGTCTCGGTCGGCTCGCTCGTCGCGTTCTTCATGACGACCGCGGTCATCAACGGGCCCGTCGTCGACCTCGGCATGACGCTGTCGATGACGCTCAACGCCCGCACCGCCGTCGACCGCTTCTGCGAGGTCATGGAGACCCCGAACCGGCTCGCCGACCCGGACGAGCCCGTCACGCCGCCCGCGCCGCGCGGCCACGTCGCCCTGCGCGGCGTCGCGTTCCGCCACGAGGACGCCGCCACGCCCGTGCTGCGCGGCGTCGACCTCGAGCTGCCCGCCGGCACCACCACCGCGCTCGTCGGCCTCACCGGCTCGGGCAAGTCGACGCTCGCGATGCTCGTGCCCCGCATCCTCGACGTCACCGCCGGCGCCGTCGAGATCGACGGCGCCGACGTGCGCCGCCTGCGGCGCGCCGACGTGCGCGCCCGCGTCGCCGTCGCGTTCGAGGACCCCACGCTGTTCTCCGCGTCCGTGCGCGACAACGTGCTGCTCGGCGTGCCCGACACCCTGCCGCCCGCCGAGCGCGAGGCACGCCTGCACGAGGCGCTCGACGTCGCCCAAGCCCGCTTCGCCTACGACCTGCCCGACGGCGTCGACACCCGCATCGGCGAGGAGGGCCTGTCCCTGTCCGGCGGGCAGCGCCAGCGGCTCGCCCTCGCCCGCGCCATCGCCGCGCGCCCGCCCGTGCTCGTGCTCGACGACCCGCTGTCCGCGCTCGACGTCGCGACCGAGGAGGCCGTCACCGCCCGGCTGCGCGACGTCCTCGCCGGCACCACGAGCCTCGTCATCGCCCACCGGCCCTCGACCGTGGCGCTCGCGGACCGCGTCGCCGTCCTGCAGGACGGCCGCATCACCGCCGTCGGCACGCACACCGAGCTGCTCGCGACCGACGCGCACTACCGGTACGTCATCTCGAGCCTCGAGGCCGACTGGGAGCGCGCCGAGCACGCCGACGGCGCCCGGCCCGACGAACCCGACGACCGCCCGAGCACGCAGGAGGCCGCCCTGTGAGCGCCACCGACCGGCCGCGCCGCCGGCCCACCGACGCCACCGCCGACGACGCCACCCGCCTCGACACCGCCACCTCGCGCGCCGTGCGCGCCCGCTCCCTGCACCTGCTCGGCGAGCTCCTGAGGCCCCGCGCACGGCCGCTGGCGGGCGCGGGCGCCCTGGTCGTGGTCGCCACGCTCGCCCAGGTCGCCGGGCCGGCGCTCGTCGCGGTCGGGATCGACACCGCGGTGCCCGCCCTCGTCGACGGCGACCCCGGCCCGCTCGTCGCCGTCGGCGCCGCGTACCTCGTCGCGGCCGTCGTCGGCGGCCTGTGCGCGGGCGCCTACGTGCGCGCCGCCGCGCGCATCGCCCAGGGCGTGCTGCTCGAGCTGCGCCGGCGCGTCTTCCGCCACACCCAGCGGCTGTCCCTGGAGTTCCACGAGTCGTACACCTCCGGGCGCATCATCAGCCGGCAGACGTCCGACCTCGAGGCGCTGCGCGAGCTGCTCGACGGCGGGCTGACGGGCGTCGTGTCCTCGCTGCTGCTCATGGTCTTCACCGGCGTCGCGCTGTTCGTCGCCGACTGGCGCTCGGGGCTCGTCCTCGCCGGCGCGCTCGTGCCCGCGTGGCTGCTGACCCGCTGGTTCCAGCGGCGCTCGCAGCTGTACTACCGCCAGCAGCGCACCGCCTCCGCCCGCCTCATCGTGAAGTTCGTCGAGACGATGACGGGCATGCGCGCCGTCCAGGCGTTCCGCCGCGAGGCGACGACGGAGGCCGAGTACGCCCGGCTCGGCGAGGAGTACCGCGACGCCAACCTGCGCATCTTCGGCGTCAACGGCCGCTACCAGCCCGGCCTCGTGCTCATCGGCAACGTCACGGTCGCGGTGGCGCTCGCGCTCGGCGGCTGGCGTGCGCTGCAGGGCGACCTCGAGGTCGGCGTGCTCGCCGCGGCGCTGCTGTACGTCAAGCGGTTCTTCCAGCCGATCCAGCAGCTCGGCATGTTCTACAACGCGCTGCAGTCCGCGGTCGCGGCCCTCGAGAAGGTCTCGGGCCTCCTCGCCGAGGAGCCGACCGTCGTCGAGCCGAAGAACCCCGTGCCGCTGCCGCACGCGCGCGGCGAGCTGCGCCTGGAGCACGTGACGTTCCGCTACGGCGACGGGCCCGTCGTGCTGCCCGACCTCGACCTGACCATCCCGGCCGGGCAGACGGTCGCGCTGGTCGGCACGACGGGCGCGGGCAAGTCGACGCTGGCCAAGCTCGTGACGCGCTTCTACGACGCGACCGAGGGCCGCGTGCTGCTCGACGGCGTCGACGTGCGCGACCTGTCCACGCCGGACCTGCGCCGCGCCGTCGTCATGGTCACCCAGGAGGCGTACCTGTTCAGCGGGTCGGTGCGCGAGAACATCGCCCTGGGACGCCCCGACGCGACGCAGGAGGAGATCGAGGCGGCCGCGCGGGCCGTGGGCGTGCACGACGTCGTCACCGCCATGCCCGAGGGGTACGACACCGACGTCAACAAGCGCGGCGGGCGCGTCTCCTCGGGCCAGCGCCAGCTCCTGAGCTTCGCGCGCGCGTTCCTCGCCGACCCGGCGGTGCTCGTGCTCGACGAGGCCACGAGCTCGCTCGACATCCCGGGCGAGCGGCTCGTCCAGCACGGGCTGCGGACGCTGCTCGCCGACCGGACGGCGATCATCATCGCGCACCGGCTGTCGACGGTCGCGATCGCCGACCGCGTGCTCGTCATGGAGCACGGCCGGGTCGTCGAGGACGGGCCGCCCGCCGAGCTCGCCGCCGCCGGCGGCCGGTTCGCCGCGCTGCACGCCGCCTGGCGCGACTCGCTCGTCTGACCGCGCCGGGTCTCTCAGCGCCGCAGCTGCGACAGGCGCACCGGGTCCACGACGACGCCCCGCTCGGAGCGCACCCACCACGCGCCGGTGCGGCGCCGCTCCTCGGGCGTGGTGTACCGGTAGCGGTACATCCGGGCGCGGACCCAGCGGGGTCGCTCGCCGTCGAACGGGTCGCGGCGCAGCAGCCGCAGCGTCGCCGGGTCCGCCTCGAGCAGGCGCAGCAGGAACCGCTCGAACCACAGGTGGCCGCCCGAGCCGAGCGGCAGGAACCACATGACCCAGTCGAGCCGCAGGTGGTACGGCGCCACCTGCGGCGGGCGGCGCATGACGTCGCCCGGCTTGCCCCGGAACTCGTACTCGCGCCAGTCGTCCGGGCCGGGGTGCTCCGCGAGCGTGCCCTCGACGACGACCTCGTCGCGCCGGCGCGTCACGGTGCCGAACGCGCCGTACGCGTTGACGAGGCGCAGCGGGTCGAAGCTCGCGTTCATGAGCTGGTGCCGGGAGGCGAGGTTGAGCGCGGGCCGGACCGACAGCGCCGCGAGGCCCGCCACGGCGAGCGTCACGACCACGACGTACGCGACCGGCAGCCCGCCCGGCGCCCCGCCGGCCGCCCCGCCCGCCGCGGTGCCGGCGTCGGGCACGAACGGCAGCCAGCCCAGCAGGAACGCCCACGTGGTGTCGGAGACCATCGCCGCGCCGAGGACGATCGCGGCCCAGTTGAGCCACGCGAAGTTGCCCGTCACGACGAGCCAGCCCTGGGTGAGCACGACGGCGATGCCCGCGACGCTCGGCAGCGGCTGCGGCAGCCACAGCAGCCACGGCAGGCCGAGCTGGGTCACGTGGTTGCCGACGACCTCGACGCGGTGCCACCAGCGCGGCAGGTGGTGGGCGTGCCAGCTGAACGGGCCCGGCATGGGCTGGGTCTCGTGGTGGTAGTCGAGCGCGGTCAGGTCGCGCCACTCGCGCCCGCCGCGCCACTTGATGAGGCCCGCGCCGAGCTCGAGGCGGAACAGCAGCCAGCGGGCGGCGAGCACCACGAGGAACGGCACGGGCACCGCGTCCGAGCCGAGCCACGCGACGAGGAACGCCATCTCGCACAGCAGCATCTCCCAGCCGAAGCCGTAGAACCGCTGCCCGACGTCGACGATCGACAGGTACAGCCACCACAGCAGCAGGAAGACGAGCGTCGGCACCCACCACGGGCCCGCCTGCGCCAGCCCGACCACGACGCTCAGGGAGCCGACGACACCGGTCCACCCGACCACGGCCAGCAGCCGGTCGTCGTAGCGCCAGTGGAACAGCGAGGGGGCGTCCCGGAAGCGCACGCGCGCGGTGAACGCGGGCACCGGCGTCAGGCCCCGCTCGCCCAGCAGGGGGCGGAACTGGCCCAGCGCCTGGACGAACGCGAGGCACAGCAGGGCGGCCACGCCGCGCTGCAGCACCTGGCGGGCGACGTCGTAGTCGTCGGTGGCCCACCAGCCCGCGAGCCACGTCCACCACTCGGGCATGCCGCCACGCTAACCGTGCCGCGCGGGCCACACCCGGGGTGCCGGCGTCAGGCGGCGGCGCCCACGGCCACCAGGCGGTCGATGAGGGCGCGGGCCGGGGGAGTGGGGGCCCCGACCGTGAGCGCGACGACCCGCCGGTGCGCGCCGGGCAGGGCCACGGCGTCGACGCCGGGGTGGCGGTGCGCCCGGAGGGCGAGCGACGGCAGCAGGCTCACGCCCACCCCCGCGGCCACGAGGGCCTGCACCGCGACGTAGTCGTCCGTCTCGAACGCGATGCGCGGCGCGAAGCCGGCCGCGCCGCACCGGGCCACGAGATCGGCCCGGCAGCGCTCGCACCCCGCGATCCACGTCGCGTCCTCGAGCGCCTCCATCCCCGGCACCGCCGCCCGGCCGTCGGACGGCCGCACCAGGTGGACCGCCTCGGTGAGCACGTCCGTGACCTCGAACCGCGCCAGGTCGTCGAGCGTGCGCGCGTGCCGCACGTCGGTGTGCTCGAACACGAGCGCCACGTCCACCTCGCCCGACGCCAGCGCGGCGAGCGCCTCCGGCGGCTCCGCCTCGACCAGGCCCACGCTCACGCCCGGGTGGTCGACCGCGAGCCGCGCGACGGCGTCGGGCACGAGCGTCGCCAGCGCCGACGGGAACGCCGCCAGCCGCGCACGCCCCGCGCGCAGGCCGGCCAGCGCGTCGAGCTCGCGCTGCGCGCCCTCCACCCGCCCCAGGATCTCCTCGGCCCGCGCCGCGAGAAGCCGCCCCGCCTCCGTCAGGCGCACGCCGCGGCCCGCGCGCTGCAGCAGCGGGATGCCCGCCTCCGCCTCCAGCCGTGCCAGGTGGTGGCTCACCGACGGCTGCGCGTAGTGCAGCTCGCGCGCCGCCGCCGTCACCGACCCCGTGCGCGCCACGGCGGCCAGCACGCGCAGACGCGTCAGGTCGAGGCTCGCGGACACGCCCCCAGCGTACGCCGCACCCATCGACCGTGGCGATGGACGGACTAGAGAACAGGCATTGGACCTATGGGTGCGAGGTACGGACCCTGGAGGAGTGACCCCACCCGGCATCCAGGACGTCCTCGCCGCGCTCAACCTCCTCCGCGGCCTCGGCGCCCGCGTCGAGGTCGTCGCCGTCCAGTCCGCCGCCTCCCCGGCCGCGCACGACTCCTGGCACGCCCGCGAGATCCTCACCCGACCCAACCGCACCCGCGCCGAGGGCCTCGCGGTCGGGACCGGCTTCGCCCTCACCCAGCAGGTCCTGCGCGAACGCCTCACCGACTTCCTCCTCGTCACCGACGACGACATCACCCGCGCCCAGCGCCTCTACCTCACCGCCGCCCGCACCGTCGCCGAAGGAGCCGGCGCGGCGGCGCTCGCGGCCGTGCTCGCGCACCCCGCCCGCTTCGCCGGCCGGCGCATGGGCGTCGTCTGCTCGGGCGGGAACGCGAGCGAGGCCGAGCTCGTCCGCGCGCTCGACGGGGCATGACCCGCGGGCGTGGCTAGGCTCGGCCCATGGCGCGCTACGTCGACATGCACCCGGTGGACCCGCAGCCCCGCCTCGTCGGGCAGGTCGTGGCCGCGCTGCGCGACGGCGCGCTCGTCGCCTACCCCACCGACTCCGGTTACGCGCTCGGCTGCCGGCTCGGGCAGCACGACGGCACCGAGCGGATCCGTCAGATCCGCCGCCTCGACTCGGGGCACCACTTCACGCTCGTGTGCGCGGACTTCGCGCAGCTCGGCCAGCTCGTGCGCCTCGACAACAGCGCGTTCCGCGCGATCAAGGCGTCGACGCCCGGCCCGTACACGTTCATCCTGCCCGCGACGCAGGAGGTCCCGCGCCGCCTCGCGCACCCGAAGAAGAAGACCGTCGGCGTGCGCATCCCGGACTCCGCCGTCGTGCAGGCGATCCTGCGCGAGCTCGGCGAGCCGCTCCTCAGCTCGACCCTCATCCTCCCGGGGAGCGACGCGCCCCTCACCGACGGCTGGCAGGTCAAGGAGGAGCTCGACCACGTCGTCGACGTCGTCGTGGACGGCGGCGAGGTCGTCGCCGAGCCCACGACCGTCGTCGACTGGTCCGAGGGGTTCCCCGAGGTGGTCCGCGTGGGCGCGGGCGACCCCTCGCGCTTCGAGTGACCCCCGGCACGCGGACGCGCAGGTCGCGGACGCACGCGCCCCGATAGGGTTCGACGCATGAGCGACCGTGGACTCCAGCTGGCCCGAGACAAGATGCAGGCGGCGGGCGTCGCACCCGCCGCGATCGAGACGTTCACCCGCTTCTACCGGCTCCTGGAGTCGGGGGAGACGGGTCTCGTGCGCGAGGACGACGTCGAGCCCCTGACCGGCCTGCAGCGGCACGCCGACCTCGAGATCTCGGAGGCCGACGCCGCCGACGCGCTCGCGCGCACCGCGATCGTCAAGCTCAACGGCGGCCTCGGCACCTCGATGGGCATGGACCGCGCCAAGTCGCTGCTCACCGTGCGCGAGGGCGCCGACGGCGAGCAGCTCACGTTCCTCGACGTCATCGTCGGCCAGGTGCGCGAGGCGCGCCGGCGCACGGGCGCACGCCTGCCCCTGATCCTCATGAACTCCTTCCGCACGCGCGACGACTCGCTCGCCGCGCTCGCGCGGTACGACGACCTCGCCGTCGAGGGCCTGCCGCTCGACTTCCTGCAGAACCGCGAGCCCAAGCTGCTCGCCGACACGCTCGAGCCCGTCGAGTGGCCCGCCGACCCGTCGCTCGAGTGGTGCCCGCCCGGCCACGGTGACCTGTACCCCGCGCTGCACGCCTCGGGCGTGGTGCGCGCGCTGCTCGACGCCGGGTTCCGGTACGCGTGCGTGTCCAACTCCGACAACCTCGGGGCCGCGCCCGACGGCGAGATCGCGGCCTGGTTCGCGGCGTCGGGCGCCCCGTACGCGGCCGAGATGTGCCGCAAGACGCCGGCCGACGTCAAGGGCGGCCAGCTCGTGGTGCGCAAGTCCGACGGGCGCATCATGCAGCGCGAGACCGCGCAGACCCACCCGGACGACCTCGACGTCTCGCTCGACGCCGAGCGGCACCCCTACTTCCACACGAACAACCTCTGGTTCGACCTCGAGGCGCTCGCCGCCGAGCTCGACCGTACGGGCGGCGTGCTCGAGCTGCCGCTCATCCGCAACGAGAAGACGGTCGACCCGACCGACCCGTCGTCGCCGAAGGTCGTCCAGATCGAGTCGGCGATGGGCGCCGCGGTCGCGGTCTTCGAGGGCGCGACGGCGATCGAGGTGGGCCGCGAGCGGTTCCTGCCCGTCAAGACGACGAACGACCTGCTCGTGCTGCGCTCGGACGTCTACGAGCTCACCGACGACTACCGGCTCGTGGCCCAGGTCGACGCGCCGCTCGTGAAGCTGTCCGGGGTGTACAAGACGATCGCGCGGTTCGACGAGCGGTTCCCCGGCGGCGCGCCGTCGCTGCGCGAGGCGACGTCCCTGACGGTCGAGGGGGACTGGACGTTCGGGTCGGGCGTACGGGTCATCGGGGACGGGCGCCTGCCCGACGCCGGGTCCCCGCAGACCGTGCCCGATGGCGCGCTCGTGACCGCGGCCGGCGTCCAGGGCTGAGGCCCGGGCCGTCAGCCCGCGGGGACGTCCACGACCCGTTCGGGACCCGGGACGGGCGTGAGCGTCCCCGCGGACGCCGCGGCGACGTCGTCGTGGAGCCGGGGGAGCGCGGACGGCGGCACGAGGACGGTGAAGCGCGCGACGTCGAGGTACTGCGCGCCGGCGAGCACGGCGCCGTGCGTCGAGGCCCAGTCGCGCAGCACGTGGTCGAGCCGCCCGGCCTCGCCGTGCGGGACGTCGAGGGTGACCTCCGTCAGGACCCGCCGGCTCACGAGCTGCGCCCGGTCGAGCGCCTCCGCGACGGCGCCGGAGTAGGCGCGCACCAGCCCGCCGGCACCGAGCAGGACGCCGCCGAAGTAGCGCGTCACGACCGCGACGACGTCGGTCACCCGGCGGTGGCGCAGCACCTCGAGCATGGGCACGCCCGCCGTGCCGGAGGGCTCGCCGTCGTCGCTCGAGCGCTGCCGGTCCGCGTGCGTGCCGAGCACCATCGCGACGCAGTGGTGGCGCGCGTCCCACATCTCCTTGCGCAGGCGCGCCACGACGGCATCCGCCTCCTCGACGTCGCGCACGGGCGCGAGGTGCGCGAGGAACCGGGACCTGCGGACGACCAGCTCGTGGTCGACCGGGGCGGCGATCGTCGACGGCAGGTCCGGGTTCACCCGGCGAGCCTACTCGACACGCCGCGCACGGGTCGTTGAAAAAGTGTGCCAAGCACCGAGAATGGCAGCCATGACCGACGAGCCGACGACGTCCGGGGCCCGGACGACGGCACCCACGGCCGCCCCGCGCTACCCGCGCCCGACCGTGTCCCTGGGCGAGGCCGACTGGGTCTGGCGCGAGCTGTCGGTCGAGGCGCTGCGGCCGGACGGCAAGCCCGAGACCGTGCGGCTCGCGGTGATCGCCGGCCTCACGCGGGCGACCGGCGCCCGCTACGGCGACCTGCTGCGCGTGCGCGTCGAGGACCTGCGCCTGCCGGCGCCCGGGCCGCGGACGGGGGAGGGGAGCGTCGTCGTCCGGCACGGCAAGCACCGCACGCCGCGCGAGCACCGGCTGCCGCCCGAGGTCGTCATGGTGCTGCGCCACTGGATGACGGTGCGCGAGGAGCTCGCGGCCGAGCTCGAGGGCTCGGTGCCGCGGGCGCTGCTTCTCACCGTCCACCACACGCACGACAACGGCGTCACCGTCTCGAGCGGGCTGCCGATCACGCGCCAGGGCCTCGTCCTGTCGTGGCGCCGGTTCGTCCACCGCACCAACGCCCGGTACGGGGGTCTGCGTCCGCCGCTGCCGACCCGTTTCGAGCAGGTGCGCCGGGCATGGACGGAGGCGGGCGTGCACGACCCGGGCCGCGACGTCGTGCCGTCCGAGACCGCGTAGCCGCCAAGCTCCATGTCGTCAGATAAATAGTGTGCCAAGCACCTATGACAAGTTGAGCCCACCAGCCTGCACCGGCTGACCTGCCCAGACCGCCGGGGCGGCGGCCCGAGTCAGCGGGTCGGGATGCCGAGGAAGGGAGCCGCCGGCCGGTGGGACGGCAGCTCGCGGAACCCGACGCGGTCGTAGAAGGCGCGGGCGGCGGTGTTGGCCGGGTCGTACCCGAGATGGACGCCGGGGACCCCGCGCGCGGCGAGGGCGGTGCGCAGCGTGTCGACGAGGCGCCGGCCGTAGCCGCGGCGCTGCGCCTCGGGCAGCAGGTCGATGTGGAGGTGCGCGGGGTAGGCGGCGAGCTCGTCGTCGGGCAGGAGCATGCGCCGCGGGGTGCGTCCGTCGCGCAGCAGCGCCGTCTCGGGGTACGACGGCGCCGCCCCGGGGCGCAGCGGCGGGCCCGGCTCGGGGTGGCGGCGCACGAAGCCCGGTGCCCACTCGCGCTCCCACCACGCGACGAAGTCGGCCGTGTCGGCGACGCCGATCACGTAGCCGACGAGCCGGCCGTCCTCGACGCGCAGGCGCTCGTCCCCGGCGTCGCCGGGGTGGCCAGTCCCCGCGGGGGCGCCGTCCGGGTGCACGACGACGAACGCCAGGTCGGGTGCGTAGGTGACGTAGGGCAGGGCGTAGACCTCGGGCATGAGGAGGTCGTCGGAGTACAGGCCGCGGGCGTCGCCCCCGGCGGCCGCGGTGCGGACGCAGACCTCGGCGACGGCATCGCGGTCGCCGGCACGGTACGGACGGATCACGGCCCCCACCCTGGCAGGACCGGGACGGGGGCCGTGAAGGGCTTTCGGGACGGGCGGCTCAGCCGGCCTTGGCCTCGCGTGCCTGGCGGGCGGCGCCGAGCTCGCTCGTCGCGCCCTCGGTCGAGAGCCCGCCGCCCGCGCTCTCGAGGTGCGCACGGACGAACCAGTGGAAGAGCTCGAGCTCGTGCAGGTGGCCGATGAGGAGGTCGTTCGTGACGTCGTCGAGCTCCTCGGTGTCCTTCGCCGCCTTGCGGTGCGACTCGATGACGCCCTGGTACACCTCGTCGAGGGCCCCGAGGTGCTCGATCGCGGTCGCGCGGCCCAGGTGGTAGTCCTCCCAGGTGCGGGCCTTCACGAGCGCTCCGGGCGTGCCGACGGGCACGCCGCCGAGCGTCGCGATGCGCTCGGCGATCGCGTCGGTCATGGCCCGCACGGCGTCCACCTGCGGGTCGAGCATCTCGTGCACCGCGATGAAGTGCGGGCCGACGACGTTCCAGTGCACGTGCTTGAGCGTCAGGTGCAGGTCCGTGAGCGAGTTGAGGCGTTCCTGGAGGATCTCCGCGACCTTGGCGCCGTCCTCGGGCGTGAGGGACGGGACGGTGTAGCGGGGAAGGTCCTTGCGGGCAGCCATCATCAGGCCTCCAATCACGGTGGTTCGCCGGAGCCTCCATCATCGCGCCGGAGCGCCAGCCACGCGACCGCAGCGAGCGCCAGCGTGCCCGCGACCACGAGCGCGCCGACGGGCCGCCCGGCGACCGCCCACGCGAGGAGGGCGACGACGAGCGTCGCCCCGAGGACCGTGAGGTCGCGCCGGGCGGCGTGGGCGAGCGCGGCGACCTCGACGCGCGTGCGCCACCGGACGTGGCCGGCCCACCAGCCGAGGCGAACGACGACGTAGCCGCCGGCGGCGAGCGCCGGGGCCGTGGCGTCGAACGGTCCGGGCGCGCCGAGCAGGAGCAGGGCGCACGCCACGACCGTCGCGTAGGCGGGGCCGTGGCCGGGCCGCAGCGCCGCCCATCCGGTGAGGGCGAGCACGAGGGTGGTGACGAGCCCGGCCAGCGCCGTGGTGCGCGAGGCCGTGGCGAGCACGAGCAGGGGCACCGCCACGACGAACGCGGCCCGCAGCGCCCACCCGGGCACGGCCGGGCCGTGCTCGACGGTGACCCAGGGCAGCGGCCGGTCGTGGCCGCGCAGCCGGGCGACGGCGTCGTCGAGCATCGTGCCGGCGCGGCTCATCGGCCCACCGCCTCGGGAGCCCGGTGCCGGCGCACGGCGGCGGCGAGCGCCTCGAGCTGCACGGTCGCGGACGTGCGGGCCGGGCCCGCCCAGCGCACGACCGGGACGCCCTCGGCGGCGAGGTGGGCGAGCCGTTCCTCGCGCTCCATGCGCGTGATGCGCCACGCGATGCGCATGTGCTCGCCGCGTGCCGGGCGCACGTCGGGCAGCGTGTCCACGACGACGACGCCGTGGCCGGTCTCACGCCAGGAGCGCACGAGCCGGAGGGGCTCGTCGTCGAGCGCGGTGGTGAAGAGGTAGACGAACGCGTCGGCGGGCAGCTGGGGCGGGCGCAGCCGGCGGCCGGGGGTGCCGACGGGGTGGCTCAGCGCGAGCGCGTGCAGGACGCGGCGCAGGTGGCGGCGGCCGGCGGCCGGGGGGAGCGGGGCGACGGCGGCGGCCGAGGTCCTCGAGGCCGACGCGGTCGCCGCCCTCGACGAGGGCCGCGGCGACGGACGCCGCGGCGTGCCGGGCGAGGTCGAGCGACGTCGGCTCGTCGACCCGCTGGGGCCCCGACCCGCGCCACGCGGCCAGGTCGGGCCCGACGTCGTCGCGCGAGTCGAGGACGAGCACGACGGTCGCCTCGGCGGTCGCGTAGGTCCGGCGCACGTAGAGCTCGTCGAGGTCGGGGGAGCGGCGGGCGGTCGTGCGCCAGTCGATGCGCCGCACCTGGTCGCCGGGGGTGAAGAGGTGCACGTCGCGCAGCTCGCTGCCGTCGCCGCGCCGCCGGGAGGTGTGGGGTCCGGTGAGCCCGCGCAGCCGGTGGGGCAGCGGCACGCGGCCCAGCGGCATCGCGGCGGGCAGGACGAGGCGGTCGGGGGCGGTGACCGACCGGGGCGGCTCGCCCGTGCTCCCGCCGGCGCCCACGCCGCGCAGGTCCGCGTGGAAGGTGGGCTGCGGTCCGGTCCGCACGGCCGCCAGGCGCAGGGGCAGCTCGCGGTCGCGGGCGGGCAGCACGACCTCGACGGGACGGTGGCCCGGGGCGGCGACGCGCACGTGGACGAGCTCGGCGCCCCGGGGCGGGTCGAGGTGCAGCACGCCGGCGAGCTCGCCGGCGGTCGCCGGCTCGTCGGGGGTGTCGAGCCGGGCGACGGTGGGGCGCGCGGGTGCGCCGGCACCGGGGTCTCCCGGACGCCCGGTCCACAGCGCACCGAGCACGACGGGCACGCCGAGCAGCGCGACGTCGGCCCGCCCCGCCAGGAGGCCCAGGGCGAGCAGGACGACGCCGACGGCCACGCCCGCGGCACGGGCCGGCGTCGTGCGCCAGGGCGTGCTGCTCACCGGCCGGGACCGACCGTCGCCGGGCCCGGCACCCGCTCGAGCAGCTGGCGCACGACGTCCTCCGGCCGCACCGCGCTCGCCCATGCGGTGGGCGTGAGCGTGAGGCGGTGGGCGAGCACCGGCACGGCGACGCGCTTGACGTCCTCGGGCAGCACGAAGTCGCGGCCGTCGAGCACGGCGACCGCGCGGGCGAGCAGCAGCAGGTTCTGCGAGCCGCGCGGCGAGGCGCCGACCTCGAGCGCGTCGTGACGTCGGGTCGCGGCCGCCAGGTCGACGCAGTAGCCGGCGACGTCCGGGTCGACCGTCGTCGACTCGACGCCCGCCTGCATCGCGAGCACCGTCGGGGCGTCGACGACCCGCGCGACGGGCGCGGCCTCCTGGCGCCGCTCGACGCGGCGCAGGAGCACCTCGCGCTCCTGCTCGCGGTCCGGGTAGCCGACGGCGAGGCGGACCATGAAGCGGTCGAGCTGCGCCTCGGGCAGCGGGTACGTGCCTTCGTACTCGACGGGGTTCGAGGTCGCGAGCACGTGGAACGGACGCGGCAGCGGCCGGGTCGCGCCCTCGACCGACACCTGCCGCTCGGCCATCGCCTCGAGCAGCGCGGACTGCGTCTTGGGCGCGGTGCGGTTGATCTCGTCGGCGAGGAACAGGCCCGTGAAGACGGGACCCGGCCGGAAGACGAGCTCGCGCGCCGCCGGGTCGTACACCGACGAGCCGGTGATGTCGCTCGGCAGCAGGTCGGGCGTGCACTGCAGGCGTGCGAAGTCGAGCCCGAGCGCGGTCGCGAGCGAGCGCGCGGCGAGCGTCTTGCCCAGCCCGGGCACGTCCTCGAACAGCACGTGCCCGCCCGCGAGGATCGTGCCGAGCGCGATCTCGAGCGCGTCGCGCATGCCGACGACGGCGGTGCCGACCTCGTCGAGGATGCGCCGGCCGAGCGCCGCGACCTCGGGCACGGGCAGCGGGGCCACGGCGGGACTGGCGTCGGTCATCGGGGTGCTCCTCCGGTCGGGGGCGGGCTGGGACGGTCGGCCCGCGGCGGGCCGTCGGGGCCGAGACGCTCGAGCGCCCCGAGCCAGTGGTCGAGCACGCGGGCGGTCGGCGCCCGGCGCGAGGCGAGCCCGCGGGCGACGTCCTCGCCGAGCAGCCGCTCGACGTCGGACGCCTGCGCGGGGTCCGCCAGGTCGACGCCGTGCCGGGCCAGCCGCGCGGCGGCCAGGGCCCGCACGCGGCGCAGGACGCGCTCGCTCACCTCCCCGGAGCGGGTGAACGTCGCCCACCCGAGCTCGCTGACGTCGTGACGCGCGCCGGGACGCTGCTCCTCGGGCGGTGCCGGCCAGGGGTCCTCGACGCCCGCGTCCGCACGCCGCCACACGGCGGTCACGACGAGCACCACGGCGGCGAGCAGGACGGCGTGCACCGGGTCGAGCCAGCCGAGCAGCGCGACGACGAGGGCGGCCCCGAGCACCGTCACGCTCAGGGCCACGACGCCGGCCGCCGGGCGCCTCACGGGGTCCTCCCGCCGGGCGGGGCCGCGAGGGGGTCGTGGTCCTCGAGGGTCCGCGCGATGCGCTCGAGCGCGTCGCGGGCGGCGGCGGCCTGGTCGGCGTCGACGGGGCGCGAGGCGAACCGGGCGTGGTGGTAGAGGCGGCGGAGGGTCGCGACGTCGGCCGCGGGTGCGGGGCTGTCGTGCAGCAGCGCGACGGTGAACTCCGTGGGCGTCTGGGCGGGGTCGCGCTCGGTGCCGTGGCGGGCCGCGGCCTCCTCGAGCGAGACCCACGCGGCGACGACCGCGTCGTGCGGGGTGCGGGCGCCGTCGAGCCGGCGCAGGGCGAGGGCGACGGCGTCCGCGAGCTCCTCGACAGTGACGGCGGGCGCGGCACCGTCCGCCGCGGCGACCCCCACCTCGGTCGTGTCGGGCTCGGGCGGTGGTTCGGCGTCGCGCAGGGCGGCGAGGATCCGCCGGCCCGCGAGCGCGAGCAGCACCGCGACGACCAGCAGGCCGGCGAGCAGCAGGGCGAGGCCGAGGTCGCCGCCGCCGCTCTCGGGCTCGGCGCGAGGCGCCTCGCTCGGCACCGACGTCGGCGCCGACGGCAGCGAGGGCATGAGCCCGGGCACCTCGCCGAGGAGAGCCTCGGGCGGGGTCACGCGCCAGGGCGTCGCGGCCGCGGCACCGAGGACCACGAGCACGAGGAGGCCCAGGACCGCGAGCGCCCGCAGCCCGGCGGGGGTGGGGGTGCGGCGTCGCGGCATGGCAGGACGGTACCGGGTGCCCGCGGCTACAGGGTGCCGGCGGCGAGGTGGGCGGCGTGGACGCCGGCGACGGCGGCCGCGAGGAAGGCGGCGGGGTCGTCGTCGAGGCCGCGTCCCATGGTGGACAGGCGCGCGGGGGAGGTGCGCAGCGTGTCGAGGAGGGCGGTGTCGGCGTCGAGCTCGACGACGCGGTGCGGGGTCTGCAGGCCGACGAGGGTCGCGGCCTGGTCGCGCAGGCGCCGGGTGAGGTCGGGTCCCCAGCCGGGCAGGGCCTCGACCTCGGGGGTGGGGCGGGGCACGACGACGTCGGCGGCCGCGAGCGCCACGCGTCCGTAGGCGGTCAGGGAGTGGTGGGAGACGCCGCGGTGGCGTTCGCGCGGGTCGGCCCCTGACGCACGCAGCGACGCGACCGCTCTGCCGTGCAGGGTGGCGGCGGCGTTGACGGCCTCGCCGGCGGCGACGCCGGAGAAGCCCCAGCGGGTGCCGGTGCCGAGGTTGCCGGGTCCTTGGGCGACGACGGCGAGGTCGACGCCGACGACGTGGTGGGCGGCGAGGAGACCGGTGTGCACGGTGACGGCCTCGAGGTCGCCGCCGAACGCCTGGCCGACGGTGATGGTGGTCTCGACCCAGCCGGCGTCGCGCAGGGCGGCGACGGCGCGGCTGAACGCGGCGGGCAGGGCGCCGCCGTCGGTCATGACGTAGGCGACGCGGGGGGCGGGGCGGCCGGCGAGGTGGGCGGCGTGGCGGGCGCCGGCGACGACGGCGGGCACCGCGGAGTGCAGGTCGGCGACGACGACGGGCATGCCGTGCAGGTCGTCGGCGTCGCGCAGGGTGGTGTGGTGGGCGGACTCCTGCTCGTCGACGCCGAGGACCATGGCCTGCAGGGGGGTGTAGCGGGCCTTGACGAGGTGGCCGGGACCGGGGGCGGGGTCGGCGGGGAGGGCGGCGGGGTCGGCGGGCCCGGCGACGAGCGCGTAGCCGCCGGTGCCGAGGCCGCGGGCGAGCGCCGAGACGTTGAGCAGGAGCCGGTCGCCGGGGGCGGGGTCGCCGACGAGCGCGGTGTACGCGAGGGCGCGGACCCGCCGGGAGGCGGGGTCGTCGTCGGGCCGGCCGGGCAGGGGCTCGTCGAGCGTCACGGCGAGCTCGCGGGCGCCGGGCCAGGCGGCGCCGCGCTCGGTCACGGTGCCGGCGCGCCAGGTGAGCACGCCGGTGGCGTCGGTCGTCGGCGGTGTCGTCACACGCCCGAGGCTACCGGCGACTACCGTGTACCTGATGCCCCCGACTCCGTCCGTGCCGCCGGCCGAACGCCTGCTCAACCTCGTCATCGCGCTCGTGAACACGTCCGCGGCGATGACCAAGCAGCAGGTGCGCGCCGGCGTGGCCGGGTACGCGGACGCGCCGAGCACCGAGGCCTTCGAGCGGATGTTCGAGCGGGACAAGGACACGCTGCGCTCGCTGGGCATCCCGATCGTGACGGTGGACGCGGGCGGGCACAGCGACGAGGTCGGGTACCGGATCGACAACGACGCGTACGCGCTGCCGCCGGTGGACCTGACGCCGGCCGAGCTGGGGGTCGTGGCCCTGGCCGCGCAGCTGTGGTCGGACAAGACGCTGCGCACCGACATCTCGCGGGCGATGACGAAGCTGCGCGCGGCGGGGGCGGGGGAGGCGGCCGCGGACGCGGTGGCGGGCCTGACGCCGCGGGTGCGGGCGGCGGGGGACGCGTACGGGCCGCTGCTCGAGGCGATCTCCGAGCGGCGGGTGGTGAGCTTCCGGTACCGGGCGGCGAACACGGGCCAGGAGCGCACGCGGCACGTCGAGCCGTGGCGGATCGCGGCCCGCGGCGGCGGCTGGTACCTGGCCGGGTTCGACCGCGACCGCGGGGCGCCGCGCGTGTTCCGCCTGTCGCGCATCACGGGCCGGGTGCGGGTCGCCGGGGCGGCGGGGGCGTTCGACATCCCGGACGTCGACGTCGACGCGATGCTGGGCGAGCGGGTCGGGGCGGAGCGCACCGCGGTGCTCGCGGTCGTGCCCGAGCGCGCGCAGGCGGTGCGGGCGCGGGCCAAGGTCGTCGACCCGTCCGCGCACCCGGCGCGCACCGACGGCCGCGACGTGCTCGAGGTGCCGTTCCGCAGCCGGTCCGCGTTCGCGGACGAGGTCGCGGGCTACGCCGACGCGGTCGTCGTGCTCGGGCCGGACGACCTGCGCCGCGAGGTGCTGCACCGGCTGCGCGCGGCGGCCCGGCTCGACGCGGCGCCCCCGGCGCCCGCGGGGCACGAGGAGGCGGGCCGTGGCTGAGCGCGCCGACGACCGGCTCGTGCGCCTGCTGGGCCTGGTCGCGTACCTCGACGGGGCCGGGCCGGTGCGCGTCGAGGAGCTCGCGCGGCGGTTCGGCGTCAGCCCGCGCCAGGTGCGCGAGGACGTCGACGCCCTGTGGGTCTCCGGCACCCCCGGGTACATGCCCGACGACCTCATCGACTTCGACGCGTTCTCGCTCGACGAGGGCGTCGTCCACCTGACGCGCGCCCGCGGCATGACCCGCCCGCTGCGGCTCGGCACGCGCGAGGCCGTCGCGCTCGTCGCCGCGCTGCGCGCCATGCACGCGTCCCCGCCGGTCCAGGCGGACCCCGACCGGGCGGCCGTGGTCGGCTCGGCGCTCGCCAAGCTCACCGCCGCGACCGGCGAGGCCGCTAGCGCCGTCGACGTCCGGCTGGCGGGCGACGGCGACCCGGAGGTGCTGGCGGCGGTGTCGGCGGCGCTGGCCGACGGGCGGCGGCTGCGGATCCGGTACGTCAACGCGGCGGACGTGGCCTCGGAGCGGGACGTGGACCCGGTGCGGCTGCTGACGCAGGACGAGCGCACCTACCTGGTGGCGTGGTGCCTGCGTGCGGGCGGGCGGCGCACGTTCCGGGCGGACCGGATCCTGGCGGCCGAGGTGCTCGAGGCGGCGGCCGAGCCGCACGACGTCGACCCGGACGTCGACGTGTCGGCGTCGGTGCTGGCCTCGGGCGGGCCGGGCGCTCCCGTGGCGACGCTCGTGCTGGCGTCGCCGGCGCGGTGGGTCGCGGAGGAGGTGCCGGCCGAGTCGGTGCGGGACCTGCCGGACGGGTCGTTCGAGGTGCGCCTGCGGGTGACGAACCCGGCGTGGCTGCGCCGCCTGCTGCTGTCGAACGCGCCGGACGTGCGGGCCGTGGCCCCTCCGGAGGTGGCCGCCGACGTCGCCGCGGCCGCGCGGGCGGCCCTGGCCGCCTACGGCGAGGCGTCCCGCAGTGACACCGGCAGTGACACCGGCGGTGCGCCGGGCGCGGGCGCGTAGGCTGGCCGCCATGTCGTGGTGGTGGTTCGTGTGGGTGCCGCTCGTGCTCGCCACGGCCGGCGGGGCGTTCCTGCTGGGCCGGTCCCTGTGGCGCGCGGTCGTGCGGCTGCTGCGCGAGGTCGCGGCGGCGGGCGGCGCCCTGTCGTCGTCCGGCGAGCGGGTGTCGGCCGCGGTCGCGCAGGCCGAGGCGCGGCGTGTCGACACCTCGCCCACGCTGTTCGACGACGTCACCGTGCTGCGCGAGCGGGTGCGCGAGCGCCGGGAGGCCCGGCGGGCGCGCCGCGACGCGCGGTTCGTGCGCCACCGCGCGACGTGGCAGGAGTGGTCCCGCGCGTCGTGGCTCGAGCGGCGCACCGCGCAGAAGCGGGCCGCGGCCGGGGGTGGCCTGCGGCGCACCCGCCTGCCCTAGACTGGCGGCGTAGGCGCGGGCCGGCCGGTGCCGCGTGCACGAGCGAACACGGGAGCTGTCTTCGTGAACATCCTCCGTCACCCCGCGGTGATCATCGTCCTGATCCTGCTGGTCGTCCTGCTCTTCGGCTCCCGGCGGCTGCCCGACTTCGCGCGCAGCGTGGGGCAGTCGCTGAAGATCTTCAAGAAGGAGGTCCGCGAGCTCAAGGAGGACGGCAAGCCCGCCGAGGGTTCCGCCGAGGGCTCGGACACCACCACGCCGGGCGCCACGCCGGGCACTCCCGCGAGCGGGACGTCGTCGTCGACGTCCGCCGACGCGTCGCCGCAGGCCGCGGGTCCCGCGGACCCCAAGCACCAGGGCTAGGCGGTGCCGCGCACCACCCGGGACCCTGAGGGGCGCATGCCCCTGCGCGAGCACCTGCTCGAGATCCGCAAGCGACTGTTCCTGTCGGCGATCGGCCTGCTCCTGGGCGCGATCCTCGGCTGGATCCTCTACGACCCGCTGCTGCAGGCGCTGACCCAGCCGCTCGAGGACGCGGCGGCGCGCCGCGGCGCGCTCATCGGGCTCAACTTCGAGGGCGTCGCGACGGCGATCGACGTGCGCGTCAAGGTGTCCCTGTTCCTCGGCTTCCTGGTCTCGAGCCCGTGGTGGCTCTACCAGCTGTTCGCGTTCATCAACCCGGGGCTGACCCGCACCGAGCGCAAGTACGCGTACGGCTTCCTCGCCGCGGCCGTGCCGCTGTTCCTCTCCGGGGCGGGCCTGGCGTGGCTGCTGCTGCCGCGCGCGGTCGCGCTGCTCAACGAGTTCGTGCCCGAGGGCAGCTCGAACCTCATCGCCGCGCACACCTACCTGAGCTTCGTCATGCGGCTCATCATCGCGTTCGGCCTGGCGTTCGTGCTGCCGGTCATCATGGTCGTCCTCAACTTCCTGGGCACCGTGCGCGGGCGCACGTGGCTGGCCGGGTGGCGCTGGGCGGTGCTCGCCTCGGCGCTGTTCGCGGCGATGATGACGCCCACCCCCGACCTGCTGACGATGTTCTGGGTCGCGCTGCCCATCTGCGCGCTGTACTTCATCGCGTGCGGCGTGTGCCTCCTGCACGACCGGCGGGCCGACCGCCGCCGCGTGGCGGCCACCGCGTGACCCGGCGGCGCCCGCCGTCGCGGCTGGGCGTGGTCGTCAACCCGACCGCCGGCAAGGGGCGCGGCCGCGCCGTCGGCGGCGACGTGCTCGCCGCGCTCGCCGGCGACGGGCACGAGGTCCTCGACCTGTCCGGGCGCACCGCCGACCTCGCCCTCGAGCACGCCCGGCGCGCGGTCGCCGACGGCGTGGACGCGCTCGTCGTCGTCGGCGGCGACGGCATGGTGCACCTCGGGCTGCAGGCCACCGCCGAGACCGGCACCCCGCTCGGCGTCGTGGCGGTCGGCACCGGCAACGACGTCGCGTCCGTCGTCGGGCTGCCCGTGCGCGACACGCCCGCCGCGTGCGCCGTGCTGCGGGCCGCGCTCGACGCCGGCAGCACCCGCGCCGTCGACGCCGTCCGGGTGACCGGCGCCGGCGCCCGGCACGACCGCTGGTGCGCGGGCGCGGTGTCGGCGGGGCTCGACGCCGCCGTCACCGCCCGCGCCAACGCGATGCGGCGCCCCCGCGGCAACGCCCGCTACACGCTCGCCGCCCTGGCGGAGATCGCCACGTTCCGCGCCTGGTCGTACACGCTCGAGCTGGCGGGCGTCGTCGACGACGGCGGCCTGCCACTCACCGGGCCGCCCGGCGCGCTTACGTGGCACGGCCGGGCCGCCCTGGTCACGGTCGCCAACACCCCGCGCATCGGCGGCGGCATCCGCGTCGCGCCCGACGCCTCGCCGACCGACGGGCTGCTCGACGTGGTCGTCGCCACGGTGCGCACCCGCGCGACCGCGGCGGCGCTCTTCCCCACCATGTACGCGGGACGGCACGTGCACCACCCGGACGTCCACGTCGTCCGCGCGCGGTCCGTCACCGTCCGCCCCGGGCCCGACGCCGCGCGCCCCGGCGAGCCGCCCCTGCCGCCCGCGCACGCCGACGGCGAGCACCTGGGCGCGCCGCCGCTGCGCGCCGAGGCCGTGCCGGGCGCGCTGCGACTGCTCGCGCCGCCCGTAGGCTGGGGCGCATGACGGCCGACGCACTCAGCCCCGCCGAGCGGTACGCGGCAGCCAAGGCCCGCCAGGCCCGCGACCGGGCCGACGCCGTCGGCGAGCTCGGCCGGTTCCGCCAGGTCCTCGGCTTCGAGCTCGACCCGTTCCAGGTCGACGCGTGCGTCGCGCTCGAGGAGGGCCGCGGCGTGCTCGTGGCGGCCCCCACCGGCGCCGGCAAGACGGTGGTCGGCGAGTTCGCGGTCCACCTCGCGCTCGCGCGCGGCGGCAAGGCGTTCTACACCACGCCCATCAAGGCGCTGAGCAACCAGAAGTACGGCGACCTCGTGCGCCGGCACGGCGCCGAGAACGTCGGTCTGCTCACCGGCGACACCACGATCAACTCCGAGGCGCCCGTCGTCGTCATGACGACCGAGGTGCTGCGCAACATGCTGTACGCGGGCTCGAGCACCCTCGACGGTCTCGCCTACGTCGTCATGGACGAGGTGCACTACCTCGCCGACCGGTTCCGCGGCCCGGTCTGGGAGGAGGTCATCATCCACCTGCCCGACCACGTGCAGCTCGTGTCGCTGTCGGCGACCGTGTCCAACGCCGAGGAGTTCGGCGACTGGCTCGAGATGGTGCGCGGCGACACCGCCGTGGTCGTCAGCGAGCGCCGGCCCGTGCCGCTGTGGCAGCACGTCATCGTGTCCTCGGCCGAGCCGCGCGGCGTCCCACGCCTGTTCGACCTGTACGCGGGGCACGTGGACCCGACCGACCCGGGCACCAACCCGCCGATCAACCCCGACCTGCACGCGGTGTTCCGCACGCACGGACGGTCCGACGGCGGCGCGCGCGGCGGGCGCGGCGGGCACCGCGGCAAGGGGGACCGGGGGTACCGCGGCCGCGGGCCGGGGCGCGCCGCGGGCGGCGCGTCGCTCGTGCCGCAGCGGCGCACGCCGCCGCGGTTCGCCGTCGTCGACGCCCTCGACGGCGAGGGCCTGCTGCCGGCGATCTACTTCATCTTCTCGCGCGCCGGGTGCGAGGGCGCGGTCGAGCAGTGCCTCCACTCGGGGCTGCGCCTGACGAACGCCGAGGAGGAGGCGGAGATCCGCCGCGTCGTCGAGCAGCGCACGGCCACGATCCCGGCCGAGGACCTCGAGGTGCTCGGGTACTGGACGTGGCAGCAGTCCCTGGCGCGCGGCATCGCCGCGCACCACGCGGGCCTGCTGCCGGTGTTCAAGGAGACGGTCGAGGAGCTGTTCGCGCGCGGGCTGCTCAAGGTGGTGTTCGCGACCGAGACGCTCGCACTCGGCATCAACATGCCGGCCCGGTCGGTCGTGCTGGAGAAGCTCGTCAAGTGGGACGGGACCGCGCACCAGCCGGTCACGCCGGGGGAGTACACCCAGCTCACGGGGCGGGCGGGCCGGCGCGGCATCGACGTCGAGGGGCACGCCGTCGTCGTCGACCACCCCGGGCTCGACCCGGTGGCCCTCGCGGGCCTGGCGTCCAAGCGGCTGTACCCGCTGCGCTCGAGCTTCCGGCCCACGTACAACATGGCCGTCAACCTCGTGGCGCAGGTGGGCCGCGACCGGGCGCGCGAGGTGCTCGAGACGAGCTTCGCCCAGTTCCAGGCGGACCGCGGCGTCGTCGGCCTGGCCAAGCAGGCGCAGGCGCACGCGGAGGCGCTCGACGGGTACGCCGAGGCCATGTCGTGCGAGCGCGGCGACGTCGCCGAGTACATGGGCATCCGCCGGGCCATCACCGAGCGCGAGCGCGAGCTGTCGCGCGCCGCGTCGGGCGCCCGCCGGTCCGAGGCGATCGCGTCGCTCGAGCGGCTGCGCCGCGGCGACGTCGTCGAGGTGCCGTCGGGGCGGCGCCGCGGGTACGTGCTCGTGCTCGACCCCGGCACGCACGAGGGCGGCTTCGACGGCCCGCGGCCCACCGTGCTCACCCAGGAGAAGCAGGTCAAGAAGCTCACCCTCGCCGACGTGCCCGACGGCGTGCAGGCCGTGACCCGGGTGCGCATCCCCAAGGGGTTCAACCCGCGCAAGGCCGACGCGCGCCGCGACCTGGCCTCGAGCATGCGCAACGCCCTGGGGGCGTTCCACGACGACGCCGGCGACGGCACCCGGGGCGGGCGCGGCGGCAGGCGCCGCTCCGACGCCGAGTCCGACCGGGAGCTGCAGCGGCTGCGGGCCGCGCTGCGCGCCCACCCGTGCCACGGGTGCCCCGACCGTGACGACCACGCCCGGTGGGCCGAGCGCTGGGAGCGGCTCAAGCGCGAGCACGACACGCTCGTGCGCCGCGTCGAGGGCCGCACGGGGTCGATCGCGCGCACGTTCGACCGCACGTGCGAGGTGCTCGTCACGCTCGGGTACCTCGAGCCGGCCGAGCGCGCGGGCCTGCGCGTGACCGACGACGGGCGGTGGCTGCGCCGCCTGTACGCCGAGAACGACCTGCTGCTCGCCGAGTGCCTGCGCCGCGGCACGTGGGACGGCCTCGGCCCGGCCGACCTCGCCGCCGCGGTGTCGACCGTCGTCTACTCGGGCCGCCGCGAGGAGCCCGTCGAGCCGTACGTGCCGGGCGGCCCGGCCGGACGGCTCGCCCACGCGCTCGACGAGACCGTGCGCGTGTGGTCGCAGGTGACCGACCTGGAGTCCGAGCACCGGCTCGAGGTCACCGGCCCGCTCGACCTCGGCCTCGTCGCGCCCGTGCACCGGTGGGCGTCGGGCAAGGGCCTCGACGCGGTGCTGCGCGGCACCGACGTCGCGGCGGGCGACTTCGTGCGCTGGTGCAAGCAGGTCGTGGACGTGCTCGACCAGCTCGCCCAGGCCGCCCCGCGGCCGGGCCTGCGCTCGACCGCGCGCAAGGCCCAGGACGCCGTGCTGCGCGGCGTCGTCGCCTACTCGAGCGTGTGACGCCCGTCGCACGCCGGGGCCGCCGGGCGGGGGGAGCGCGCGTCCTCGCAGGACGATCGTGACGAACCCGTGAAGATCCACCGGCCCCGCGTGCCATAGAGTGCAGGCCGTGACGTCGACCCTCTACCGCAACGGAGTCGTCCACTCGTCCGCGGACCCCTTCGCCGAGGCCCTGCTCGTCGACGACGGCGTCGTGGCGTGGGTCGGGTCCGAGGACACCGCGGCCGGGCTCGCCGCGCGCGCCGACCGCGTGATCGACCTCGACGGCGCGCTCGTGGCGCCCGCGTTCGTCGACGCGCACGCGCACGTGCTCGAGACCGGGCTCGCGCTCGAGTCGGTCGACCTGTCGCCCGAGGGCGGGGTCCGCTCGCTCGCCGACGCGCTGCGCGCCCTGCACGACGGCGCCGCGCGCCTGGCCGCCCAGGACCCGGCCGGCACCGAGGTGCTCCTCGGGTTCGGCTGGGACGAGCAGGGCTGGCCCGAGGGCCGCGCGCCCGCCGCGGACGAGCTCGACGCCGCGTGCGGCGGCCGGCCCGTGTACGCCGCGCGCGTCGACGGGCACTCCGCCGTCGTGTCGTCCGCGCTCGCCGCGAGCGCCGGGCTCGAGCGCCTGCCCGGGTGGGAGCCGTCGGGCCTGGTGACCCGCGAGGCGCACCACGCGGCGCGCGCCGTGGCGCACGACCTGCCGGCACCGCGCCGCACGCGGGCCTACCGGCGCGCCCTGCAGGAGGCCGCGCGCCGCGGCATCGTGAGCCTGCACGAGATGAGCGCCCCGCACGTCGACACGCGCGACGGGCTGCGCGAGCTCGTGGCCCTGACGGCCGATCCGGCGGGCGGCCTGCCGCACGTCGCGGCCTACCGGGGCGAGCTGTGCGAGACGGTCGACGACGCGCGCGGGCTGCTGGCGGACCTGCCGTTCCTCACCGGGATCGCGGGCGACCTCGTGGTCGACGGCTCGCTCGGGTCGCGCACGGCCGCGCTGCGCCAGCCGTACAGCGACCTCGTCCCCGGGCCCGGCCAGGACCACCCGACGGGCCGGCTGTACCTCACGGGCGAGCAGATCGCGGCCCACCTGGCGGCGTGCTCGGCCGCGGGCACCCAGGGCGGCTTCCACGTCATCGGCGACCGGGCGATGGACGAGCTGGTGCGCGGGCTCGAGCTCGCCGCCGCCGAGCACGGCCCGGGCCCGCTGCGCGCCGCGCACCACCGGGTCGAGCACGCGCTGTTCGTCGACGCGACCGCGCTCGCCGCGCTGCTGCTGTACGGGGTGGCGCTGTCCGTCCAGCCCGCGTTCGACTCGACGTGGGGCGGCAGCCGCGGCATGTACGCCGCCCGCCTCGGGGTCGCGCGCGCGGCCGGCCTGTCGCCGTTCGCGGACCTGGCGAGCGCCGGGGTGCCGCTCGCGTTCGGCTCGGACACGCCCGTGACGCCGCTGGACCCGTGGCAGGCCGTGCGGGCCGCGATCACGCACGAGGACCCCGACCAGCGCATCTCGGCGCGGGCCGCGTTCCGGGCGCACACCCGCGGTGGGTGGCGCCTGGCCGGGCTCGACCACACCGGCGCGGGCGAGCTGCGCGTCGGCGCGCCCGCGCACCTGGCCGTCTGGCGCGCCGAGCACCTCGCCGTGCAGTCGGCGCCCGGCCGGCTGTCGCAGTGGAACCCCGAGGCTCGCGCCGGCCAGCCGCTGCTGCCCGACCTGTCGGCGGGGGAGCCGGACCCGGTGTGCCTGCAGACCGTGCGCGCCGGCGTCGTGCTGCACGACACGTTCGGGTGAGGCGGCCGTGACGAGCACGACCTTCCCGGCGCACCCCGCGCCCGCCCGCGTGACGTACGCTGCCCGCGTGTCGTCGCCGTGGGTCTCGCGTCCGGTGACGCTGCTGCTCGCCGTGGCGTCCGGTGCGGCGCTGTGGGCGGCGTTCCCCGACGTCGGTGCCTGGCCGCTCGCGATCGTGGCCGTGGCCCTGCTGTACGCGGCGCTGCGCCGCGACACCGGCCGCGCCGCCGGCTGGAACGCGCTCGTGGGCCTCCTGGCCGGGCTGACGTTCTGGCTGCCGCACATCTGGTGGGCCAACCACGCCACGGACACCGTGCCGTGGATCGCCCTGGCGGTGCTCCAGTCCCTGTTCCTCGCGCTGTTCGGCGTCGTGTGTACGTGGGCGCGGCGCGCGGCGTGGCTCCGGGACCGGCCCGCGGCCCGCGCGGCCGCCTTCGCCGTGGTCTTCGTCGCGGTCGAGCAGTGGCGCTCGGAGATCCCGTTCGGCGGGTTCCCGTGGGGCCGTCTCGCGTGGACCGTGGCCGGGGCGCCGACCGGGCGCGCCGCCTGGCTGGGCAGCACCACGCTCGTGTCGCTGCTCGTCGCGGGCGCGGGCGTGCTGCTCGCGCTGGCCGTCGGACGGCTCGTCGCGTCGCCGGCCGGACGCGGCCGCCGGCTGCCGTCGGCCGCCGGCATGCTCGCCGCCGCCACCGTGCTCGTGCTCGGCCCGGCCGCGCTGCCGCTGGCGAGCGACCCGGACCTGGCCGGCACCCCGGGGCCCGGCGCGCCGCGCGGCGCCGCCGTCGTCGACGCCGGGACCGCCACGGCCGAGGCCGGTGTCCTGCGCGCCGGCGCGGTGCAGGGCAACGTGTCCGAGCCGGGGCTCGGCTCCTTCGCCAACCGGGCCGAGGTGCTCAACAACCACCTCGACGGCACGCACGCGATCGCCGCCGCCCAGGACGCGGGCGCCTACGGCACGGGCGACGGCGACGCCGTCGACGTCGTGCTGTGGCCCGAGAACGGCTCCGACCTCGACCCGCAGGTCGCCCTCGACGTGGGTGCCGCGATCGACGACGCCGCGCGCGCCGTCGGCGCGCCGATCCTCGTCGGCGCCCAGGAGTTCCCCGACACCGGCGGGCGCTACAACGTCGCGCTGCTGTGGGAGCCCGGGGCCGGCGTGACCGAGCGGTACGCCAAGCAGCACCCGGCCCCGTTCGGCGAGTACATCCCGCTGCGCGGCTTCGTGCGGATCTTCAGCGACCAGGTGGACCGCGTCCAGACCGACATGATCCCCGGCGACGAGCCCGCGGTCGTGCACCTGCCGGCCGACGGCCGCGACGTGCCGCTCGCCACGGTCATCTGCTTCGAGGTCGCCTACGACGAGATCGTGCGCGACGCCGTCGCGCGCGGCGCGCAGGTGCTCGTCGTGCCGACCAACAACGCCTCGTTCGGGTACACCGCCGAGTCGACGCAGCAGCTCGCCATGACCCGCCTCCAGGCGATCACGACCGGCCGTGCCGCGGTGCAGGTCTCGACCGTGGGCGTCTCCGGCGTCGTCGCACCCGACGGCACCCTCGTCGCGCGGACCGGGCTGTTCACGGCCGACCACCTCGTGGCGGACCTGCCGCTGCGCACGTCCCTGACCCCGGCCGTGCGCGCGGGCTACTGGCCCGGCTGGGTCGTGGGGGCGGGCGCGGCCGCGCTCGTCGCCGCCGGCCTGGTCACCGGCGTCCGCGAGCGCCGGGCCGCCCGTGCGGCCGCGGCCGTGCGGCCGGCGCCGGGGGCGGGCGCGTGAGCGTCCTGGTCGTCGTCCCGACGTACGACGAGCGTGCGTCGCTGCCGGGGACGCTGGCGCGGCTGCGCGCCGCCGTGCCCGACGCGGACGTGCTCGTGGTGGACGACGCGTCCCCCGACGGGACCGGGGAGCTCGCGGACGAGATCGCCGCGCGGGACCCGGGCGTGCACGTGCTGCACCGCACGGGCAAGGGTGGGCTGGGTGCCGCGTACGTCGCGGGCTTCGGCTGGGGCCTGGAGCGCGGGTACGAGGTGCTCGTGGAGATGGACGCCGACGGGTCGCACCGGCCCGAGGAGCTGCCGCGGCTGCTCGAGCGGCTCGCCGCCACCCCGCGGGCGGACCTGGTCATCGGGTCGCGCTGGGTGCCCGGCGGGCGGGTCGAGAACTGGCCGTGGCACCGGGCGGTGCTCTCGCGCGGCGGCAACACGTACACGCGCCTGGCGCTCGGCATGCCGGTGCACGACGCCACGGCGGGGTTCCGGGCGTTCCCCGCGGCGACGCTGCGGCGGGTGGACCTGGCCTCGGTCGAGTCGCACGGGTACTGCTTCCAGGTCGACATGACGTGGCGCGTGGTGCGCGCGGGCGGCACGGTGGCGGAGGTGCCGATCACGTTCGTCGAGCGGGAGGCGGGGGAGTCGAAGATGAGCCGCGCGATCGTGGCCGAGGCGCTGCGCAAGGTCACGGTGTGGGGCGTGCGGCGTCGCGCGGAGCAGGTGCGCGGGCTGCTGCGCCGCGCCCGCTGAGGCGGCGCGCGGGGATGCGCAGACGACGAGGGCGGGCTCCCCGGTGGGGAGCCCGCCCTCGTGCGTACGGGGTGGACGGTGCCCGGCGCGCGGGCGTCGCCCGGGCGGTCAGGCGGAGCGGCGCAGCTTGCCCGAGCGCAGGAGCTCGAGCCGCTCGTCGAGCAGCTCCTCGAGCTCGGAGACGGTGCGCCGCTCGAGCAGCATGTCCCAGTGGGTGCGCTGCGGCTTGGACGCCTTCGGCTCGGGCTTCTCGGCGTCGCGCAGCAGCGCCTCCTCGCCGCACCGGCACTCCCAGACGGGCGGCACCTCGGCCTCGGTCGAGAAGGGCAGGATGATCGTGTGCCCGTTGGGGCAGTCGTAGTGCGCCTGGAACCGCGGGGCGAAGTCGACGCCCTCGTCGGACTCCATGCTCTTGGCGCCGATGCTCATGCCGCGCAGGGACCGGTCGGGCATGTCGTCCTCCTGAGGTCGGTGGGAATGGGGCCGAGGGGTCCAACGCCGGCCCGGGTGCGGTTGTTCCGGCCGGGAGTGAAGGTCCCGTGAAACGTGCACGCGCGCCGGGCCCTCGCTCGGTGGAGCCGGGCGCCGGGCGCGTGTTCCTCACAGGGTCCTGACTGCACCCGCCCCACGCAACTCGAGAGGCGGCCCGCGGGGGTGGTTGTGCTGGAACTCACCCGTCCGGCGGCCGGGGGGCGGACGCGCGGGGCAGCGGGAACAATCGGGAGGTGACCACGGTTGAGGGCGAAAGTACATGCAAATGCATCGACGTCCGGCCGCCCGGCCGCGTGCCGCCACCACACCAGCAGGGAGCTGAACACCGTGCAGTTCGGAATCTTCTCCGTCAGCGACGTCACCACCGACCCGACGACGGGCCGCACCCCGGACGACACGGAGCGCGTCCGGGCGATGCTGACCATCGCGCAGCACGCCGACGAGGCGGGGCTCGACGTCTTCGCCACCGGCGAGCACCACAACCCGCCGTTCGTCGCGTCCAGCCCGACGACGATGCTCGGCTACCTCGCGGGCGTCACGAAGAACATCATCCTGTCGACCGCGACCACCCTCATCACCACCAACGACCCCGTCCGGCTGGCCGAGGAGTACGCGATGCTCCAGGTCATCAGCGACGGGCGCATGGACCTCATGATGGGCCGCGGCAACACCGGCCCGGTCTACCCGTGGTTCGGCCAGGACATCCGCAACGGCATCCCGCTCGCGATCGAGAACTACGCGCTGCTGCGCCGCCTGTGGACCGAGGACGTCGTCGACTGGGAGGGCAAGTTCCGCACGCCGCTGCAGGGCTTCACCTCGACGCCGCGCCCGCTCGACGGCGTGCCCCCGTTCGTGTGGCACGGCTCGATCCGCAGCCCCGAGATCGCCGAGCAGGCCGCCTACTACGGCGACGGCTTCCTGCACAACAACATCTTCTGGCCCATGAGCCACACCAAGCAGATGGTGCGCTTCTACCGCCAGCGGTTCGAGCACTACGGTCACGGCCGCGCCGACCAGGCGATCGTCGGCCTGGGCGGGCAGGTGTTCATGCGCAAGAACTCCCAGGACGCCGTGCGCGAGTTCCGTCCATACTTCGACGTCGCGCCCGTCTACGGGCACGGCCCGTCGCTCGAGGACTTCAGCGCCCAGACGCCCCTGACCGTCGGCTCGCCCCAGCAGGTCATCGACCGGTACGGCTCGTTCGTCGAGGAGGTCGGCTACTACCAGCGCCAGCTGTTCCTCATCGACCACGCCGGCCTGCCGCTCAAGACCGTGCTGGAGCAGATCGACCTGCTCGCGGGCGAGGTCGTGCCCGAGCTGCGCCGGATCGTCGAGGCCAAGCGCCCCGCCGACGACGTGCCCCTCGACCCGCCGACGCACGCCGAGCGCGTGGCCGCCGCCCGCGCGCGCGGCGAGGTCGCCTCCACCCACGTGGGCGACACCGCCGACCCGTACACCGGCACGGTCGCCGAGCAGGCGCAGCCGGCGGCGCGCGGCCGCTCGTTCGGCCTGTGACCCGGGCCCACCGCGACCCGTCCTCAGCACCACCCTCCGCACCGCCCTCCGCACCCGCAGAAGGAGCCTCGTGAGCACCGACCGCACCCTCGTCGTCGTCTCCGCCGGCCTGTCCCAGCCGTCGTCCACCCGCCTGCTCGCCGACCGCCTGTCGGCGGCCGCGGCCCGCGAGCTGCAGTCCCGCGGCCACGGCGTGAGCGTCGAGAACGTCGAGCTGCGCGACCACGCGCACGCCGTCGTCGACGCCATGCTGACGGGCTTCCCGACCGGCGAGTTGGCCCGCGCCATGGAGACGCTGACCCGGGCCGACGGCGTCATCGCCGTCACCCCGCTGTTCACCACGACGTACTCCGGGCTGTTCAAGTCGTTCGTCGACATCGTCGACCCGGACGCCCTCACGGGCATGCCCGTGCTGCTCGGCGCCACGGGCGGCACGCCGCGGCACTCGCTCGCGCTCGAGTACTCGCTGCGCCCGCTGTTCACCTACCTGCACGCCGACGTCGTGCCCACGAGCGTGTTCGCGGCGACCGACGACTGGGCGGGCGAGGGCGACCGGGTCAACCCGCTGCCGCGACGCATCGAGCGCGCCGGGCGCGAGCTCGCCGAGCGGGTCGCGGCCCGCCGCAACGAGGGACCGGCCGACCCGTTCGCGAACGCGCCGAGCTTCTCCGACCTGCTCGGCAGCGCCTGAGCCGCCGCCGGCGGGGCCCGCGGACGCCGCCGCGACGGCCCCGCCGGCGACGCTAGGGTGGGCGCCATGCGCGTGCTCGTCACCGGCGGGGCCGGGTACATCGGCTCCCACACCGTCCTGTCCCTCGTCGAGGCGGGCCACGACCCCGTCGTCGTGGACTCCTTCGTCAACGCCAAGCCCACCGTCGTGCCGCGGCTCGCCGAGCTCGCCGGCCGCGAGATCCCCGCGCACCGCGTCGACCTCACCGACGCCGCCGCCACGGCCGAGCTGTTCGCCGCCGAGCGGTTCGACGCCGTCATCCACTTCGCGGCGCTCAAGGCGGTCGGCGAGTCCGTCGCCCGGCCGCTCGAGTACTACCGCAACAACCTCGACGCCACGTTCTCCCTGCTGGCCGCGATGGCCGAGCACGACGTGCGCCGCTTCGTGTTCTCCTCCTCGGCCACCGTGTACGGGGAGAAGGCGCCGGTGCCCTACCAGGAGGACTACGAGCCGCTCGTGTCGGCCTCCCCGTACGGGCAGACCAAGGTCATGATCGAGCGCGTCCTGGCCGACGTCGCGGCCGCGCACCCGGGGTGGAAGGTCGCGCTCCTGCGCTACTTCAACCCCGTCGGGGCGCACCCCAGCGGACGCATCGGGGAGGACCCGCAGGGCATCCCCAACAACCTCATGCCGTTCCTCGCGCAGGTCGCCGTCGGCCGCCGCGAGCGGCTCACGATCTTCGGCGGCGACTACCCGACCGCGGACGGCACGTGCGAGCGCGACTACATCCACGTCGTCGACCTCGCCGCCGGGCACGTCGCCGCGCTCGACCACCTCGACGCCATGGCGACCGACGTGCGGGCCTACAACCTCGGCACCGGCTCCGGGACGTCCGTGCTCGAGCTGCTGCACGCGTTCGAGCGCGCCGTCGGCCGCGAGCTGCCGTACGAGATCGGCCCCCGCCGGGCGGGCGACCTGCCCGCGTTCTGGGCGGACCCGACCCGCGCGCGAGCCGAGCTCGGCTGGGAGGCCACCCGGACGATCGACGACATGTGCGCCGACACGTGGCGCTGGCAGTCCGCCAACCCGCAGGGCTTCCCCGACGCCTGAGGCCGTCGCGGGCGCCGGCGGGGCCCTGACCTTGCGGGACGCCCCGCCGGGCGCGACGATGTGACCGTGCTCGACGACGACCGACCGCAGCGACGCTGGGACCCGGGCGTCCGGTACCGGCCGTCCGTGCTGGCCGGGCTGCCGAAGCGGGACGCCGCCTCCACGGCGCCCGACCACCTGCCCGACCACCTGCCCGACCACCTGTTCCGCGGCCCCGCGCGGCGCACCGCCGTCTTCGACCGCAGCGTGTGGCGCACCCGGGACGCGTCGCCGGCACGACGAGGTGCCGGCGACGCCCTCGCGGGCGCGCTCGAGCGCTACCGCGCCGGCGCGCTCGACACGAGCGGGCTGGTCCGGGCGGTCGGGCGGGCGCTGGCGTCCTGAGTGTCGGCGCGCGAGCTCGTCGTCCTCGGCACCGCGAGCATGGTGCCCACCCGTGAGCGCAACCACAACGGGTACGTGCTGCGCTTCGACGACACCACGATCCTGTTCGACCCCGGCGAGGGCACCCAGCGCCAGCTCACGCTCGCGGGCATCTCGGCGACCGACCTGACCCGGATCGCCATCACGCACCTGCACGGCGACCACTCGCTCGGCCTGGCCGGGGTCGCCCAGCGCATCTCGGGCGACCAGGTGCCGCACGTCGTGCCCGTGTGCTTCCCGGCGTCGGGGGAGCGGTGGGTCCGTCACCTGCTCGACGCCAGCGCGTTCGACCACCACGAGCGCGTGGTGCTGCAGCCGCTGACCGCCGCACCGGGCGAGGCCGTGCCCGTGCCCGCCGTGCCGGGCCAGCGCGGCGGCTCGACGGCGGGCGCCCCGACGCTGACCGCCCGCCCGCTCGAGCACCGCATCGACGCGCTCGGCTACCGGCTGCAGGAGCCCGACGGCGTCACGCTCGACCCGGCGCTGCTGGCCGCGGCCGGGGTCGCGCCGGGGCCCGACGTCGGGCGGCTCCAGCGCGAGGGCGTGCTCGCCCTCGAGGACGCGCGCGTCGTGCGCCTGGAGCAGGTGAGCGTGCACCGTCCGGGCCAGTCGGTCGCGTTCGTCATGGACACCCGGATGTGCGACTCCGTCGGCGAGCTCGCCGACGGAGTCGACCTGCTCGTCATCGAGTCGACGTTCCTGCACCGCGACGCCGACCTCGCCGAGCGGTGGGCGCACCTGACGGCCCGGCAGGCCGCGATCGTCGCGGCCGAGGCCGGCGCGCGGCACCTCGTGCTCACCCACTTCTCGCAGCGCTACCGCGTGCCCGACGAGCTGCCGCAGGCGTTCGAGCGCGAGGCGCGCGAGGTCTTCGACGGCGGGCTCACCGTGGCGCGCGACCTCGACCGCGTGCCGCTGCCGCCCCGCCGCCGCCGTCCCGCCCGTCCCTGACGCTGTGGGCGTGATTCCTGGCCCGGTTCGTCCGGATAATCCGGACGAACCGGGCCAGGAATCACGCCCACAGCACCGAAGGAAATCAGAGGACGTCGGAGACGGCGACCTGCTCGAGGCTGTGCGCCTCGGCCACGCCCGGGTTGGTCACGTGCCCGTCGTGCGTGTTGAGGCCGCGGGCGAGTGCGGGGTCGGCGCGCATGGCCTCGCGCCAGCCGTGGTCCGCGAGCGCCACCGCGTAGGGGAGGGTCACGTTGGTCAGCGCGTAGGTCGAGGTGTGCGGGACGGCGCCGGGCATGTTGGCCACGCAGTAGAACACCGAGCCGTGCACGTCGAAGGTGGGCTTGGCGTGCGTGGTGGGGCGGGAGTCCTCGAAGCAGCCGCCCTGGTCGATCGCGATGTCGACGAGCACCGAGCCGGGGCGCATGCGCTCGACGAGCTCGTTGGACACGAGCACGGGCGCCTTGGCGCCGGGCACGAGCACGGCGCCGATGACGAGGTCCGCGTCGAGGACGGCCTGCTCGAGGGTGAGCCGGTTGGACGCGAGGGTCTGCACGCGCCCGCCGAGCTCGCGGTCGGCGGCCTTGAGGACGTCGGCGTTCTTGTCGAGCAGGGTGACGCGCGCGCCCATGCCGACGGCGATGCGCGCGGCGTTCATGCCGGAGACGCCCGCGCCGATGATGACGACGTGGCCCGCGGCGACGCCGGGCACGCCGCCGAGCAGGATCCCGCGCCCGCCCTCGGCGCGCAGCAGGGTCGCGGCGCCGACCTGGGGTGCCAGGCGGCCGGCGACCTCGGACATGGGGGCGAGCAGCGGCAGCGCGCCGGTCTCGGTCTGGACGGTCTCGTACGCGATCGCGGTGACGTCGCGGGCGAGGAGCTCCTCGGTGAGCGCCTTGTCGGCGGCGAGGTGGAGGTAGGTGAACAGCACCTGGCCGTCGCGGATGCGGTGGTACTCCTCGGCGACGGGCTCCTTGACCTTGAGCACCATCTCGGCGTCCCACGCCTCGTCGGCGGTGGCGACGACGGTGGCGCCGGCCTCGGCGTACTCGGCGTCCGTGATCGAGGACCCGAGCCCGGCGCCGGCCTGCACCGTGACGGTGTGCCCGTGCGCGGTGAGCTCGTGCACGCCGGCGGGCGTGATCGCGACGCGGTACTCGTGGTTCTTCACTTCCTTCGGCACACCGATGTCCATGCGTGAGACCCCTTCCAGGTCCGTGGCCGGCTCGTGGCCGGCACGTCGACGTCGCGCGGTGTGTGACCGCGCTCACCTCCAGTGTGACCGGGAAGTTCGCCTGCTCGCCATGATGCGGTGGATCGTTCGGTAGATTGCCGTCATGACGGAGCGATCTTCGGCAGGGCGCGGTCCGACGTCGCCGCGCCCGAACGATCTTCGGACCCGGGTCGCGGGTCACTCGGGGCTCGAGCGGCGGGCGCCGGCGCCGGTGCGGCTCGACGAGACCGACCACCGGCTGCTCGCGGCCCTCGCCGACGACGCGCGGCTGCCGAACAACGCCCTGGCGGCCAAGGTCGGGATCGCGCCGTCGACGTGCCTGACGCGGGTGCGTCACCTGCGCGAGAAGGGCGTGATCCGCGGCTTCCACGCCGACGTCGACCCGGCGCTGGCGGGCCGGCCGCTGCAGGCGATCATCGCCGTGCGCATGCAGGGCCACGCCCGCTCACGGCTGACCGCGTTCCTGCACCAGCTCGCCGAGCTGCCGGGCGTGCTCAACGTGTTCCTGCTGGGCGGGGCGCACGACTTCTTCGTGCACGTCGCGGCCCCGGACTCCGACGGCCTCAACGACTTCGTCGTCGAGAACCTGTCGGTCAACCCCGACGTGGCGCTGACCGAGACGAACCTCATCTTCCGGCACGTGCGGGCGAGCTGGTACTGACCGGCGCCAGCTCGAGCGTCATGAAGACGCTGTGCGGGTCGGGCACGTAGGAGCCGAACGGTCCGCACTCGACGAAGCCGTGGCGCGCGTACAGGCGCCGGGCCGGGGCGAAGAAGTCCTGCGAGCCGGTCTCGAGGCTGACCCGGGCGTAGCCGCGCTCGCGCGCGAGGCCGAGCAGCCGGGCGAGCACCGCGGTGGCCACGCCGCGCCCCCGCGCGGTGCGGGCCGTGCGCATCGACTTCAGCTCGCCGTGGCCGGGCGCGCCCGCCGCGGACGGCGCCAGCTCGCTCAGCGCGCCGCACCCGAGCAGCAGGCCGTCCGGCGCGCGCGCCGTGAGGAACGTGACGCCCGGCGCGAGCAGCGCCGCGGCGTCGAGCGCGTGCACCGACTTCGGCGGCGACGTGGCGTGCATGTCGGCCAGGTGCTCGTCGAGCAGCGCGCGCACGTCGGCGCGCACGGGGGAGTCGGTCGCGATGATCACGGCGCCATCGTGCCACCGCCGGGCCCACCGCCGGGCCGCGCGCCTGGCCGGGCGCGTCTCAGGGGGCGTGCACGGCCGGGTCGTCGCGCAGCACGTCGAGCAGCAGCGCCCGCACGGCGTCGGGCCGCTCGAGCGCCGGCAGGTGCCCCGCCCAGCCGAGCACGACGTGCTCGGCGCCGGGGACCTCGGCGGCCACGTGCGCCGCGCACGCCCGCAGGTGGTCCATGTCCTGGCCGCCCGAGACGACGACGGTCGGCACCCGCAGGGCCGCCAGGTCGACGTCGAGGCGCCGGGCGCGCGGCGGGTCGTCGCCGGCGTCGGCCTCGAGCTGCACCTCGAACGCGCGGCGCTGCATGGCCGCGAGCGCCTCGCGGGCGGGCACGTCGGCATCCGGCCCGAGCCAGGTGGCGACGTTGAGCCGCACCGCGCCCTCGACGTCCCCGGCGGACAGGAGCCGGTCCTCCTCGACGTCGAACGCGCGCAGGGCGTCGGTCGGCTCGAGCCCGCGCACCGACGGGCACAGCAGCACCAGCTCGCGCACGCGGCCGGGGTGGGTGGCCGCGAGCTCGAGGGCGACGCGGCCGCCGAACGACGCGCCGACCACGGCGGCGTCGTCGAGGCCCAGGTGGTCGAGCAGCGCGGCGACGTCGTCGGCGTCGGCGTACTCGCCGCCGGGCAGGGGGGTGTCGCCGAAGCCGCGCAGGTCGGCGCGGACCACGCGGAACGCGTGGCGCAGCGGGGCCACGAGCGGCTCCCACATGCGACGGTCGGCGACGCCCGCGTGCAGGAGCAGGACGGCCGGGCCGGTGCCGTCGTCGTCGTCGTGGGAGAGGATCATCCGGTCAGGGTAGGTCAGGAGCCGTGCCGGGTCGACCGCCGCGGCACGCCATAGGGTGGGGCGATGACGGCACGCCGGCGCGAGCGCCACCACGTCCGGGTCACGGGGGCGCAGGACGGCCCCGCGATGGTCTTCGCGCACGGTTTCGGCTGCGACCAGTCGATGTGGCGCCTGGTCGCCCCCCGCTTCGAGGACACCCACCGGGTGGTGCTGTTCGACCATGCGGGCGCGGGCGACGCCGACCCCGCGCTGTACGACGTCGAGCGGCACGCCACGCTCGACGGGTACGCCGAGGACGTCGTGGCGCTGCTCGACGAGCTCGACCTGGGTCCCGTGGTGCTCGTGGGGCACTCGGTGAGCGCGACGATCGCGCTGCTCGCGGCGGCGCGCCGGCCCGACCTGTTCGACCGCCTCGTGCTCGTGGGCCCGAGCCCGCGGTACGTCGACGACGACGGGTACCGCGGCGGGTTCACCGCCGAGGAGATCACCGAGCTGCTCGAGACCATGGACGGCAACTTCCTCGGCTGGTCGCAGTCGGTCGCGCCGCTCATCATGGGCAACGCGGACCGGCCCGAGCTCGGCCAGGAGCTGGCGGCGTCGTTCTGCCGCACCGACCCCGACGTCGCGCGCCGGTTCGCCCGCACGACGTTCCTGTCGGACAACCGGGCCGACCTTGCCGCGGTGCGCACCCCGAGCCTGGTGGTCCAGTGCCGCGAGGACGTCATCGCGCCGGTCGAGGTGGGCCGGTACGTGCACGAGCGCCTGGCCGGCTCGCGGTTCGCGCTCATCGACGCGGTGGGGCACTGCCCCAACCTCAGCGCCCCGGACGCGCTGACCGCCGCGATGCGGGAGTACCTGGCGGCATGAGCGACGCCGGGCGCGCGAGCTCCTGGGGCGCCGCCCCGGCGGGCCTGGCGCGCCTGGACGCCGACGGCCGGGTCCTCGACGTCAACGCGACGCTCCTGGCGTGGGCCGGGGCGGGCGACGTCGTCGGCCGTCCGCTGAGCGACCTGCTCACGGTGGGCGGGCGGATCTACTTCGAGACGCACGTGCGGCCCCTGCTCGCGCTGCAGGGCCGCGTGGAGGAGGTCGCGCTCGAGCTGCGCGCGCCGCAGGGCCGCCTGCCCGTGCTGCTCTCCGCCGCGACGCGCGACGACGGGTTCGACGTCGCGCTGGTCACGGCCCGCGAGCGCGTGCGCTTCGAGCGCGCGACGCTCGAGGCGCGCGCGGAGGCCGAGCGCGTCGCGCAGCGGCTGCGCTGGGTGCAGGACGCGACGGCGGCGCTCGCCCGGGCCGCGGGGCTCGAGGCCGTGCGGGCGGCGCTGCTCGGGACCGTCGAGGCGCACCCGGCCGTCGCCGCGGCCGCGCTGGTGCCACCCGGTGCCGCGGACGTCCCGGCCGACGGGCGCCTGGCGGTGCCGGTCGCGGGCGAGGCGCAGGACCACGGCACCCTCGTCGTGACGCTGCACGGGCGGCCCGGCGACGAGCCCGTCGACCGGGACGCCCTCGAGACGGTCGCCCGGCAGGGCGCCGTCGCGCTCGACCGGGCGCTGCTGCACGAGCAGAGCGTCTCGGTCGCGCACGAGCTGCAGCACGCGATGCTCACCCAGGACCTGCCGGTGCGCGACGACGTCACGGTCGTCGCGCAGTACCGCCCGGCCGTGAGCGGGCTCGAGGTGGGCGGCGACTGGTACGACGCGTTCGCGCTCGACGACGCCACGGTCGCGGTCGCGGTGGGCGACGTCGTCGGGCACGGCCTGCACGCGGCGACCGCGATGGGCCAGCTGCGCACCGCGACGCGGGCGCTGGCCCGCCCCGGGCTGGGCCCGGCGGGCCTGCTGCGGCTCGTCGACGAGTTCGTGACCCGCCGCGACGTCGGGTTCGCCGCGACCCTCGCGTACGCGGAGCTGGACGCCGCCACGGGGACGCTCGCGTACGCGTGCGCGGGCCACCTGCCGCCGCTGCGGGTCCGCGCGGACGGCACGGGCGAGTACCTGTGGGACGGCCGGTCGGCGCCGCTCGGGGTGCCGTCGCCGCGTGGCCCGCGCACGGCGGGCACCGTGCGCCTGCGCCCGGGCGAGCAGGTCCTGCTCTACACCGACGGGGTCGTCGAGCGGCGGGACCGGTCGCTGCCCGACGGCCTGGACCGGCTGGCGCACCTCGCCGGCCGGGTGCCGGCCGCGGAGCTCGTCGCAGGGCTGGTCGACGCCGAGGCGGACCGGCGCGACGACGCGTGCGTGCTCGGCCTCACGTGGCACCCGCGGCCCGCTCCCACCCCGGGGCCGACCCCGGTGCGCGCGCCGGCGAACCGGGGTTGAATGGCGCCGTGAAGCGCATCGGGTTCCTGTCCTTCGGCCACTGGACGCCGCACCCGCAGTCGGCGACGCGCACGGCGGCGGACGCGCTGCTGCAGTCGATCGAGCTCGCGGTCGCCGCCGAGGAGCTCGGCGCCGACGGCGCCTACTTCCGGGTGCACCACTTCGCGCGCCAGCTGGCCTCGCCGTTCCCGCTGCTCGCGGCGGTCGGGGCGCGCACGAGCCGCATCGAGATCGGCACCGCCGTCATCGACATGCGCTACGAGAACCCCCTGTACATGGCCGAGAACGCCGGCGCCGCGGACCTCATCTCCGGCGGGCGGCTGCAGCTCGGCATCAGCCGCGGGTCGCCCGAGCAGGTGATCGACGGGTTCCGCTACTTCGGGCACGAGCCGGCCCCTGGCGAGACCGACGCCGACATGGCGCGCCGGCACACCGCCCGCTTCCTCGAGGTGCTCACCGGGGAGGGGTTCGCCGAGCCGAACCCGCGCCCGATGTTCCCCAACCCGCCGGGCCTGCTGCGCCTCGAGCCGCACTCGCCCGGGCTGCGCGAGCGGATCTGGTGGGGCGCCGGCACCCGGGCCACGGCCGAGTGGACCGCCGCGCAGGGCATGAACCTCATGAGCTCGACGCTGCTCACCGAGGACACCGGCGTGCCGTTCCACGTGCTGCAGGCCGAGCAGATCCGGCGGTTCCGCGACGCGTGGGCCGACGCCGGCCACGAGCGCACCCCGCGCGTGTCGGTCTCGCGCAGCATCTTCCCGTTCACCGACGAGCGCGACCGGGCGTACTTCGGTCTCGAGACGGCCAGCACGGACCAGGTGGGCGTGCTGGAGGGCACCCGGGCCCGGTTCGGCAAGACGTACGCGGGCGAGGTCGACGACGTCGTGGCCGAGCTCGCCGCCGACGAGGCGGTCGCCGCCGCCGACACGCTGCTGCTCACCGTCCCGAACCAGCTCGGCGTCGACTACAACGCGCACGTCATCGAGAACGTGGTGAAGCACGTCGCGCCGCAGCTCGGCTGGCGCTGACCCGCGCCGCCGCGGGGGCGCGGGGGCGCGCTAGGCGAGCCGCAGCGCGTCCCCGCGCGCGACGGTGCCCGGCTCGACGACGTCGGCGTACACGGCCAGGCACAGGTCCCGCTCGGCCCCGAGCGGCCGCAGCCAGGGCGCGCCCGGCTCGGCGCCGTCCTGGGCGACGTCGACCGTGCGGCAGCGCTCCACGCGCCCGACGACGCGCAGCACCGCGGTGCCGACGCGCAGCTCGCGCCCGACCCAGCCCTCCTCGACGAACGGCTCGTCGGTGTCGAGCACGACGTTGGCGCGCAGCCGGCGCGGGTCGCCCGACCCGCCGAAGCGGCGCGCGCACCAGGCCAGGGACGCGGTGCCGACGAGCGAGACCCGCCCGTCGTCGTGGTGGGCCACGTCGCCCTCGGGCGCCACCGTGACGGGCACGCCGAGCGCGGCGCCCAGGTGCGCGTCCAGGGCCGGGTCGCCCACCGTCCACGTGCCGTCGGCGTGGGTGACGCGCACCGACCCGTCCGACGCGGTCGCCGCGGTGTACGCGACGACGCCGTCGCGCCGCCGGAAGCGGCGGGTGTCCTTGAGCGAGGCGAACCGCCCGTCGGCGTCGCGCACCGCGTACCAGCGGTCCCCGGTCACGCCCCGGGCGTCGAGCGTGGCGACGTCGAGCGGCTCGCCGCCCATGGCCTTGACGGGGTAGCGGCGCAGCGCGGAGACGGTGGTCACGGCCCGACCCTACGGCGCACGGCCCAGGCCCGGGTGGCGCACGAGCCCGCGTCGCCGCGGCCCGGCTCGCCGGAGCGCCCCCCATCTCGCCGCCGCCCTCGCCGCGCTCGTCGCCGTCGCCGGGCGCGGCGAGGCACGGGCACCCCGACGCCGCCGCACCGGCCGGCAGCACCCCGCCCGCCCGCGCGGCCGCGGGACGACCGAGGCGCTCGCGGGCACGGCTCCCGTCGCCGCCGCGTACGCGGCGGCCGTCGCCGGGCTCCTGTGGCTCACGGTCGCCGGCCCCGGCCCGCACGGACCGCTGGTCGTGCCCACCGGCGCGCTCGTCCTGACGCTCGGGGCCGCGGGGGTGCTGCGCGCGGGGCGCGGCCGGACCGCCGGCCGCGGCGTCCCGGACGCCGCCCTCGCCCCGGGCCGCGGGTCCGGTACCTTGACCGGTGGCACCGTCGCCGCCTCGAAGGGGATCCGCCGTGGCACTGCCCAGCCCGAGCTACACCGTCACCCTGCGCGTGCAGGTGCCCGCCTCCCAGCGCGCGACGAGCACCGTCGTCGGCGCCGTGTCGGACGCCGGGGCGGCCGTGATGGGCGTCGACATCGCGCACTCGACGCCCGACGGGCTGGTCGTGGACGTCACCTGCGACACGGTCGACGCCCAGCACGGCGAGCGCGTCGTGGCGGCGCTCGAGGCGATCGACGGCGTGCACGTCCTGAAGTGGAGCGACTCGACGTTCCTGCTGCACCTCGGCGGCAAGATCGAGGTGCGGGCCAAGACGCCCCTGAAGACCCGGCGCGACCTGTCCCGCGCGTACACCCCGGGCGTGGCCCGGGTGTGCCTCGCGATCGCGGAGAACCCCGAGGACGCGCGGCGCCTGACGATCAAGCGCAACACCGTCGCCGTGGTCACCGACGGCACCGCGGTGCTGGGCCTCGGCGACATCGGACCGGCCGCGGCGCTGCCCGTCATGGAGGGCAAGGCGGCGCTGTTCAAGGAGTTCGGGGGCGTGGACGCCTGGCCCGTGTGCCTCGACACGACCGACACCGAGGAGATCATCCGCATCGTCAAGGCCATCGCGCCCGTGTACGGGGGCGTGAACCTCGAGGACATCTCCGCCCCGCGCTGCTTCGAGATCGAGGCCCGGCTGCGCGCCGAGCTCGACATCCCCGTCTTCCACGACGACCAGCACGGCACCGCGATCGTGGTGCTCGCCGCGCTGATCAACGCGCTCAAGGTCGTCGGCAAGACGCTCGAGGACGTGCGCATCGTCATCTCGGGCGTGGGCGCCGCCGGCACCGCGATCGTCCGGCTGCTCAAGGCCCAGGGCGCCCGCCACATCGTCGCGTTCGGCCGCGGCGGGGCGCTGCACGCGGGCGAGCGCACCGGCGACCCGCACCGCGACTGGATCGCCGACAACACCAACGCGGACGGGTTCTCCGGGTCGCTGCGCGACGGCCTGGTCGGCGCCGACGTGTTCGTGGGGGTCTCGGCCGGCAACATCCTCACCGGCGCGGACGTCGCCCGGATGGCCGACGGCGCGATCGTGTTCGCGCTCGCGAACCCGACGCCCGAGGTCGACCCGCTCGAGGCCGCCGAGACCGCGGCCGTCGTGGCGACGGGCCGCAGCGACTACCCGAACCAGATCAACAACGTGCTCGCCTTCCCGGGCCTGTTCCGCGGTCTGCTCGACGCCGGCGCCACCGAGATCACCACCGAGATGCTGCGCGTGGCCGCCGTCGCGATCGCCGACGTCGTCGCCCCCGACGAGCTCAACAGCGCCTTCGTCATCCCCGGCGTGTTCGACCACCGCGTGGCCGAGGCGGTCGCCGAGGCGGTCAAGGGCGCGAGCACGCCACGGCAGGCCGCGGGGCGCTGAGCACCGCGCGAAGCGCCGGACCGGCGGTGCGCCGGTCGACCACGTGCACCTCGGTCCAGCCCTCCGCCCGCGCCCCGCGCGCGAGCGCCGTGCGCTGGGCGGCCCACCGCCGCCAGTGACCCGCGAACGAGCGCGGGGCCACCACGCGGCCGCGCTCGCGCTGCCCGTCGAGCGCGGCGGTGCGCGGCACGTCGACGACGACGAGCACGGGCCGCCAGCCGCACGCCGTCGCGAGGCGGGCGAGCAGCCGGCGCCGGCGCGGCCGGGGCGCCGGGTCGTGCACGAGCAGCACGTCACGGTCCGCGCGCGGCCCCCGCAGGACCGCGCGGACGACCGCGGCGGCGTGCCACGCGTGCACCAGCGGGCGGTACGCACGGTAGGGCACGCGCGGCAGCGTGGCGCGGAACCACCGGCGGCTCGTGCACGCCCCTGCGACCCGTGGAGCTGCGCGCCGTGCGGCCCGACGTCGACGGCACCTTCGGCGCCGACTTCCTCAACGCCGGCCTCTTCCGCTCCTGACCGCGCGACGCCGGGGGCCTGCGGACGGCCGGCGGGGCCGTGGGGCGTGCGCGACTGCGCGTTCCGCGACCCGGCCGGCAACATGGTCCGCATCGACGAGGTCCGGTGATCGCGGTGGCGCAGCAGACGACGTCGCGTCGCGCGCCCGGGACCCCGGGCGCCCTGTCGCGGTGGGTGCAGCACAAGGCCAACGCGCGCACGATCCGCCGGCTGCGGACCAGGGGCGGCCGCCAGATGGGCATGGACCTGCTCGTCCTGCACACCGTCGGACGCCGCAGCGGCGAGCCCCGGCAGACCCCGCTCGCGTGGTTCGACGACGGCGACGGCGCCTGGCTCGTGGTCGCGTCGGGCGGCTGTAGCCGCCACCCCGACTGGTTCGCCAACCTGGTCGCCCGCCCGGACGACGTGCGCGTCGAGCTGCACGGCACCGAGCGGGTGCCGGTGACGCCGCACGTGCTCGACGACGCGGCGCGCGCGGTGGTCTGGCCGCGCATCGCCGCGGCGGCGCCGCACATCGACAAGCACCAGCGCAGGAGCGCGCGCACCCACCCGGTGGTGCGCCTGGCACGCCGCTGACCTGCGGCCCGAGACGAGGGAGTCCGACACACTATGACCATGACGACGACGCAGGGGACCTCGACGACGCACCCCGCCGACCGGCACACCACGATCCGCGTCCGCGGCGCCCGCGAGAACAACCTCCGGGCCGTGGACCTCGACATCCCCAAGCGCCGCCTCACGGCGTTCACCGGCGTGTCCGGCTCGGGCAAGAGCTCGCTGGTGTTCGCCACGATCGCCGCCGAGTCCCGCCGGCTCATCGACGAGACGTACTCGACGTTCGTCCAGGGCTTCATGCCGTCCCTGCCGCGGCCCGACGTCGACACCCTCGAGGGCATCACGACGGCGATCATCGTCGACCAGGAGCGCCTCGGCGCCAACGTGCGGTCCACGGTCGGCACCGTCACCGACGCGAACGCGATGCTGCGCAACCTGTTCAGCCGCATCGGCGAGCCGTACGTCGGGCCGCCCACGGCGTTCTCGTTCAACGTGCCGACCGCACGGGCCAGCGGCGTCATGAAGACGGACAAGGCCGGCGGGGCCACCGAGAAGAAGGTCGTGCGCGAGCAGGTCTACCTCGGTGGCATGTGCCCCGAGTGCGAGGGGCGCGGCACCGTCTCGGACCTCGACCTGTCCGTCATCGTCGACGAGTCCAGGTCGCTCAACGAGGGCGCGATCCTCGTGCCCGGCTACAAGCCCGACGGCTGGATGGTCCGGGGCTTCACCGAGTCGGGCTTCCTCGACGGCGACAAGCCCGTGCGCGACTTCACCGAGACCGAGCGCCACGACTTCCTGTACCGGGAGAAGACCAAGGTCAAGGCGCTCGGGATGAACATGACCTACGAGGGCCTCATCCCCAAGCTGCGCGCGTCGATGTTCAGCAAGGCCCCCGAGTCCCTGCAGCCCCACGTGCGCCGGTTCGTCGAGCAGGCCGCCGTCTTCGTGCCGTGCCCCGCCTGCGACGGCACGCGCCTCAACGAGTCGGCGCGGTCGGCGAAGATCCACGGCAAGAACATCGCCGACGTGTGCCGCATGCAGATCACCGACGCCGCCGAGTGGGTGCGCGGCATCGACGAGCCCGGTGTCGCACCCCTGCGCGCCGCGCTGCTGCACCTGTTCGACTCCTTCGTCGAGATCGGGCTGGGCTACCTGTCGCTCGACCGCGCCGCCGGCACCCTGTCCGGGGGAGAGGCGCAGCGCACCAAGATGATCCGCCACCTCGGCTCGGCCCTCACGGACGTCACCTACGTGTTCGACGAGCCGACCATCGGTCTGCACCCGCACGACATCGAGCGGATGAACAAGCTCCTGCTCGACCTGCGCGACAAGGGCAACACCGTCCTCGTCGTCGAGCACAAGCCCGAGGCGATCGCCATCGCCGACCACGTCGTCGACCTCGGCCCCGGCGCCGGCACCGACGGCGGCACCGTCTGCTACGAGGGCACGGTCGAGGGCCTGCGCGCCAGCGACACCCTCACCGGCAAGCACCTCGACCTGCGGGTGAGCCTCAAGGACTCCGTGCGCGAGGCCACCGGCGCCCTCGAGATCCGCGGCGCGCGGCAGAACAACCTGGTCGGCGTCGACGTCGACGTCCCGACCGGCGTCCTGACGGTGGTGACCGGCGTGGCCGGGTCCGGCAAGAGCTCGCTGATCCACGGCAACCTCGCCGGGCGCGACGGCGTCGTCGTCGTCGACCAGTCCGGGATCAAGGGCTCCCGGCGCTCCAACCCCGCGACCTACACCGGGCTGCTCGAGCCCGTCCGCAAGGAGTTCGCCAAGGCCAACGGCGTCAAGCCCGCCCTGTTCAGCGCCAACTCCGAGGGCGCCTGCCCCACCTGCAAGGGCAACGGCCGCATCTACACCGAGCTCGGGTTCATGGAGACCGTCGAGACGCCCTGCGAGGACTGCGGCGGCAAGCGGTTCCAGGCCGCCGTCCTCGAGTACCGGCTCGGCGGGCTCAACATCGCCGAGGTGCTCGACCTGTCCGTCGCCCAGGCGCACGCCTTCTTCCGCGAGGGCGAGGCGAAGATCCCCGCCGCCCACAAGGTCCTGTCCCACCTGGAGGACGTCGGGCTCGGCTACCTCACCCTCGGTCAGCCGCTCAACACCCTGTCCGGCGGCGAGCGCCAGCGGCTCAAGCTCGCCATGCACATGGGGGAGCGCGGCGGGACCTACATCCTCGACGAGCCCACCACCGGCCTGCACCTCGCCGACGTCGAGAACCTCCTCGCGCTCCTGGACCGCCTCGTGGACTCGGGCAAGTCGGTCATCGTCATCGAGCACCACCAGGCCGTCATGGCGCACGCCGACTGGATCATCGACCTCGGCCCCGGGGCCGGGCACGACGGCGGTCGCGTCGTCTTCGAGGGCACGCCCGCAGACCTCGTGGCGGCGCGGTCGACGCTGACGGGCCAGCACCTGGCGGAGTACGTGGGCGTCTGATCTCCCCGTGACCGCCCTCCCGTTGTGGGCGTGGCACCTGGCGGGCCGGGCGCTCTCGAGCAGACCCGCCGCGTGCTCGAGAACGTCCGCACCTGCCTGGAGGCAGCGGGCGCCGGCCTCGAGGACGTCGTGAAGTGGACCATCCTCGTCGCCGACGAGACCGCCATCCAGGACGGCCTGGCCGCCTTCGGCGATGTCTGGCCCCAAGGGGCCGAGCCGCCAGCGATCACCGTCGCCATCGTGTCCGACGTCGGCCCCGAGGGCGCGCTCGTCGAGATCGAGGCGATCGCCGCCGTCGCCGAGTCCTGAGACGGGCCGGCCGCGGGGGAGCGGCGGCAGGTCACGACCGGCGCTCGTCCCACCACTCGAGGACACGCGTGGCGTGGAAGGTGAGCCACTTCGACGGCTCGCCGGGCGGGACGTCGACCTCGAACCAGACCCGGCCGGGGTGGCGGCGCTCCTGGAGCCAGGTCCCGTCGCGCGCCTCGGGGCCGTCGAAGTCGAAGCCTGCAGGGAAGAACGCGCCGCCGGCCCACTGCCCGTCCGGGTCCTGCAGGGCGAGCAGCCGGGCGCCGAAGCCCTCCGTCGCCACCCGCGCCCGGGTCGCCTGCCAGTCGTCCTCCGGCGCGTGGAGGAGGTCGCGCTCGACCTGCCAGCGCAGCGCCGGGTCGGAGTCGAGGAGCCAGCCGATGACGTCGTCGTCCGCCATGCTCGCGACCGTAGCACCGGGCCCCGACAGACCCTGATGTCCGTTTTGTCACGCCTGCGGACGCATGGCGTGCGGGGGAGAGGCGTCGAACGATGAATGCGCCCGCGCAGTCCGGTCTGCCCTCGCATGACGTACGTCCTGGTCCCGGGTGCGGGTGGCGAGGCCTGGTACTGGCACCGCGTGGTGCCGCTGCTGAAGAGCCGCGGTGATCGTGCTGTCGCGGTGGACCTGCCGGCCGAGGACCCGACGGCGGGCCTCGCGGCGTACGCGGACGCGATCGCCGCGGCGGCCGACGGCGCGGACCACGTCACGCTCGTCGCGCAGTCGATGGGCGGCTTCTCCGCGCCGCTGGTGTGCGACCGGCTTGCCGTCCGGCAGCTGGTGCTGGTCAACGCCATGGTGCCGCGGCCCGGCGAGACGGGCGGCGAGTGGTGGCAGGGCACGGGACATCACGAGGCCTGGGTGGCCAAGGCCCGTGCCGAGGGGCGCGAGCCCGTCTTCGACGGGGTGACCGACTTCTTCCACGACGTGCCGCAGGCCGTGGTCGACGAGGCGTTCGCCCGCGGGGAGCCCGAGCAGTCAGGCCGGCCGTTCGAGGACCCGTGGCCGCTGGAGGCGTGGCCCGACGTCCGCACGCGCGTGCTGGCCGGAGCGGACGACCGGTTCTTCCCGGTGGAGTTCCAGCGGCGGGTGGCGCGCGAGCGCCTGGGGCTCGAGTGCGACGTGCTTCCGGGCGGCCATCTCCTTGCGCTGAGCCGGCCTCACGAGCTGGTCGAGTACCTGCTCCGGTGCTGAACGGGGCTCACCACCGCTACACCGATAATGCACATTATGTCATTACAGCTGGAGAAGACCCCCCTCCAGTGCCCTTCCCCGAGCCACCGGCGACTCTCTCAGTGCGTGACCTTGAGCCCGATCACGCAGCCGACGATGCCGGCGATGAGCAGCAGCCGGACCACGGACACCGGCTCGGCGCCCGTCGCCATCGCGTACAGGACGGTCAGCGCGGCTCCGATGCCGACCCACACGGCGTACGCCGTGCCGACCGGCAGCTCGCGCAGCGACCAGCCCAGCCCGGCCATGCTCGCCACCAGCGCGACGCCGAACACGACCGTCGGCCCCCAGCGCGTGAACCCCTCGGACCGGTCGAGCGCCGTGGCCCACACGGCCTCCAGCATCCCCGACACGACCAGGACGATCCAGGACATGACGCTCCCCTCGGTGCCGTCTTGTCGCACACCGGGTACGGCACCCCTCGTCCGGGAGCCCCCACGGGCTCTGCGCCCGATGCTCGCACACCCCCGCCCGACCGGCGGTACACTGAATCGGACATTCGGGCTAAACCAGTGTGTATGGCACAACACCATCGTCTGGGACGGTGTCGGTGGCCGCTCCTACCCTGGCCACGACGCCGCAGGTCAACGCCCTGCGGCGCGCCGCCGTCGTGAGGAGGGACCCGTGGTCGCACCGCCGAGGCTCGAACGCCTCACCGTCGCCGAGGCCGCCGACCGCTACCTCGCGTCCGTGCGCGTCGAGACCGTCCGGGGCGTCCTCTCCCCCGCGACCGCGCGCAGCTACGAGCGCGACGTCACCGAGCTCGTCACCCTCCTCGGCCCCGGCCGCGTGCTCGACGACGTCACGGGCGACGACGTCGACGACGCGCTCGTGCGCTACCAGGCCAGCCCGGACGGCCGCTACGCCGACCCCTCCCGCAAGGGCGCGCCCGGCCGCTCCACGGCGACCGTCAACCGGTTCCGCCAGTCGGTGACGCGCTTTTTCTCGCACGCCGCCCGGCACGGCTGGGTCCAGGCCGACCCCATGCAGTGGGCCTCCCCGCCCGCGAAGGTGCGCGAGCGCCTGCGCGTCGAGCGCACGGCCCTGTCCGCCTCGGCCGCGCAGGTCCTCCTGGCCACCGTCGCCGGCGGGTCCGGCAGCGGCGACTCCGGCCCGGCCGCGCGCCGGCCCCGCGCCGACCAGGCGCTCGCGCCGCGCGACCGGCTCGTCGTCGCGCTGCTGCTCGTGCTCGGACCGCGCGTGTCCGAGCTCGCGCGCGCCGACGTCGCCGACTTCACGCGCGAGCCCGACGAGACCCGGTGGCGCATCGTCGGCAAGGGCGGCACCACACGCACCGTCGCCCTGAGCCCGCCGCTCGCCGCCGCGCTCGAGGACTACCTGACGCGGCTGCGCCCCCGGCTCGCCGCGCGCCGGCCCGACGACGCCGACGCCCAGCGCGCCCTGCTGCTGTCCTGGCGCGGCCGACGCCTGGACACGCAGGCCATCCGCGGCCTGCTCGCCCGCGCCGTCGACCGCATGCCGGCCCCCTACCGGCGCCCCACCACGCCGCACGCCCTGCGGCACACCACCGCGACCCTGCTCGTGGCCGAGGGGTGGGACGTCAAGGTCGTCGCCGAGCTGCTCGGGCACGCGTCGATCGCCACGACCGGCGTCTACCTCGACCGCATCGAGGGCGAGCTCGCCGCCGCCATCCGCAGCCACCCGCTCGCCGGGGCGCTCGCCGGCGGGTGACCGCTCGCGAGCGGGTGAATCGGCGGGCGCCGCGCCGCGCGCCCGGATACGGTGAGCGCGTGCCGCCGCGTCTGCCCCGCCTGCCCCGGTCCGCCGTGCGCGTCCAGGTGGACTGGCCCACCGTGCGACGCTTCGCCCGGCGGGCCGCCGCCGCGGCCGCGGTCACGCCCCTGGCCACCGCGGCCGGTCTCATGGTTCTCGACAAGGTCCGCGGTCAGCGCTACCCGCTCGACAAGCGGTTCCCGACCGCGCCGCCCGCGACGTCGCGCATCGGCGAGAACACCACGACCGTCTACACCTACGGCGACGACCTCTACCAGGACATGCTCGCCGCGATCCGCACCGCCAGGAAGCAGATCCTCCTGGAGACGTACATCTGGAAGGGCGACGAGGTCGGCGCCGAGTTCAAGCAGGCCGTCGTCGAGGCCGCGGAGCGCGGCGTCGACGTCTACCTCGTCTACGACACGTTCGCGAACCTCGTCGTGCCGCGGTCGTTCTACGACTTCCCCCCGGCCGTGCACGTGCTCGCTTTCCCCGTGTTCCGCCCGCAGGTGGTCGTCTCCGCCGTCCGGCACTCGGGCCGCGACCACCGCAAGATCCTCGTCGTCGACGACGAGGTCGCGTTCGTCGGCGGGTACAACATCGGCTCCCTGTACGCGACGCGCTGGCGCGACACCCACCTGCGCGTGACCGGCCCGTCCGTGTGGGAGCTGCGCAACGCGTTCGTCGACTTCTGGAACCGCTGGCGCACCGACGACCTGCCGATCCTGCAGGACGTCGGCTCCCCGCACTGGCTGCCGCACCTGCGCGCCGCCCGCAACGCGCCCAGCGAGCTCGTCTTCCCCATCCGGGGCCTGTACCTCGACGCGATCGACCGCGCCTGCTCGCACGTCTACATCACCCAGGCGTACTTCATCCCCGACCGGGACATCCTCACCGCGCTGCTCAACGCGGCCGCCCGCGGCGTCGACGTGCGCGTCCTCGTCCCCGAGCGCTCCAACCACGTGGTGGCCGACTGGCTCGCGCGCGGCCACTACGCGACGCTGCTGCGCGGCGGGGTGCGCATCTTCCTGTACCAGGGTGCGATGATCCACGCCAAGACCGCGACCATCGACGGCGCCTGGTCCACCGTCGGCACCGCCAACATCGACCGCCTGAGCCTCACCGGCAACTACGAGATCAACCTGGAGATCGTCGACGACGGCGTCGCCGCGCGCCTCGAGGACACCTTCCGCATGGACCTCACCAACGCGCGCGAGCTCACGCTCGACGAGTGGGAGCGGCGGCCCGCGCTGAAGAAGCTCGCCGAGCTCGTGCTGTCGCCCCTGCGCCCTCTGTTGTGAGGCGCACCGTCGTGAGGCGCACCTGGCCCCGCCACGGCCGCGCCCGCGGTCAGACGTCGAGCGACTCCCCCGCCCGCAGCCGGCGGTACTCGTGCTCGCCGCCCAGGCGCGCGGTGTCGAGGAACTTCGCCACCAGCCCGTGCCCTACCTCCGACAGCGGCGCGTCGTGGACCGGCACGACCAGGCGGGCGCTCGCGGCCAGCGTGTGGTCGACGGCCTCGGCGAGCTTGAGCCACGGCGCGGCGACCGGCACGAGCAGGACGTCGACCGAGCCCGGCGGCAGGTCGAACGAGTCCCCCGGGTGGTGCACGACGGCGCCGTCGAGCTCGACGAGGTAGGTGCGGTTCTCGATCCGCTCGAGCCGGGGGTGGATGACGGCGTGCAGGCCGCCGCCCACCGTCACGCGCGCGTCGGCGAGCTGGAGCGTCTCCCCCGGCGCTACGGCGTGCACCCGCTCGGGGGCGCCGGCGCCGGTCAGGAGCGCGACCGCGCCGTGCGTGCCCCAGACCTCCAGGGCGGGGTCGGCGTGCAGCGCGGGCACGAGGGCGCCGGTGTCGACGTGGTCGGGGTGCTCGTGCGTGACGAGGACCGCGGTCGCGCCCTCGAGCGCGCCGGCGGCGTCGGCGTACGTGCCGGGGTCGACGACGACGCGCGTCGCTCCGCCGTCGAGCCGGACGCACGAGTGTCCGTAGGACGTCAGGCGCACGGTGCGGGCGGGGTCAGCCGGCGGTGCGGGCGCGGCGGCGGGCGGCGAGCTCGTCGCCCTCGTGGCTCGCGACGGCCTCCGCCTCGTCGAGCGACTCGGTCGGCATGTCCGACAGGGTGCCCTCGATCTCGCGCCAGACGCGGCCGACGGCGATGCCGAAGACGCCCTGGCCGCCCTGCACCAGGTCGACGACCTCGTCGGGCGACGTGCACTCGTACACCGAGGCGCCGTCGCTCATGAGCGTGATCTGCGCGAGGTCCTCGACGCCGCGCTCGCGCAGGTGCGTCACCGCGCTGCGGATCTGCTGCAGGGAGACGCCGGTGTCGAGGAGCCGCTTGACGACCTTGAGCACGAGGATGTCGCGGAAGCTGTAGAGCCGGTGCGTCCCGGAGCCGGTGGCTGGCCGGATCGACGGCTCGACGAGGCCGGTGCGCGCCCAGTAGTCGAGCTGGCGGTACGTGATGCCCGCGACGCGGCACGCGGTCGTGCCGCGGTAGCCGGTGCCGGCGTCCTGCTCCGTGAGGTCCTCGCCGAAGAGGAGCCCCTGCGCGCCGTGCGGCACCGAGACGCCCGGCGCCGGGGCGCTTGCCTCACCGCTGCTGTTCACTGTGCCTCCTGTGATGTCGCTTCCACGCTAGGGGGCGCCCGGGGGGTCGTCAACGACGTCGGGCCGGAGCCGTTCCGGCGTGTCGCGAGAGGTCAGGCGCCCGGTGCCGCCGCGGCGTCCGGGTCGTGCCGCCCGAACCCTCGACCTGATGTTGAAGGTTGGCCGCGTCCCACGGTAGCCGAGGTTCATCCTCGACCTGAGGTTCACGGTTGCGTGTCGTCCGGTCCGTCGCCGGGGCGCGGCTCCTCCGGACCCTCGCCCGGTGGTCCGGCCCCGCTCGGGTCGGTGAAGTCCTCGGGGTTGACGTGGTCGAGGAAGTCGCGGAACCGCTCGACCTCCCGCTGCTGCTCGACGTCGACCACCTCGACCCCCGCGGCGGCGATGATCTCCGCCGAGCACAGCACGGGGCTGTCGGTGCGCACGGCCAGGGCGATCGCGTCGGACGCGCGCGAGTCGAGCCGCACGCCGTTGGAGAGCACGAGCTCGGCGAAGAAGATGCCCCCGTCGAGCGCGACGATCTCGACCCGCTCGAGCTGGACGCCGACGGCGCCGAGCAGGTCCCGCAGGAGGTCGTGGGTCATGGGCCGGGGCGTGACCAGGCCGGCCTGCGCCATGGCGATGGCGGACGCCTCGCGGGCGCCGATGACGATGGGCACGGCGAGGTCGGCCGCGGTGTCGAGCAGCAGGACGACGATCTCCTGGTCGTGCGCCTGCTGCCGGACGCCGAGAACCTCCACCGGGACCATCGGCACGTCGTTCGGCACGTCTGCCTCCACCGATCCACGGTACGACGGCCGGATGCGCGGCGTCGCGGTCAGCGCGGAACGGGTCGACGGGGCCCGACGAGCGGTGCGCTCTCAGCCGAGGTCGGCCACGCCCTGGCGCACCCACGCGGTGTGCAGGCGTGCGAGGAGCTCGCCGACCTCGGCGCCGAGCGTGGCGGCCTGGGCGCGCGCCGACGGGGTCTGCTGCTTGCGGTACGGGGCCACGAGCTGGTCGACGAGGCCGACGTGCCGGTCCGCGGACGTGCGCAGCGGGCGCAGGTGACGCGGCTCGATGCCGTACTCGGCCAGCCGGGCCACGATCCGCACGACGTCGGCGGCCCCCGCCTCGAACCAGCCGCCCGGGCCGGGGCGCAGCACCCCGGCCATCACGAGCTGCTGCACGAGCTCGGTGCTCGTGCCGGTCGCCTCGGCGAGCGACTCGGCGGTCCAGCGGCGCCGGGCCGACGACCCGTCGTCCGCGGCGCCGTCGGCCAGGCGCGGCGCGGGCCCCGGTGCGGGCTCCCCCGCGTCCATCGCGGCGAGCCGCTCCTTGATGACCTTCAGCGGCAGGTAGGAGTCGCGCTGCTCGGTCAGGACGAACCGCAGGCGCTCGACGTCGGCCGGGCTGTACTGGCGGTACCCCGACGGCGTGCGCACGGGGTCGATGAGCCCCTGCTCCTCGAGGAACCGCAGCTTGGAGTGCGAGATCGACGGGAACTCGGGTCCGAGCTGCGCCAGCACGTCGGAGATGCGCATCGTGGCCTGGCGGGAGATCCCGCGCGGCCACGGCTCGGGTGCCTCCGGGCTGCGCGGCTCCGGGTCCCGCGCCGCGTGCGCGGACGTCACGGCAGGGGCGCCTGCGTGTCCCGCGGCGCCTGCGGGCTCGCGTGGAACGACATGCGGAACTTGCCGATCTGCACCTCGTCGCCCGTGGTGAGGGTCGCCGCGTCGATCCGGACGCGGTTGACGTAGGTCCCGTTGAGCGACCCGATGTCGCGCACGACGAACCGATCGCCCTCGCGGACGAACTCCGCGTGCTTGCGCGAGACGGTGACGTCGTCGAGGAAGATGTCGGCGTTGGCGCTGCGGCCCGCGACCGCACGGTCGGTGTCGAGCAGGAACCGTTCGCCGACGGCGCCGGACCCGTACTGCACGACGAGCAGCGCCGAGTGCCGCGGGAGCGCCGCGACCGCCGCCGCCTCCTCCGCCGTCAACGGGATCCGGTGGACCTGCTCCTCCGCGGGCGCGCCGATGCGACCGAGGTGCGCCGTGGTGTCGGCGCCCGCCTGGTGCGGCGGGAGAGCACGGGGGTCCGTCATCAGTCCTCCTGCGAGTTCGGGCCAGGCCGCCGGACGCATGCCGGCACCGGGTACGCGCTCGACCGTGCGCCGGGTGCCGTCGTGCGCCCGACGTGCGCCTTCGTCCGCTCAACCTACCCCGTCACGGGCCTGTGCGGGAAGCCGGGACGTCGCCCGCGGCGATCAGTCGGCCGACTCCACCGGGCGCGCGAACCGCGGCTCGCGCGGCTCGCGCACCGCCGTGACCTCGACCCGGTCGTGCGAGACCAGCGTCACGCTCGCACCGCGGTTGCGCACCGTCGCGAACGCGCCGCCCGGGATCTCCAGCGCCGGGCTGATCGTCGCCGGGTCGCCGATCGCGACCCACTCGTAGGGCGGCGACAGCTCCTGGTCGTCGACCACGATCACGCCGTCGCGGTCCACGAACCACGACGACGTCACGAGCCGCAGCCCGTTGAGCTCGACCGCCTCCGCGCCGGCGTTGCGCAGCTCCTCGAGCACGTTGAACAGCTGGGAGGCCGTCAGGCCCCGGCCCGGGTCTGCGATCGAGATCTCGACCCCCGGTCCCTCGGCCGGCAGCCGCCCCGACAGGATGCCCTCCGACGCGGCGCGCTCCCGGGCCAGCTCGAGCGCCGCCTGCGCCTGACCCGTGCCCGACGCCAGGTCGTCGCGCGTCGCCTCGAGCCGCGCGACCTCCTCGTCGAGCCGGTCGGCCCGCTGCGTCACCTCGTCCAGCAGGCGCACCAGGTCGTCCTGGCGCGCCGACGACAGCTGGTCCGACGCCGACTGCTGCACCTGCACCACGAGCGCGAACCCGAGGGCGGCGCACAGCACGCCGGCCAGCAGCTGCGAACGAGTCAGCCGCGGGCGCAGCGCCTCCCCCAGCCGGCGCCACCCGCTCGCCCGGGCGGCGCTCGCGGCCGGGGCCGCGGCCGGCTCGGCCGGCGTCGGCCCGGTCGAGGGCCGCGCCGCGGCGCCCGCCGGCGCGTCGTACTCGTCCGCCGGCGCGTTGTCCTCGGGGACGGCCTCGGCAGCGCCCTGCGGCGCGCCGTCCACCGGCTCCTCGCCCACCACCGGCTCCTCGCCGGGAGCCGGCTCGTCACCGGGCACCGGCGTCGCGGCGTCGGGGTCGGCCGGAGCGTCGTCCTCCGCGGCGGCGGCGGGCGCCGGCGTGTCCGGGTCGGTGCGGGCGTCGTCGTGCGGGTCGCGCGGCGCGGGGGCGGCGGTGTCGTCGTCTGCGGTCATGCTCAGGCCTTGAACAGGTGCCGGCGGATCGCCGCCGCGTTCGAGAAGATCCGGATGCCCAGCACCACGACCACCGCGGTCGACAGCTGCGAGCCCACGCCCAACTGGTCGCCGAGGAACACGATGAACGCCGCGACGAGCACGTTCGACAGGAACGAGACCAGGAACACCTTGTCGTCGAACAGCCCGTCCAGCAGGGCGCGCAGGCCGCCGAACAGCGCGTCGAGCGCCGCCACGACGGCGATCGGCAGGTACGGCTGCAACGCCACCGGGACCGTCGGCTGCAGCACGAGGCCGGCGACGACACCGATCACGAGCCCGACGACGGCGATCATGGGCTTACCTCCTCGGTTGCGGTGCCACTGGGGCTGGGCAGGGCGTCCGACAGCGGCTCCGCGCTGCGCAGCTGCTGCGTCCCCACGCCCGGCAGCTCCAGGTCCTCGGCCGCGGTCACGCTCGACTCGATGCCGTAGCCGGACGCCAGCAGCTGCAGGTACGTCGGGGCGTCGGAGCGAGCGTACGCGGCCTGCATCGCCTGCGGGTCGCCGATCGCCCGGATCGTGTACGTCGGCCCGGGCAGCGGCACCAGGTCCACCAGGATCGCGTCCCCCGCGTTGCGGATCGCCGACACCGACGTCAGCCGCTGCCCGTCGACCGAGACCGCCTCCGCCCCGGCCGCCCACAGCGCGTTCACCACGGTCCGCACGTCCGTGTACTGCACGCGCGAGCCCGGCTCCCCGTCGCCGTCGGTCAGTCCGCCGCCACCGTCGGTCAGCGTCACCACCAGGCCCGGGCCCCGCACGGCCCGCGACCCGTTGACCAGCCCGTCCAGGCGCAGCTGCTCGGCCAGCACCGGGTCGCGCGCGAGCGTCGCCCGCTGCAGCGCCTCGATCTCGTCGCTGAGCGTCGCGCTGCGGGCCTGCAGGGCCTCCGCCTGCGCCGAGCGTGCCGCGATCTCGTCCTCGAGCAGCGCCCGCGCCTCCGCCACGCCCTCCTGCGGCACCCTCAGCTGACGCGCGGCGCTCGCGGTCATGAGGCCGAGGAGGATCGCGACGAGCACGAGCAGCACGACGCCGACCGGGCTGCGGCGGTCGGGCGCGCGGCCCTCCCGGACGGCCCGTCGCCGGGCCGCGGCCTCGGCGTACGCGGGGTCGAGCGGGCGCTCCATGACCTCCACGAGCAGCGTCATCGACGCGTCGGGGCGCGGCCGGCCGCCGGGCCGTGCCGGGGCGGGCGCCGTCACCGCGCGCCCTCCTGCGCGACCAGCCGGCGGGTCTGGGCCACGTACTGCAGGCCCGCGAGCCAGTACAGGCCGATGCCCCACCACGTGAACGCCCAGCCGACGACGTGCGCGACCGCACCGAGCGCGCCCGGCGCCTCCGCGAGCAGCAGCAGCGGGAACGCGTACAGCAGCGCGAACGTGCCCGCCTTGCCCACGAAGCTCACCTCGAGCGGGCCGTAGCCGTGCCGCGCGAGCACCGGCAGCAGCACCGCGAGCATGAGGTCGCGCGCCGCGATCACCACCACGAGCCACAGCGGCACGATCTCGCGCCAGGCCAGGCCCACGAGCGTGACGAGGATGAACAGGCGGTCGGCCGCGGGGTCGAGCATCTGCCCGAGCTTGCTCACCTGGTCCAGACGGCGCGCCAGCACGCCGTCGAGCCAGTCGGTGAACCCGGAGACCGCGAGGACGACGAGCGCCCACACGTCGTGACCGGCGACGATGAGGACCGCGAAGACCGGCACGAGCGCCAGGCGCACGAGACTGATGACGTTCGGGATCGTGAAGACCGTGGAGCGGACCTCCTGCCCTGCCTGCACGCTCACCTTCCCCCGTGGTCACCGGCCCAGTGCCGTCCCCGCCATCCTACGCAGTGGGCAACCTCACCGGCGGCGGCGCCCCGCCGGGAGCCGCCGCACCGTAGGATGGAGGGGACTTCGGAGTTCGTCGTCCCTCCCGTGTGTTCGTAGCGACCCCGGCCAGAGCCGGGTCAGGTGTGTGTGTCCGGGACGAGCGACCGCCTCGCCGCCCGACGGCGACGCAGGACTCCTCCCACCACGACGAACGGTCATCACCCCCGCATGAGCACCTCTGAGACGACCCTGCCCACCGACGTCACGTTCACCGACCTCGCCCTGCCCGCACCGCTGCAGGCCGCCGTCGACGACCTCGGCTTCACCACCCCGTCGCCCATCCAGGCCCGGGCCATCCCCGCCCTGCTGTCCGGGCGCGACATCACCGGCGTCGCCCAGACCGGCACCGGCAAGACCGCCGCGTTCGGCCTGCCCCTGCTGGCCGCCGTCGACCCCGCCGCCAGCGTGGCGGGCGGCCACGTCCAGGCCCTCGTCCTCACGCCGACGCGCGAGCTCGCCATCCAGGTCGCCGACGCGATCGAGTCCTTCGCGACCCACCTGCCCGGCCTGCGCGTCCTGTCCGTGTACGGCGGCGCGCCGTACGTGCCCCAGCAGCGCGCCCTGCGCGACGGCGTCCACGTCGTCGTCGGCACCCCCGGCCGCGTCATGGACCACATGGAGCGCGGTGCGCTCTCCCTCGACGCCGTGCGCTTCCTCGTGCTCGACGAGGCCGACGAGATGCTCCGCATGGGCTTCGCCGAGGACGTCGAGAAGATCTTCGGCCAGGCGCCCGAGCGCCGGCAGGTCGCGCTCTTCTCCGCGACCATGCCCCCCGCCATCCGCACCGTCGCCGAGACGCACCTGACCGACCCCGTCGAGATCACCGTCTCCCGGCAGTCCAGCACCACCACCAACGTCGAGCAGTCGTACGCGATCGTGCCGTTCCGCCACAAGGTCGGCTCGCTCGTCCGCGTGCTCGCGACCTCCGATGCCGACGCCACCATCGTCTTCACGCGCACCCGTGCTGCCGCCGAGGAGGTCGGCGCCGCGCTCGTCGAGCGCGGCATCTCCGCCTCCACCATCTCCGGCGACGTCGCGCAGAAGGAGCGCGAGCGCATCGTCGAGCGCCTCCGCTCGGGAGCCCTCGACGTCCTCGTCGCCACCGACGTCGCCGCCCGCGGGCTCGACGTCGACCGCATCGGCCTCGTCGTCAACTTCGACATCCCCCGCGAGGCCGAGGCCTACGTGCACCGCATCGGCCGCACCGGCCGCGCCGGGCGCACCGGCAAGGCCCTGTCGTTCGTCACCCCGCACGAGCGCGGCAAGCTCAAGCACATCGAGCGCACCATCCGCGCCGAGCTCACCGAGGTCGAGATCCCCTCCCCCAAGGACGTCTCCGAGCACCGCGCCCGCCGCATGCTCGACGCCGTCGCCGCCCGCCGCGAGGCCGGCCGCCTCGACCTGTACGCCCAGATGCTCTCCGAGCGCACCGGCGGCGCCGAGCCGTCCGAGGTCCTCGAGGTCGCGGCGGCGCTCCTGGCGCTCGCGGTCGGCGACGACGGCCCTCGCCAGCGCGCCGAGCAGGAGGAGTTCGAGCGCCAGCGCGCCGAGGCCCGCGGCGGCCGCACGCGCGAGACGCACCGTGCCGAGCGCGAGGACCGCGAGGGCGACCGCACGCACCGGCACCCGCGGGCGGACCGTCCCGAGCGGGGCGACCGCCGTCGGCGCGACCACGACGACCGGTCCGGCATCCGCCGGCCCGCGGCGGGCACCCGCTACCGGCTCGCCGTCGGGCACACGCACGGCGTGCAGCCGCGCGGCATCGTCGGCGCGCTGACGAACGAGGGCGGCCTCACGGGCGCCGACATCGGCAAGATCGACATCTTCGGCAGCTTCTCGCTCGTCGACATCACGACGCCGCTCGACACGGCCACCATGGACCGCATCGGTCGGGCGCACGTGGCCGGCAAGCAGCTGCGAATCGCGGTCGACAAGGGCGCGCCCGAGCGCCGCGCCCCGCGCACCGAGCGCCGCCCCGCGCACAGCAGCTGATCGCTAGAGGCGGTCCGGCGCCTCACCGTGCGTGCGCACGAGTTCGAGCAGCCGACGCGCCTCGGCCATGCCACGCTCGCCGTCGGACCGCTGGATGCCCATGACGGCGAGCGTGCCGCCGTCGGCGAGGTCGAGCCTGACCCACGCGTCGTTGCCGCTGAACCGGACGGCGACGATCTCCGGCCACGCCAGGCGCCGCGTGTAGACGACGTTGCGCACCACCAGCCCTGCGGGGCTGGGGCTCGCGTGCACGCCTGCGACGCGCCACAGCAGCAGTGCGGCGAGGACGGCGAACGCCACGAAGGACGCGCGGCTCGCCGGCTGCGCCCCGATCGGTCCTCGGGCCGTCAGTCCCACGAACAGCGAGCCGCCGACGGCGATCGCGCCGACGAACCAGGCGGCGACCCGGCCCCAGAACGGGCGGAACGTGCGGTACCGGTCGGAGGTGCGACGCTCGGCGCTCATGCCAGCAACGCTGCCACCGTTCGCCGCCCCGTGCACGAAGGCACGGGGCGGTGCACGGACAGGCTCAGAGGCGGCACGCGTGGATGGACGTGACGAGGATCCCGCGCGCACCGATCTCGTAGAGGGCGTCCATGACGCGGTTCGTCTCGGAGCGGCGCACCATCGCGCGGACGGCCGCCGACTCGCCGTTGTGCAGCGGCGAGACGGTGGGCGACTCGAAGCCGGGCGTCACGGCGACGGCCTTGTCGACCAGCTCGATCGGCACGTCGTAGTCCAACAGCACGTACTCGCGCGCGGTGATCACGCCCTGGAGCCGACGCGTGAGCACGTCGAGGCCCTCGGGCTCGCTGTCGCCGGACCGGCGGATGAGCACCGCCTCGGACCGCAGGATCGGCTCGCCGAAGACCTCGAGGCCGGCCGCGCGCAGCGTCGTGCCGGTCTCGACGACATCGGCGATGACGTCCGCGACGCCCAGCCGCACCGAGCTCTCCACGGCGCCGTCGAGGTGGACGATCGCGCTCGGCTCGACGCCGAGGCGCCCCAGGTGGTCCGCGACGAGGGTCGTGTACGACGACGCCACGCGCTTGCCCGCGATCTGCTCCACCTCGGTGACCGTGCCGGCCGGCGCGGCGAACCGGAAGGTGGACGTCGCGAAGCCGAGCGGGAGGTGCTCGACGGCGTCGGCCGCGGAGTCCAGGAGCAGGTCCCGGCCGGTGATGCCGACGTCGACCGTGCCCGACCCGACGTAGACGGCGACGTCGCGCGGACGCAGGAAGAAGAACTCGACGCCGTTGTCGGCGTCGGCGAGCACGAGCTCGCGGGTGTCGCGGCGCTGGCGGTAGCCCGCCTCGCGCAGCATGTCGGTGGCGGGCCCGGACAGCGAGCCCTTGTTCGGGACGGCGATGCGGAGCACTGGGAACCTCGTTCGGTCAGGAGCGGCGGTGGACGACGACGGAGCGCGCGCTGCGGACGTGGTGCCTCGGTCTCGAGGTGGTCACCACGACCCGGCGCTCACAGATGCGCGTACACGTCCTCCAGCGTGAGCCCCTTGGCGACCATGAGCACCTGCACGTGGTACAGCAGCTGCGAGATCTCCTCGGCGGCGGCCCGGTCGGACTCGTACTCGGCGGCCATCCACACCTCGGCGGCCTCCTCGACGATCTTCTTCCCGATCGCGTGCACGCCGGCGTCCAGCTGCGCCACGGTCCCCGACCCTGCGGGACGGGTCACCGCCTTCTCGGACAGCTCGGCGAACAGGGACTCGAAGGTCTTCACGCGCCCAGCGTAGACGGCCGACCCTCCCCCTCCGGGCTCGGTCCCGGTCTCCGGGACGCACGTCACAGCAGTGTTCTGGCGCTTGGCACACTATTTATCCCGGAGCATCGGGAAGGTCCGTGGTCGGACGACGGTTCCGGACGCGCACTCCCGCTCGCCGCCCTGTCAGAGGCCGGGGTGTCCCGCCGGCCACGAGGCGGGCAGCCCCCCGTCGGGGCCGGGCGTCACGACGCCGTCGAACGGCGTCACGGTCCGCAGGCCGTGCTCCGCGTCGTCGTGGAGGATGACGACGACCTCGCCCTCCACGTCGAGCGGGTCCCCCGACGGGTACGTGGCCGAGGAGCAGGTCTCGGGCGTCGAGAGCACGGTGACCCGCTCCCCCGCCTCGACGCCCGTCCCGACGAGCACCTCGGCGACGTCGAGCTCCCACAGGGCGCCGTCGACGCCCCAGACCCGCTGCGTCCCGGCGGGCCCGACGACGGTGGCGCGCACCGCGAGGTTGTCCCGCGCCGCCTCGACCGGCGTCGCATGGAGCACCCAGTCGACGCACGTGGCCGCCTCCCCGCCGGCGCCGCCGTTCCCAGGACCGCCGGGCGGGTTCTCCTCGACCGTGCCGAGCACGGAGGCGCACCCGCCGAGCAGCAGGGTCCCGATCGCTGCCGTCACGGCGGACCGTCCGCTCCCCATGACACCTCCCGAGGTCTCATGGGGACTGTGTCGCCGACCCGGCCGCCCTTGCGCGGCGCGAGCCCTCAGTGCGCGTGCTTGCCGGCCAGCTCGCGCAGCGCCGCGATCTCGTCGGGGATGCTCTCCGCGCCGTACACGGCCGAGCCGGCGACGAAGACGTTCGCGCCCGCGTCCGCGGCGCGCTCGATCGTGTCGCGCGAGATGCCGCCGTCGACCTGGATCCAGACGTCGAGCCCCGACTCGCTGACGGCCTGCCGGGCGCGGCGGATCTTGGGCAGCGTGCCCTCGATGAAGGACTGGCCGCCGAAGCCGGGCTCGACGGTCATGACGAGGATCATGTCGACCTCGGCGAGCAGGTCGAGGAACGGCTCGACGGGCGTCGCCGGCCGCAGCGCGACGCCGGCGCGGGCACCGAGGCGCCGCAGCTCGCGCGCGAGCCGCACGGGCGCCGTCGCGGCCTCCGCGTGGAACGTCACCGACGCGGCACCCGCCTCGGCGTAGGCGGGCGCCCAGCGTTCCGGGTCCTCGATCATGAGGTGCGCGTCGAGCGGCACGGGCGAGACCTTGGCGAGGCGCTCGAACACGGGGAGTCCGAGCGTGAGGTTCGGCACGAAGTGGTAGTCCATGACGTCGACGTGCGCGTAGTCGGCCGTCGCGATCGCGTTGAGGTCGCGCTCGAGGTTCGCGAAGTCGGCCGACAGGATGCTCGGGTTGATCAGGGCTGCCATGATGCCCAGCGTAGGGGCCGATCCGGTGCCCCACGTGCGCGCCCGAAGGAGCTCACGCATGGTTCCCGAGATCAACTACTGGGCCGTCGTCCTCGCCGCGCTGTCCACGATGGTGGTGGGCGCGGTCTGGTACACGCCGAAGGTCTTCGGCAACGCCTGGATGCGGCTGGCGAAGGTCGAGCCGGACAGCAGCAGCGCCGTCGGGCCGATCGTCATCACGCTCGTCGTGAGCTTCCTGTCCGCGTGGGTGCTCGGCGGCGCCGCGTACATCGCCTGGCAGTTCTACGGGGGCAGCTTCCTGTGGGCGTCGGTCGCGACGGCGGCCTTCCTCTGGGTCGGCTTCACCGCGGCCCGGTTCGTCACCCACGACGCGTTCGAGCGCCGGCCCGTCGGACTGACGACCATGAACCTCGCGCACGAGCTCGTGACGTTCCTCGTCATGGCGCTGATCATCGGAGTCTGGCCGCCCGCCGGGGTCTGACCGGGCCGCGGGCTCAGCCGTCGGCGAGGCTCGCGCGCAGCTCGTCCGTGCGACGGGTGACCGCCTGCCAGGCCTCCGGCCCGACGCCGGCGTGGGCGTCGCGGTCGATCTCCTCGAGCGCCGTGCGCAGCGCCTCGAGCGTCTCCTCGACGACCCGCCGTGCACGCCGCCGGGGCAGGCCCCACGAGACGCCCTCGACCACGAGGTGCCCGGCCGTGATGCGGTCCATCCGCCGCTCCCCCGCCACGTCCATCGCGAAGACGCGGGACGCGTGGTCATGGTGCAGGTGCATCGAGACGTCGTAGGCGGGTGCGAGCGCGACCGTGCCGTCCTCCCGCCGCAGCAGCGAGATGTTCTTCGCGTGCGCGTCGGTGTTCCCGACGGCGAGGTTGAGCACCGTGAGCGCGAGCAGCGGGTCGGGGCGGGCGCCGTCGTCGCGCAGCACGCGCGCGATCCGCGCGAGGGACGGCAGCGCTCGACCGTGCTGGAACTTGCGCTCCGGGTCACGGGTGTTGATGCCCAGCGCCTGCGCGGCGTCCTCCTGGTGGACGCGGCGCAGCCCACCGGGCGCGGAGGGGTCGGGGACGCGGTCGTAGCGCGAGACCACGATGCAGCGCACGCCGTCGAACTCCGCGACGCGGGCGTCGATCGTCGTCAGCCCCACGCGGCGCGCGAGGTCGAGCGCGGCGGCCTCCGTGTCGGTGAGGTCCGACGTCGGCGAGCCGGCCTCGCGCGAGACCTTGAGGATGTGCGTGGTCGGCATGCCCGCGCTCGCGCGGGCCCAGCCGGCGCCCGTGCGCACGAGCGTGATCTTGGGCTCCATGCCCGGCAGCGAGCTCGTCAGCCGGTTGGCGCGGCCCGCTCCCCCGGCCCGAGCGACGGCGGCGCGCAGCAGGTCGGCCACGCCGGCGTCGTCGAGCGCCTGGGGCTCGGAGTCGCCGTGCGCCGGCTCGGTCCCCGGCTCGACGAAGACGACCGCGCCCGCGGTGTCCGTGCCGTAGCGGCCGAGGAAGGCGACCGTGTCGTCGGGGTCGATCCCCGCGTCGATCGCCATGGTGTCGCGCGTCCGGCCCTCGGGGAGCAGTCCGTCGAGCCACGCGCCCACGCGCGCCGGGGCGGGCGCGGCGTCGGCGTCCATGGGCAGCAGGTGCGACAGGACGCGCGAGCCGTACCCCCAGCGGTCCACGGCCGCGTCGTCCCACTCGAGCTCGACGCGGCGGCCGCGCAGGGTGTCACGGGCGACGACGCGGGCGACCCGGCCGCCGTAGAGCCAGGCGTCGATCTCAGCCCTTGCCATCGGCACCCCGCTCCTCGAGCCGGACGTCGATGCCGAGCTCGTCGAAGATCTCGAACAGCCGCGTGATGTAGAGGTTGTCCGCGCCCGACTCGACCTCGGAGACGTACTGCCGGGTCAGGCCCAGCTCGTCCGCGAGCGCCGCCTGGCTGAGGCCGCGGCGGCGGCGGGCCTGCTGGACGAAGCGACCGACGTCGCGGGAGCTGCGCGCGAGGGTCCAGCGCTGGGCCATGGCTGCCTCCGGCTGTCAGGATGTTCTGGCACGTACGCATGTCAGGTTATGCCGACACCCTCGCCGAAGCAAGTATTTCCTGACGTCCGCCGCCAGGTCAGCGGCGGCGCAGCAGGGTGAGGTGCATCGCGTCGGTGCCGTGGACGTGGGGCCACAGCTGCGCGTCGAGGCCTCCCGCGCCCCCGTCCGGCGCGCCGAGGTCGAGCGCGGCGCCCGGGACGAGCACCGCGCGCAGGACCTCGCGGGCGTCGAGGCGCTCGGCGTCGTCGCGACGGCGCAGGACGTCGTCGACGACGAGCCGCGTCTCGGCGAGGTGGGGCGAGCAGGTGACGTAGGCGACGACTCCCCCAGGCCGGACGGCGTCGAGCGCGGCGCCGAGGAGCTCGCGCTGCAGCGTCGACAGCACGCCGAGGTCGGCGGGCGTGCGCCGCCAGCGAGACTCGGGACGCCGGCGCAGCGCGCCGAGGCCCGTGCAGGGCGCGTCGACGAGCACGCGGTCGTAGGCGCCGGGCTCCTCGACCCCGAGGTCGCGCCCGTCGCCGGTGCGGACCCGCTCGACGACGCCCTCGGGCACGGCCCGCAGCGCACGCTCGACGAGCCGGGCCCGGTGCGGCTGGGCCTCGTTGGCGACGAGCGTGGCGTCGCGCCCGGCGGCCAGAGCCGCCAGGAGCGCGGACTTGCCGCCCGGCCCGGCGCACAGGTCGAGCCAGCGGGCGTCGGTGCCGTCGAGCGGTGCGGCGGCGAGCGCGAGGGTGACGAGCTGGGAGCCCTCGTCCTGGACGCCGGCGCGGCCGTCGGCGACGGCGGGCACGGCGGCGGGGTCGGTGCCGCCCGCGAGCACGAGCGCGGTGGGGGCCCAGCGCCCGGGCTCGAGCCGCACGTCCGCCGGCGCGCCGGCGGCGACGTCGTCGGGGTCGGCGAGGCCCGGGCGCGCGACGAGGGTGACCCGCGGCGAGGCGTTGTCGGCGTCGAGCAGGTCCGCGGTCTCCTCGGGCGAGCGCCCGTTGCCGGCGAGCGCCTCGCGCAGCGCCCGGGTGACCCACACGGGGTGGGACCCGGTCGTGGCGAGGGCGGTGACGGCGTCGGGCGCCTCGGCGCGCAGCCGCTCGAGCCAGTCGTCGAGCGAGGTGCGGTCGACGGCGCGCAGGACGGCGTTGACCATCTGAGCGGGCCCGGCGCCGACGCGGTCGCGCGCGAGCGCGACGGTCTCGGACACGGCGGCGTGCGAGGGCACGCGCATGCCGAGCAGCTGGTGGGCGCCGAGGCGCAGCACGTCGAGGACCTCGGGGTCGAGCTGCTCGAGCGGCCGCGTGACGCAGCGGGCGAGGATCGCGTCGTACCGGCCGCGCAGCCGCAGGGTGCCGTAGGCGAGCTCGGTGGCGAACGCGGCGTCGCGGCCGGCGATGCGCCGCTCGCGCAGCAGGGGCGGCAGCACGAGGTTGGCGTACGCGTCGGAGCCGTCGACCTCGCGCAGCACGTCGTAGGCGGCGGTGCGGGCGGGGTCGGTCCGACGACGGCGCTGCCCGGGGGCCTGGGCGGTGCGGTGCCGCTCGCCCCGGCTGCGGGCGGCCCCGCGCTGGCGGCCGCGCGGGTCGCGTCGCTCGTCGCTCACCGCTGCTCCCCCAGGACGACGGCGCCGTCGCCGTCGACCAGGCCACGAGCGCCGCGCGCCCAGTCGGGGGCGGGCATGGGCTTCTTGCCGACGGGTTGCACGTGGCCGAGGGCGACGGCGTGGGTGGCGGTGCCGACGAGGACGTCCTTCTTGCCGGCGCGGAGGTGGCCGGGCGCGAGGTCGTCGACGTCGGGGCGGGGGGTGACGGGGCCGAGGCCGAGGCGTGCGCCGTCGGGCAGGGTGGTCCAGGCGCCGGGCGCGGGGGTGCAGCCGCGGATGCGCCGGTCGACGGCGTGGGCGGGCGCGTCCCAGCGGACGCGCGCGTCCTCGGTGGTGAGCTTCGGGGCGATCGAGACGCCGTCGGCGGGCTGCGGCCGGGGGCGCAGGTCGCCGTCCTCGAGGGCGTCGAGGGTGGCGACGAGCAGCTGGGCGCCGCTGGCCGAGAGCCGCTCGAGGAGGTCGCCCGCGGTGTCGCGGGCGCGGATGGTCTCGGTGGTGGTGCCGAGGACGGGGCCGGTGTCCATGCCTTCGTCGAGCAGGAAGGTGGTGGCGCCGGTGACCTCGTCGCCGGCCATGATCGCGTGCTGGACGGGTGCGGCGCCGCGCCAGGCGGGCAGCACGGAGAAGTGCAGGTTGACCCAGCCGAGGCGGGGCACGGCGAGCACGTCGCGGCGCAGCAGGTGCCCGTAGGCGACGACGGGGGCGGCGTCGACGTCGAGGTCGCGCAGGCGGGCGACGAACTCCTCGCCGCGCGGGACGTCGGTGAGGACGGGGACGCCGGCCTCCTCGGCGGCGACCTTGACGGGGCTGGGCACGAGCCGCCGGCCGCGCCCGGCGGGCGCGTCGGCGCGGGTGAGGACGGCGACGACCTCGTGACGGGAGGCGAGCAGCGCCTGGAGCGACGGGACGGCGGGTTCGGGGGTTCCGGCGAAGAGCAGACGCACCGGCCCAGTCTAGGCGGGGCGCACGGGGACCCCGAGGTCGCGCAGGGCGGCGCGGAAGGCGGCGGTGCCGGTGAAGTGCACGGCGTGGAACCCGGCGTCGCGGGCGGCCGCGACGTTGGCGGGCGAGTCGTCGACGAACACCGCGCGGGCGGGGTCGACGTCGAACGCGCGGGCGAGGTGGGCGAAGATCCGCGGGTCGGGCTTGGCCAGGCCGACCCGGCCGGAGACCACGACGTCGTCCATGAGCCCCACGGCGGAGGCGACCGTCTCGGCGTGGTGGAACAGCTCGGCGGACCAGTTCGTCAGCCCGTACAGCCGCAGGCCGAGCCCCTTGAGCTCGGCCGCGAGCTCGGCGGACCCGTCGACCGGCCCGAGGAGCGTGCCGGCGAACCCGGCGACGTACGCGTCGACGAACGGCACGAGGTGCGGCCGGTCCGCGAGCGCCGCGCGGGCCTCGTCCCAGGTGCGGCCGGCGTCCTGGGCGTGGTTGAAGGCGGGGAAGTCGATCTCGGTCATCCATCGTTCGACCTCGGCGCGGTCGTGGCCGGTGAACGCCCCGTAGGGGTCCCAGCGGACCAGGACGTTGCCGAAGTCGTAGACGGCGGTGTCGATGGCGGCGGCCGGGCCGGTGGGCATGGTCAGAGCATCTCCTTGGGGTCGAGCTGGACGCGCACGGTGCCGCCCTCGCGGCGTGCGGATCGCACGGCGAGGGAGGCGCGCAGCTCCCGGGCGAGCTGCGTCCCCTGGGCGAGGGGGACGCGCACGACGACGCGCACGGGCGGTTCGAGGGCGGGTTCGCGGGCGGGCAGCTCGACGGGTCCGAGGAGCGCGTCGCCCGTGGCGAGATCGACGCGGCCCACGAGGGCCTCGACGGCCGGGCGGTCGCCGGTGACGGCGGCGACGCGCACGGCGGGCGGCAGCGCGAGCTCGCGGCGCTCGGCGAGCTCGCGGTCGGCGAGCCAGGGGGCGTCGTACCGGACGAGCGCGCCCGTGGGGGCGGGGGCGCCGTCGCCGACGAGCAGGACCTGGCCGCCGGCGCCGGCGGGGCGGACGAGGCCCGCGGCGGCGAGCCACCGGTGCAGCGCCTCGGTGGCGACCGCCAGGCCCGTGCCCGAGGTCGTGACCGCGGCGTCGAGCAGCAGCGCGGCGGCGTACCCGCCGGCGGCGACGGGTTCGGCGCCGGGCGTGGCGACGACGAGGGCGGGCCGGTCGTCGACGCGGTCGAGCACGCCGCCGGGCGCGGTCGAGGCGGACGTGCGCACGGGGGTGCCCGGGAAGGCGCGCCCGAGCTCCTCGGCGGTGCGGTCGGAGCCGACGCGCACGGCGCGCAGCCGGGTGTCGCCGCACTCGGCGCACCGCCAGCCGCCGGCGAGGCGGCCGCACCACGTGCACTGCGGCGCGGAGGCGGTGCGGGGCAGGCCCAGGGGTCCGTGGCAGTGGGCGCAGCGGGCGGCGGTGCGGCAGCGCCCGCAGGCGACGACGGGCAGGTAGCCGGTGCGCGGGACCTGCACGAGCACGGGGCCGCGCTCGAGCGCGTCGCGCGCGGCCCGCCACGCGGCCGTGGGCAGGCGGGCCGCCGCCCCGGGGCCCTCGTGCGCCAGCTCGACCGACGTCAGGGCCCGCACCCGGGGGGCGCGGGCGCGCAGCACGTCGCGGGGCGCCGCGATCTCCCGCGCCCACCCGGAGGCGAGCAGCGCCTGCGCCTGCACGGTGCGGCCGGGCGAGCCGAGCAGGTAGGCGGCGCCCTCGGCCTCGCTGCGCAGCGCGAGCACCTCGCGCACGTGCGGGTACGGGGCGTGCGGCTCGGCGAGCGTGTCCTCCCCGTCGCCCCACAGCACGACCAGGCCCAGCTCCGGCACGGGCGCGAACATCGCCGCGCGCGTGCCCACGACGACGGGCGCCAGGCCGTGGCGCGCGCGCAGGAAGGCGCGGTACCGGGGTGCGGGGCCGTCGTCGGCCAGCAGGCGCACGGTGCCGTCGACGCCGGCAGCCTCGAGGGCGGCGCAGACGCGGTCGGCGTCGCGCGCGTCGGGCACGACGACGAGGGCGCGGCGCCCGCCGGCGAGCGCGGCGCGCACGGCCTGCGCGATCGCGGCGGCCCAGTGCGGCAGGGTCGCGGGCTCCGGCCCGGGTCCGGGGGCGAGCCCGGGCAGGGCCGTCCAGACCGCGCGCGGGCCCTCGCCCGCCAGCACGTGGCGGCAGAACGCGTCCCCGCCGCGGTACGGGGCCCACTCGTCGGTGTGCGCGCCGGTGGGCGCGCCGGCGCCCCGGTCCGCCCCGCCCCCGAGGGCCGCGGCCGGTCCGGCGGGCGGCGCGTCGGCGAGCGCGGCGAGGACCTCCTTCTCGACGCGGGCGTGCCGCGGCGGCACCGCGAGGCGCAGCACGTCGGCCAGCGTGCCGGCGTACCGCTCGGCGACCCGGCGGGCGAGCGCGAGCACCTCGGGCGCCAGCACCGGGTCGGGCGACACGACGCGCCGCAGCGGCACGAGCCGGCCGGCGTGCTCGGACGCGGCGGCGCGCGCCACGACGTAGCCGCCGACCTCCTGCGGCCCGAACCGCACGCGCACGCGCGCGCCGGGCACGGCGTCGTCGGCCATCGCCGCGGGCACGAGGTAGTCGTACTCGCGGTCGAGGTGGGCCGGCTGCAGGTCGAGCACGCAGCGCGCCACCGGGTCCGTCGCGGCGATCTCCTGCGCGCCGAGCGCGGGCTTCGCGCGGCGCGCGGCGGGCGCGCCGGCGCCCACGTCCTCGAGGCCGAGCAGCGCCGGCTGCTCGGGACCGGGGGCGTCGCTCACGCGCCTATCTCACCACGCCCGCGCGACCCCGCGGACGGCGTCCACAGGCGGGCCCGAGGGCCGGTCAGACGGCCGCGCGCAGCGCGTCGACGCGGTCGGTGCGCTCCCAGGTGAACTCGGGCAGCTCGCGCCCGAAGTGCCCGTACGCGGCGGTGCGCGCGTAGACGGGGCGCAGCAGGTCGAGGTCGCGGATGATCGCCGCCGGACGCAGGTCGAACACCTCGCCGATCGCGGCCGTGATGCGCTCGACCGGCACCGTCTCCGTGCCGAACGTCTCCACGTACAGGCCCACCGGGTGAGCCTTGCCGATCGCGTAGGCGACCTGCACCTCGCAGCGGCGCGCGAGGCCCGCGGCCACGACGTTCTTGGCGACCCACCGCATCGCGTACGCGGCGGACCGGTCGACCTTCGACGGGTCCTTGCCGGAGAACGCGCCGCCGCCGTGCCGGGCCATGCCCCCGTAGGTGTCGACGATGATCTTGCGGCCGGTCAGGCCGGCGTCGCCCTGCGGCCCGCCGATGACGAACTTGCCCGTGGGGTTGACGATCGTGCGCACGTCGGACGTGTCCAGGCCGACCGTCGAGATGACCGGCGTGATGACGTGGTCGACGATCTCGCGCTGCAGCTTCTCCTGCACGACGTCGGCGTCGTGCTGCGTCGAGAGCACGACCGTGTCGACGCGCACCGGCCGGTCGCCGTCGTAGCCGATCGTGACCTGCGTCTTGCCGTCGGGGCGCAGGCCCGCGAGCTCCCCGGTGCGGCGCACCTCGGCCAGGCGCTCCGCGAGGCGGTGCGCGAGCCAGATCGGGACCGGCATGAGCGTCGGCGTCTCGTCCGTCGCGTACCCGAACATCAGGCCCTGGTCGCCGGCGCCCTGCGCGTCCAGCGGGTCCATGTCGCCCGTGTCGACGCGCAGCTCGAGCGCCTTGTCGACGCCGGCGGCGATGTCGGGCGACTGCTGGCCGATCGACACGGACACGCCGCACGAGTCGCCGTCGAACCCGATCGCCGAGGACGTGTAGCCGATGCCGCGCACGACGTCGCGCACGATCTGCGGGATCTCGACGTACGCCTCGGTCGTCACCTCCCCCGCGACGTGGACGAGGCCGGTGGTGACCATGGTTTCGACGGCGACGCGCGAGTGCGGGTCCTGCGCGAGCAGCGCGTCGAGGATCGAGTCCGAAATCTGGTCGCACACCTTGTCGGGGTGCCCCTCCGTGACGGACTCGGAGGTGAACAGCCGCAGCGCATCGGTCATGCCGGACAGCCTACGTGCCCGGGCGCCGCGGGGACGATCGGCAGGCCACCGCGCGTGTCATCATGCGAGACCGTCTCAGCGCGTGGGCAGCGTCTTCACGACGGCGTCCCAGATCGCGTCCGCGACCTCGCGCTTCGTCCCGCGCGCCGTGGCGACGACGTCGCCCGCCGCGTCGACGACGGTCACGTCGTTCGTCTCGGCGCCGAAGCCGCGCCCGCCGCCGACGGCGTTCACGGCGAGCAGGTCGGCGCCCTTGCGCCGGGCCTTGGCGCGGCCGTGGTCGAGCACGCTGCCGGTCGCGTCGCCCGTCTCGGCGGCGAAGCCGACGACGACCTGCCCCGGGCGCAGACGGTCGCGGGCCAGCTCGGCGAGCACGTCGGGGTTCTCCACGAGCGCGATGGGCGTCGGCGCCTGCCCGGGCACCTTCTTGATCTTGGCGTCGGGCGCGGTCGCGGGCCGGAAGTCGGCGACGGCGGCCGCCATGACGACGACGTCGGCGTCCGAGGCGGCGGCGCGCACGGCGTCGCGCAGCTCGGCGGTCGACTCGACGTCGACGACCTCGGCACCCGCCGCGCGCAGCGGCGCGGTCGCCGCGGCCTCGAGGTTCGCGGCGACGAGCACGACGTCGGCGCCGCGGTCGCGCGCGGCCTGCGCCAGGGCCAGGCCCTGCTTGCCGCTGGACCGGTTGCCGATGAAGCGCACCGGGTCGATCGCCTCGCGGGTCCCGCCCGCGGACACCACGACGCGGCGGCCCGCGAGGTCGCCGGGCTCGGCGGGACCGCTCGCGGCTGCCGCGACCTCGAGCGCGACGCGGGCGATCTCCTCCGGCTCCGGCAGGCGGCCCGGGCCGGTGTCGGCGCCGGTGAGGCGCCCGCTGGCCGGCTCGACCACGTGCACGCCGCGGGCGCGCAGCGTCGCGACGTTGGCGCGCGTGGCAGGGTGCTCCCACATCTCGGTGTGCATCGCCGGCGCCATGACCACGGGGCAGCGCGCCGTGAGCAGCGTCGAGGTGAGCAGGTCGTCGGCGCGGCCGGTCGCCGCGCGCGACAGCAGGTCGGCCGTGGCCGGGGCCACGACCACGAGGTCCGCGCCCTGGCCGAGCGCCACGTGCTGGACGTGCTCGACGTCGTCGAACACCTCGCTCGTGACTGGCTCGCCGGACAGCGCCTCGAAGGTGGGCGCCCCGACGAACCGCAGGGCCGACGCCGTCGGGATCACCCGGACGGCGTGGCCCTGCTCACGCAGCAGGCGCAGCAGGAGCACCGCCTTGTACGCGGCGATCCCCCCGCTGACGCCCAGCAGGATCCTCATGGGGCGCGACGGCTCAGAAGGTGGGCTCGTCGGCGGCCTCGGGCGTGCCGCCGGCGGGCTCGTCGCCCTCCGTCGGACGGACCGTCAGGAGGCCCTCGTTGATCTCGCGCAGCGCGATCGACAGCGGCTTCTCCTGGTTGCGCGTCTCGACGAGCGGGCCCACGTTCTCCAGGATGCCCTCGTTGAGCTGCGAGTAGTACGCGTTGATCTGGCGCGCGCGCTTGGCCGCGTACAGGACGAGGCCGTACTTGGAGTCGATCTTCTCCAGCAGCTCGTCGATGGGCGGGTCGGTGATGCCGATCGGCTCGGCCACGGTTCCGGCCATGGGTCACTCTCCAACGGTGGTGGTTCGGGGTCTGCGTCCGAGTCTACCTGGGCGGACGGGGACGCCGGGCGCGGCGCAGGCCGCCGCGTGCGGTGCGCGGCGGCACCGGGGTGCGGCGGGTCAGCGCGCGACGGGGCGCGGCGCCGCGGCCACGCCCATGATGCTCGCCAGCTCGTCGGCCGCCCGGGTGACGTCGTCGTTGACGATCGTCACGTCGAACTCGTCCTCGGCCGCGAGCTCGACGCGCGCGGTCGCGAGCCGGCGCTCGCGCTCCTCGGCGGACTCGGTGCCGCGTCCGACGAGCCGGCGCACGAGCTCCTCGAAGCTCGGCGGCGCGAGGAACACGAAGCGCGCCTCGGGCATGGACGCGCGGACCTGCCGCGCACCCTGGAGGTCGATCTCGAGCAGCGTGGGCACGCCCGCGGCCAGGTGCTCGACGACCGGGCCGCGCGGGGTGCCGTACCGGTGGCGGCCGTGCACCACCGCCCACTCCAGCATCTCGCCCGCGGCGACCATGCGGTCGAACTCCTCGGGCGAGACGAACAGGTAGTGGACGCCGTCTACCTCCCCCGGGCGCGGGGGGCGCGTGGTGGCCGAGACGGACAGCCACACCTGCGGGTAGCGGGCGCGGACTTCCGCGGACACGGTGCCCTTCCCGACGGCGGTGGGCCCGGCGAGCACGGTCAGGCGGGCGGGCTGGTGCTCGGTGTGGTGCTGTGCCGGGTCGCCGGCGGGTGGTGCGGAAATGTCAGCCAAACCTCTCGATGAGCGCCTGGGCCTGGTGCGGCCCCAGGCCGCGGACACGGCGGGTCTCGGCGATCCCGATCTCCTCCATGATCGCCCGAGCCTTCACCTTACCGACACCGGGGAGCGACTCCAGCAACGAGACGACCTTGAGCTTGCCGACGACGTCGTCGGTCTGTCCCTGCTCGATCACGTCCTTGAGCGAGCCCTGGGAGTACTTGAGCCGGTTCTTGATCTCCGCGCGCGCACGTCGTGCCTCGGCAGCCTTCTCGAGGGCCGCCGCGCGCTGTTCCGGGGTGAGAGGAGGAAGGGCCACGCAAGTCACCTACTCATGTCGAGCTTGATAGAAGTGGAACTGCTCACTCGAAAGTAGCCACGACCTGCGGGACCGGCAATCCGTAGCGGCGGCGAGTCGCGCTCAGCGCAGCGCCGCGCGCGCCTCCGCAGCCGCACCGGCGGCCGCCGCCCGCAGGCCGCCCGCGTCCGGACCGGCCGCCAGCACGCCCCGGGACGACGACGCGAGCACCTGGCGGCGGGCCGCACCGAAGACCGCGGCGAGCTCGCGCTCCCCCGCCCCCTGCGCACCGACGCCCGGCGCGAGCAGCGGGCCGCCCACCGCCTCGAGGTCCGTGCCGGTCGCGCGCACCGCGTCCCCGACGGTGGCGCCCACGACCAGGCCCACCGAGCCGAGCGGCTCCGCGCCCGCGTTGAGCGTCGCGGCCTGCGCGGCGATGCCCGCGGCCACGCTCACGCCGTCGGGCCCGACGGCGTGCTGGACCTCGCGGCCCTCCGGGTTGGAGGTGAGGCACAGGACGAAGATCCCGCGGCCGCCCGCGGCGGCGAGCTCGGCGGCCGGCGCGAGCGAGCCGAAGCCGAGGTACGGCGAGAGGGTGACCGCGTCGCCCGCGAGCGGGGAGCCGTCGGCCAGGAACGCGTCGGCGTAGCCCGCCATGGTCGAGCCGATGTCGCCGCGCTTGGCGTCGACGATCGTGAGCACCCCGGCGGCGCGGGCCGCGGCCAGGACGTCCTCGAGCGCGGCGACGCCGCGGGACCCGTGCCGCTCGAAGAACGCGGCCTGGGGCTTGAGCGCCGCGACCCGGCCGGCGAGCGCCTCGACGACCCGCAGCCCGAACTCGCGCACGCCCGCGGCGTCGTCGGCCAGCCCCCACGCCGCGAGCAGCGCGGCGTGGGGGTCGATGCCGACGCACAGCGGTCCGTGGTCGTCCATGGCCGCGGCGAGGCGGGCGCCGAACGGCGCCCGCGCCCCAGCCGTCACGCGACGACCCCGGCCGGCGCGGCGGGCGCCGGGGCGTCGTCGAGCCCGAGGCGCGCGCGGGTCGCGGCGGTGTGCTCCTGCAGGCTCGCGACGTCGAACGGGCCGCCGAGGATGGCCTCGATGCCCTGGACCGCGGCCGCGAGCTGGTCGACCGTCGTGGCGATCGGCTTGTCGGCGGCGGTCGTGGCCGCGCGGATCTCGTAGCCGTCGGCGCGCGCGCCCTGGCCCGACGGCGAGTTGACCACGAGGTCGACCTCGCCGGCGGTGATGAGGTCGACGATCGTCGGCTCGCCCGCCTCGCCGCGGCCCGCGGAGAACTTGCGCACCACGCGCGCGCCGATGCCGTTGCGGCGCAGCACCTGCGCGGTGCCCGCGGTCGCGAGGACCTCGAAACCGAGCTCGGCCAGCCGCTTGACCGGGAACACGATCGAGCGCTTGTCGCGGTCGGCGACCGAGACGAACACCGTGCCCGACGTCGGCAGCCCGCCGAAGGCGGCGGCCTGCGACTTGGCGAACGCGTGCGGGAAGTCGACGTCGAAGCCCATGACCTCGCCCGTCGAGCGCATCTCCGGGCCGAGCACGGTGTCGACGACGAGGCCCTCGGTGGTGCGGAACCGCTTGAACGGCAGCACCGCCTCCTTGACGGCGATCGGCGCGCCCAGGTCCAGGGTGCCGCCGTCGGCCTCGGGCAGCACGCCCTCGGCGCGCAGCTGCGCGACGGAGTCGCCGACCATGATCCGGGCGGCGGCCTTGGCCAGGGACGTCCCGGTCGCCTTCGACACGAACGGTACGGTGCGCGACGCGCGCGGGTTGGCCTCGAGCACGTACAGCACGTCGGAGACGAGCGCGTACTGCACGTTGAGCAGGCCGCGCACGCCGACGCCCTTGGCGATGGCCTCGGTCGAGCGGCGGATCCGCTCGATCTCGGCCTCGCTCAGGGACACGGGCGGCAGCACGCAGGCCGAGTCGCCCGAGTGGATGCCGGCCTCCTCGATGTGCTCCATCACGCCGCCGAGGAACAGCTCGGTGCCGTCGTACAGGGCGTCGACGTCGATCTCCATCGCGTCGTCGAGGAAGCGGTCGATGAGCAGCGGTGCCGGCAGCGTGCCCGGCGCGCCCGACGCGGCGGCGTCCGCGAGCGCCCGCTCGACGTAGCCGGTGAGCTGCTCGGGCGAGTAGACGATCTCCATGCCGCGCCCGCCGAGCACGTAGGAGGGGCGCACGAGCACGGGGTAGCCGATGCGCTCGGCGACGTCCTTGGCCTGGCCGAGCGAGCGCGCGGTGCCGAACGCGGGCGCGGGCAGGCCGGCGTCGAGCAGGACCTGGCCGAAGATGCCGCGGTCCTCGGCGGCGTCGATGGCCTCGGGCGTGGTGCCGAGGACGGGCAGGCCGGCGTCGGCGAGACGCTGCGCGAGCGACAGCGGGGTCTGGCCGCCGAGCTGGACGATGATGCCCTTGACGGGGCCGGCGGCGAGCTCGGCCTGGTAGACCTCGAGGACGTCCTCGAACGTCAGCGGCTCGAAGTAGAGCCGGTCGGAGGTGTCGTAGTCGGTCGAGACGGTCTCGGGGTTGCAGTTGACCATGACCGTCTCGTAGCGGTCCTTGAGCGTCAGGGCCGCGTGGACGCACGAGTAGTCGAACTCGATGCCCTGCCCGATGCGGTTGGGGCCCGAGCCGAGGATGATGACGGCCTCGCGCTCGCGGGGAGCGACCTCGGTCTCGGTGTCGTAGGACGAGTAGTGGTACGGGGTGCGGGCGGCGAACTCGGCGGCGCACGTGTCGACGGTCTTGTAGACGGGGCGCACGCCGAGCGCGTGGCGGACCTCGCGCACGGTGACCTCGCCCGTGGGGCCCATGCCGCGCAGGCGCGCGACCTGCGCGTCGGACAGGCCGTGGCGCTTGGCGCGGCGCAGCACGTCCTCGGTGAGGGTGGGGCTGGCGGCGACCTCGGCGGCGACCTCGTTGACGAGCTGGATCTGGTCGAGGAACCAGGGGTCGATGCCCGTGGCCTCGAAGACCTGCTCGATGCTGGCACCGGCTCGCAGCGCCTGCTGGACGCCGACGAGCCGCTGCTCGGTGGGCCGGCGGATCTCGTCGAGCAGGGCGTCGAGCGCCTCGCCGGCGACGGGCTCGCCGTCCCAGTGGAACGCGACGCCGCCCTTGTCGATCGAGCGCAGGGCCTTGCCGAGCGCCTCGGTGAAGTTGCGCCCGAGGGCCATGGCCTCGCCGACGGACTTCATCGTGGTGGTGAGGGTGTCGTCGGCCGCGGGGAACTTCTCGAACGCGAACCGCGGGACCTTGACCACGACGTAGTCGAGCGTGGGCTCGAAGCTGGCCGGGGTGACCTGCGTGATGTCGTTGGGGATCTCGTCGAGCGTGTACCCGACGGCGAGCTTGGCCGCGATCTTCGCGATCGGGAAGCCGGTCGCCTTGGACGCCAGCGCCGAGGAGCGCGAGACGCGGGGGTTCATCTCGATGACGATGACGCGCCCGGTGGCGGGGTCGACGGCGAACTGGATGTTGCACCCGCCCGTGTCGACGCCGACCTCGCGGATGACGGCGATGCCGATGTCGCGCAGCTTCTGGTACTCGCGGTCGGTGAGCGTCATGGCGGGCGCCACGGTGACCGAGTCGCCCGTGTGGACGCCGACGGGGTCGACGTTCTCGATGGAGCACACGACGACGACGTTGTCGCGCTTGTCGCGCATGAGCTCGAGCTCGTACTCCTTCCAGCCGAGGATGGACTCCTCGAGGAGCACCTCGGTGGTCGGCGAGTAGTGCAGGCCCTGGCCGACGATCCGGCGCAGGTCCGCCTCGTCGTACGCGAGGCCGGAGCCGAGCCCGCCCATGGTGAACGAGGGGCGCACGACCATGGGGTAGCCGAGCGTCTCGGCGGCCGCGAGCGCCTCGTCGACCGTGTGGACGATCTGGGAGCGGGCGGACTCGCCGCCGCAGCGCTCGACGACCTGCTTGAACTGCTCGCGGTCCTCGCCCTTCTGGATCGCCTCGATGTTGGCGCCGATGAGCTCGACGCCGTACTGCTCGAGGACGCCCGCCTCGTCGAGCGCGATCGCGGCGTTGAGCGCCGTCTGCCCGCCGAGGGTGGGCAGCAGGGCGTCGGGGCGCTCCTTGGCGATGATCGAGGTGAGGACCTCGGTGGTGATGGGCTCGACGTAGGTGGCGTCGGCGAACTCGGGGTCGGTCATGATCGTGGCCGGGTTGGAGTTGACGAGGACCACGCGCAGGCCCTCCTCCTTGAGCACGCGGCACGCCTGGGTCCCGGAGTAGTCGAACTCGCAGGCCTGGCCGATGACGATCGGGCCGGACCCGATGACCAGGACGGAGGAGATGTCGGTACGGCGGGGCATCAGTTCTCCTTCTCGCCGGCGCCGGCGGGCGTGAGCCCGGCCAGGGCCGAGGCGGGGACGGTCACGGGCTCGCGCGTGCGCATGAGCGCCACGAAGCGGTCGAACAGGTAGGCGGAGTCGTGCGGACCGGCGGCGGCCTCGGGGTGGTACTGCACCGAGAACGCGGGCAGGTCGAGCGCCGTCAGGCCCTCGACGACCTGGTCGTTGAGGCCGACGTGCGAGACGATCACGCGCCCGTACCGGCCGCCGTCGTGCGGGGCGGTGGACACGGCGTCGACGGGCGCGTCGACGGCGAAGCCGTGGTTGTGCGCGGTGACCTCGACCTTGCCGGTCGTGCGGTCCATGACGGGCTGGTTGATGCCGCGGTGCCCGTAGCCCAGCTTGTACGTGCCGTACCCGAGGGCGCGGCCGAGCAGCTGGTTGCCGAAGCAGATGCCGAAGAACGGGATGCGGCGGTCGAGCACCTCGCGCAGCAGCTCGACCTCGTGGGTCGCGGCCGCCGGGTCGCCCGGGCCGTTGGAGAAGAACACGCCGGCCGGGCTGCCGTCGGCGGGCAGGAGGCGGGCGACGTCGTCGAACGTCGCGGACTGGGGCACGACGTGGACGCGCACGCCGCGCTCGGCGAGGCGCTGCGGCGTCATGGCCTTGATGCCGAGGTCGACCGCGACGACCGTGGCGACCGGCTCGCGCCCGAAGAACTCGCCGGACGGCTCGACGACGTACGGCTCGGGCGTCGTGACCTCGCGGGCGAGGTCGGCGCCGGCCATGAGCGGCGCGGAGCGCACCTCGGCGACGAGCTCGGCCACGGGACGCTCGAGCCCGTCGCGCACGAGGTCCTCGCCGGAGAAGATCCCGGCGCGCATGACGCCGAGCTCGCGCAGGTGGCGCGTGAGGAACCGGGTGTCGACCTCGGCGATGCCGACGACGCCCTGGGCGGCGAGCTCGCCCTCGAGCGTGCGGTTGGCGCGCCAGGACGACACGCGGCGGGCCGGGTCTCGCAGGACGTAGCCGGCGACCCAGATGCGGCCGGACTCGGGGTCCTCGTCGTTGATGCCCGTGTTGCCGACGTGCGGCGCGGTCATGACGACGATCTGGCGGTGGTAGGACGGGTCGGTCAGCGTCTCCTGGTAGCCGGTCATGCCGGTCGAGAAGACGATCTCGCCCAGCGTGGTGCCGCGGGCCCCGTAGGCGCGGCCGCGGGCGACGGTGCCGTCCTCGAGGACGAGGATCGCCCGGTCGGTGCCGGTCGTACTGGTGGTGATGCTCACTGGTCCTCCGGGGCGGGGGTCTCGGCAGGGGTCTCGGGGTCGGTCTCGGGTGCCGGGGTGCGGGGGCCGGTGTCGGGCGCGCGGACCGCGAGGTGCCGCACGGCGTCGACCAGGCGGGCGCGGTCGGTCGCGTACCGGGTGCGCAGGCCGGTGTCGAGGTCGGCGGCGGGCACCTCGCCGTCGGACGGCATGTGCCAGCCGATCACGACGAGCCCGTCCGCGCCGACGTACTTGCCGGCCATGCCGGGCGCCAGGCCGGCGCCGCGGAGGGCGTCCGCGGGCACGAACACGTCCGGGGCGCCGGTGCGCTCGACGAGCACGCCGGCGTCGTGCACGCTCACCCGGGCGGCCGACCGGTCGCCCAGACCGTGGGCGCCGACGCGGGCCAGCCAGTCGCCCGCGAGCGTCGTCGAGACGTACGTCGCCTCGAGCGGCCCGACGCGCAGGGCGCCGAGCTCGTCGGGCACGGCGGGCGGGGCGGGCACGAGGCGGCGCGTGCGCTGCGCGAGCCGGCGCCGGCCGGTGAGCACGAGCAGCAGCAGGAGCGCGCCGAGGACGAGCCAGATCCCGACCGCGACGGGCAGGGGCAGGTTCATCGGGCACCCGCCCCGGCGTGGCGGCCGGCGGCGCCGCGGGGCGCGTCGACGACGGCGCCGTCCAGCACCGTGGCGCGTCCGCGCAGGAACGTGGCCACGACGCGGCCTGGCAGCTCGCGTCCGGCGAACGGCGTGTTGCCGCTGGCGGTGACCTGCGCGGCGCCGTCGACGACGCGCGTCGCGGCGGGGTCGACGAGCGTGAGGTTCGCGGGCTCCCCGACGGCGATCGGGCGGCCGTGCCTGTCGCCGATGCGCCCGATGCGGGCCGGGGCCGTCGACAGCACGCGCGCGACGTCGGCCCAGGTGAGCCGGCCGGTGTCGACCATGGTCTGCTGGACCACCGACAGGGCCGTCTCGAGCCCGGTCATGCCGAAGGCGGCCGCGCCCCACTCGCAGTCCTTGTCCTCGCGCGTGTGCGGCGCGTGGTCCGTGGCGACGATGTCGATGGTGCCGTCGGCGAGGCCCTCGCGCACCGCCTCGACGTCCTGCGCCGTGCGCAGCGGCGGGTTGACCTTGTACGTCGGGTCGTAGGTGCGCGCCAGGTCGTCGGTGAGCACGAGGTGGTGCGGCGTGACCTCCGCGGTGACGTCGATGCCGCGCGACTTGGCCCACCGCACGATCTCGACCGAGCCGGCGGTCGACAGGTGGCACACGTGCAGGCGCGAGCCCACGTGCTCGGCGAGCAGCACGTCGCGCGCGATGATCGCCTCCTCGGCCACGGCGGGCCAGCCGGCCAGGCCGATCTCGGCCGAGACGACCCCCTCGTTCATCTGGGCGCCCTCGGTCAGACGCGGCTCCTGCGCGTGCTGCGCGACGACGCCGTCGAACGCCTTGACGTACTCCAGCGCCCGGCGCATGAGGATCGGGTCGTGGACGCACTTGCCGTCGTCGGAGAAGACCCGCACGCGCGCGGCCGAGTCGGCCATCGCGCCGAGCTCGGCGAGCCGCTCGCCGTCCAGGCCGACCGTGACCGCGCCGACGGGGTGCACGTCGGCGTACCCGGCGTCGCGCCCGAGGCGCCACACCTGCTCGACGACGCCCGCGGTGTCGGCGACCGGCGAGGTGTTGGCCATCGCGTGCACGGCCGTGAAGCCGCCCGCGGCCGCGGCGCGCGTCCCGGACGCCACCGTCTCGGCGTCCTCGCGGCCCGGCTCGCGCAGGTGCGTGTGGAGGTCGACGAGGCCGGGCAGGAGCACGTGCCCCGCGCCGTCGACCTCGACGACGTCGCCGGCGGGCGCCTCGACGGTCCCGGGCGCGCCGAGCGCCGCGATCACGCCGCCCGCCACGACGACGTCGGCCGGCTCGCCGCCCAGGGGGCGCACGCCCCGCAGGACGTAGGAGGTCGAGGAGTGGTCGGTGCTCACAGGTCGTTCCCTTCCGCCGAGGGGTCCCCGGCCAGCAGCAGGTAGAGCGCGGCCATGCGCACGGCGACGCCGTTGGCGACCTGCTCGACGATGACGGCGCGGTCCGAGTCGGCGGCCTCGGCCGAGATCTCCAGGCCGCGGTTCATCGGGCCGGGGTGCATGACGATCGCGTGGTCGTCCAGCAGGGCGAGGCGCCGCGCGTCGAGCCCGTAGTACCGCGTGTACTCGAGCGGGCTCGGGAAGAACGCGCCGCCCGAGCCGCCGGACATGCGCTCACGCTGCACGCGCAGCATCATCACGGCGTCGGGGCGCCAGTCGGCGAGCGTGGCGTCCAGGTCGTACGAGGTGCGGCACGGCCAGCTCTCGACGCCCACGGGCAGCAGCGTCGGCGGGGACACGAGCGTCACCTCGGCCCCGAGCGTGCGCAGCAGCGCCACGTTGGAGCGCGCGACGCGCGAGTGCAGCACGTCCCCGACGATCGCGACGCGCAGCCCCGCGAGGTCCGCACCGACGCCGTCCGGGTCGCCGCCGCCGCGCCGGCCCACGAGGTGGCGGCGGATCGTGAACGCGTCGAGCAGCGCCTGGGTCGGGTGCTGGTGCGTGCCGTCGCCCGCGTTGAGCACGGCGGCGTCGAGCCAGCCGGCGTGCGCGAGCTGGTAGGGCGCGCCCGAGGCCCAGTGCCGCACGACGACCGCGTCGGCGCCCATGGCGTGCAGGGTCAGCGCGGTGTCCTTGAGCGACTCGCCCTTGGACACGCTCGAGCCCTTGGCCGAGAAGTTGATGACGTCCGCGCTCAGGCGCTTGGCCGCCGTCTCGAACGAGATCCGCGTGCGCGTCGAGTCCTCGAAGAACAGGTTGACGACGGTGCGCCCGCGCAGCGTCGGCAGCTTCTTGATCTCGCGCGACTGGGTCGCGGCCATCTGCGCGGCGGTGTCGAGCAGGAGGATCGCGTCGTCCTTGCTCAGGTCGGCGGTCGACAGCAGGTGCTTCATCGCTCTGCCCCGTCCGGACCCGAGATGACGACCGCGTCCTCGGTGCCGTCGACCTCGCTCAGCAGGACGCGCACCCGCTCGGAGACCGCCGTCGGCAGGTTCTTGCCCACGAAGTCCGGCCGGATCGGAAGCTCGCGGTGCCCGCGGTCGACGAGGCACGCGAGGCGGACCGCACGCGGGCGGCCGAGGTCGCTGATCGCGTCGAGCGCGGCGCGGATGGTGCGGCCGGAGAAGAGCACGTCGTCGACCAGGACGACGGTCTTGCCCTCGATGCCGGCGCCGGGCAGGCGCGTCACGCCGACGGCGCGCGTGGGCTGGCGGCGCAGGTCGTCGCGGTACATGGTGACGTCGAGCTCGCCGAGGCTCTGGGCGGCGTCGAAGGCCGGGTCGATGGCGGCGAGCCGGTCGGCGAGACGCGCCGCGAGGTTCACGCCGCGCGTCGGGATGCCGAGGAGCACGACGTCCTCGACGCCCTTGGCCCGCTCGACGATCTCGTGGGCGATGCGGGTCAGCGCGCGGGCGACGTCGCCCGGGCCGAGGACGGTGCGCGTGCCGGGGTCCACCTGCTCGTGGGCCGTTCCGGGCGTGCCGGTGCCAGGGTTCACGCTGGCGACCTCCTTCCCCGCCTCACGGGACGGGCTTAAAGGGTGTCTGTCGGGGCTCAGCGTAACCCGGCGCCCGCGCCCGGCGGCGCGACGCCCCACGATGCGGACGCGAGGTGCGTCACACCGGCGTGCGGCGGCCGCACCGGCGCCCACGTCCCCTGACGCACGCGTGGCGGGCACCCGGTCGGGGTGCCCGCCACGGCGGCTGCGTGCCGGTCCGCTCAGGCCAGCAGCGTGGGCTTGACGTCGAGGATCCGGCCGAGCAGGCCGTTGACGAACGACGGCGAGTCGTCGGTCGAGAGCGTGCCGGCCAGGTCCACCGCCTCGTCGATCGCGACGGCGTCCGGCACCTCGTCGTTGAAGAGGATCTCCCACGTGCCGATGCGCAGCAGGGCGCGGTCCACGGCCGGCATGCGCTCGAGCGTCCACCCGTGCGAGTACGTCTCGAGCAGCTCGTCGATGCGCTCCCGGTGCGCGACGACGCCCTCGACGATCTCGACCGTGTACTGCGGGACGGCGGCCTCGGTGCGGGGCTCGGCCACCCGCTCGGCGAGCAGCGCCACGGGCTCGACCTTGCGCTGCTCGGCCTCGAAGAGGATGTCGACGGCGCGCTTGCGTGCCTTGGTGCGTGCCGCCACGTCAGTCGTTCACGCGGCCGAGGTAGTCACCCGTGCGGGTGTCGACCTTGACCTTGGTGCCCTGCTCGAGGAAGAGCGGCACCTGGATCTCGGCGCCCGTCTCGAGCGTGGCGGGCTTGGTGCCGCCGGTCGACCGGTCGCCCTGCAGGCCCGGCTCGGTGTACGTGATCTCGAGCACGACGGAGGCGGGCAGCTCGATGTACAGCGGCGTGCCGTCGTTCGAGGCGACCATGACGTTCTGGCCCTCGAGGAGGTAGTTGGCGGCGTCGCCGACGACCTCGGCCGGGATCGTGATCTGGTCGTACGTGTCGTTGTCCATGAAGACGTAGTCCGCGCCGTCCATGTACAGGTACTGGTAGTCGCGGCGGTCGACGTTCGCGGTCTCGACCTTGACGCCCGCGTTGAACGTCTTGTCGACGACCTTGCCCGACAGGACGTTCTTCATCTTGGTGCGGACGAACGCGCCACCCTTGCCCGGCTTGACGTGCTGGAACTCGAGGATCGTCCAGAGCTGGCCGTCGATGCGGAGCACGGTGCCGTTCTTGATGTCGTTGGAGGTTGCCACGGTGTCAGTTCGTCCTCGAGTCGGATGGAGTGAGCCGGCGCCGGACGGGCGGGTCCTGGCGCCGGAGGTCAGGTCGGGCCGCAGAAGGCCCGAGCCATTCTACAGCGCCGCGGTGCGGCCCCTGCGCGACGGGCGCGCGCCGGCTGCGACGCTCACGTCACCACGTCGAGCGGGACGCGACCCGTGGCGAGGAGCACGACGACCGCCCGCGCCACGAGGCCGACGACTCCCGCCCACACGAGCGAGGCGAGCGTCCCGACGACGAAGCGCTCGCTCGCCACGGGGTGCTCCTTGAGCTCGGGGTAGCGCCCGAGGCCCTTGACCGCCACGACGATCGCGACGCCCTCGGGATGCCCGGCGAGGATCGTCGCCGTGACGGCGAGGCGCTCGAGGACGCCGATCCAGGTCCCGCCCCGCAGCACGGCCATCGCCTCGGCCTCGATGCGGGGCTCCTTCTCCGTGTGCCGCAGGACCCACGGCACGAGCCAGGCGCCCACGGCGACGCTCAGCGCCAGGGCGACCACCCAGACGCCCGCCAGCCCCGCGACGGCGGCTCCGTTCATCGCCCGCCCTCCTGCGTGTCGTCGTCGTACGTCTCGCGCGGCCGCTCGACCGTGCCCGCCGCGGCCAGGAGCCGGGCCGCGAGCGGCCGCACCGCCTCCTCCTCGGCCCACAGGGCCGTGCGCAGCCGCTGGCTCACGGCCTGCTCGCTCACGCCGAGCGCCCGGGCGGTGGCCCGCTGCGGAGCGCTCGCCGTGGCGTGCCCGGCGAGCGTATCGATGGCCTCCCAGCCCGCGCCGGTGCGACGCGCCGCGACGGCCCCGAGCAGCCGCAGCAGCGCCTCGGCGTCGGCGGCGATCGTCGCTCCCGGCTCGTCCCCGGGACCCACGACGGCCACCGGCACCGCGGCGCCTCGCGCCTTGGCCCGCTCGACGGCGGCGCGGGCGCGCACGAACGCGGGCCCGGAGGCGGCACGCGAGACCTCGGGCAGCGGCTCGTCGACCGGACCGGCGCCCACGCCGACCGACCACCCGCCGTCGCGCAGCAGCGCGAGCACGAGGTCGACCGCGAGGCGCGCCCCGGCGTCGTCGGCGGCGAGGACGCCCTGGACCTCGTCGCCGACCGTGCGCTCGAACGGCAGCACCAGGCCGGGGGCCGCGCGACCCTCGGTGGCGGCGTCGAGCAGCTCGAGCACCGCGGGGACGAGGTCGCCCCGGCGGGTGCTGCCGCGCTGGTCGACGGTGAGGACGAGCATGGTGTCAAGGCTACAGTCTTGACCCCATTCTCTCAAGGCGTCGACCTTGATACCACGTGGTCTAGTCCACGAGCTTGCGCGCCACCGCGGCCAGCGCCAGCCGGTAGGAGTCGAAGCCGAAGCCCGCGACCGTGCCCGTCGCGATGCCCGCGACCACGGAGTAGTGGCGGAACGACTCGCGCGCGGCAGGGTTGGACAGGTGGACCTCGACCAGCAGGAGCCCCGACGACGTCACCTGCGCCGCGGCGTCGCGCAGCGCGTAGCTGTAGTGGGTGAACGCCGCCGGGTTGAGCACCACGTGGGCGCGCGCGTCGACCGCCTCGTGCAGCCAGCCCACGAGCTGCGACTCGTCGTCGGTCTGGCGCACGTCGACCTCGAGCCCGAGGTCGCTCCCCCACACGGCGGCCTCCCGCTCGAGGTCCGCCATGGACGCGTGGCCGTAGATCTCCGGCTCGCGCACGCCGAGCCGGCCGAGGTTGGGACCGTTGAGCACCAGCACCTGAGTCATGACCCGAGCCTAGGACCGCGACGGCCACGACGGCGGCGCGTCTCGCGACCGCCGCTCCGTCCTGGCCCTTGACCTCGAGGGCGCTCGAGGTCTCAGGATGCGGGTCATGGACGCCATCCGACACCACGCCTTCGGCCCGCCCGAGACCCTCGTGCTCGAGCAGGTCCCCGATCCGGTGCCCGGCCCCGGGCAGGTGCTCGTGGCCGCGAGCGCCCACGGGGTCCACCTCCTCGACGCGGCGATCCGCCGGGACGAGGAGGTTCCGCTCCCCCGGCCTACGCTCCCGGCGATCCCGGGACGGGAGGTGGCGGGGTTCACCCGGCGCGGTGTCACGAAAGGCCTTGGCGGCTCGTCGGGTTCGCAGGACCCTGGCGATGAGGATGCGGCCGCGGCGAGGTCCACCCCTGCAGGAGCCTCGCGTCCGTCCGTGACGGGCGCGCACGACCGGTACCACCCCACGTCCCGATGGAGGAAGCATGTCCACGACCACGCTCTCGCCCGCCTCGGTGCGCGCCGCGCTCGACGGCGACCCGGCCGGCACCACGACGGTCCTGACCCCGGACGACGACGGCTACGAGGCCGCGCGCGCGATCGAGCCCGGAGGCGTCGAGTGGCGGCCGGCCGCGATCGTGCGGCCCGTCGACGCCGCGGGCGTCGCGCGTGCCGTGCGGTTCGCGCGCGACGCCGGTGCGTCCGTCTCGGTGCGCGCCGGCGGGCACTCGGCCCTCGGACTGGGGCGCGACCACGGCGCCCTGACGATCGACCTGCGGTCGCTGGACTCGATCGAGGTCGACCCGGACGGCCGCACCGCGTGGGCCGGCGGCGGTCTGACCGCCGGCGCCTACGCACGGGCCGTCGGCGAGCACGGCCTCGTGACCCCGTTCGGGGACACGGCGAGTGTCGGCATCGGCGGGATCACGCTCGCCGGGGGCCTCGGGCTGCTGGCGCGCTCGCACGGCCTGACGATCGACAGCCTCACGGGCGCCGAGCTCGTCACGGCCGACGGCGAGGTCGTCCTGGTCGACGAGCGCGAGCCCGAGCTCCTCTGGGCGCTGCGCGGAGGCGGCGGCAACCTCGGCGTCGTCACGCGCTTCCGGTACGCGCTGCACGAGTTGCCGACCGTCGTGGGCGGCATGCTCATGGTGCCGGCGACGCCCGAGTCCGTGGCGGGCATGGTCGAGGCCGCGGCCGCGGCGCCGCGCGAGCTCACGGCGATCCTCACCGTGATGATCGCTCCCCCGATGCCCTTCGTGCCCGCCGAGTGGCACGGGCGCGGCGTGATCATGGCCAACGTCTGCTGGTCGGGCGACCCGGAGACGGCCGATGCCGGTCTCGCCCCGCTGCGCGCCGTGGCGGACCGGGCCGGAGGCGCCATCGTCGACATGATCCGCACCGGGCCGTACTCCGGGCTCCTCGAGGAGGCCCCCGGCGGGAGCATCGTCGCGACCGCGGGCACGTTCCTCGCGGACGCGGTCGACGGCGAGGCCGCGGCGCACGCCCTGGCCGAGCTGGAGTCCTCGCCGGCGATGATGCGCGCCGTGCAGCTGCGCGTGCTCGGCGGCGCGGTGGCCGACGTCGCACCGGACGCGACCGCGTACGCGCACCGCGACGCGGGGATGGTCGGGTACGTGATGGCCGCCGGGCCGTCGGCCGAGGCGGTCGCCGGCTACCGTCCGTGGGTCGGGGCGCTCGTCGAGCGGCTCCGGCAGCGCGACGGCGCGTACGCGGCGTTCGTGCCCGACGGCGACCCGGCGCTGGCCCGGTCTGTCTACCCGGGTGCCACGTGGGACCGGCTCGCCGCCGTCAAGCGCGCGTACGACCCGCAGAACCTGTTCCGGGCCAACGTCAACGTCCCGCCGCGGTGATCGTGTCACGTCCGGGTGCGGCGTCTCGTCGAGAGGGCATGACGACGCACCGGACCCGACGCTCGACCACCGGCGACGCACGCGGGAGGGTGACCCCGTGACCCGCCACCACCGCCCCCGGACCGCCCGCCGCCACCGTCCCACGCCCAGCCTGACCGACCTGCGGCGCGTCGCGTTCGCGGCCGCCTACCGCATGCTCGGCAGCGTCACCGAGGCCGAGGACGTCGCCCAGGAGGCGCTGCTGCGCGTCGCGCCGCAGGGCGAGGTGGCGGACGACGTGGTCAACGCCGAGGCGTACACGACGACGGTCGCGACCCGGATCGCCCTCGACGTGCTGCGCTCGGCGCGCGTGCGGCGCGAGAGCTACGTCGGCGAGTGGCTGCCCGAGCCGCTCGTCGGCGACGTGGTCGCGAGCGGCGCCGCCCCGCCCGACGGGGCGGCGCACGCCGAGCTGGCGGACGACCTGTCGACCGCGTTCCTCGTGCTGCTCGAGACGCTCACCCCGTCCGAGCGGGCCGCGTTCCTGCTGCACGACGTGCTGGGCTACCCGCACCGGCAGGCCGCTCGGGTCATCGGCACCACGGAGCTCGCGGCGCGCCAGCTCGTCTCGCGGGCACGGCGCCGGGTCGCGGCCCGCCGCGAGGAGATGGTGGACGACGCGCGGGGCGCCGCGGCCGACCGGCCCGACCCGCACGCCGCCGAGCTCGTCGAGCGGTTCATCGCCGCCGTCGAGCGCGGCGAGCTCGAGGCCCTGCTCGAGCTGCTCGCCGAGGACGTCGAGATCGTCGGCGACAGCGGCGGCAACACCCCTCCCGGGTTCGCGGTGTCCAAGCCGGTCCGGGGACGCGAGGCCGTCGCGCGCCTGCTCGTCGGCTTCGCCCGCCGCGGGGCGCCCGGCCACCTGCGCCCGGCGCTCGTCAACGGCCGCCCGGGCATGGTGGCGTACGCGGACGAGTCGATCGGCGGCGGGCTCATCGGCACCTACGCGCTCGACGTCTCCGGCGGCCGCGTGACGCACCTGCGAGGCGTCATCAACCCCGACAAGCTCCGCCACCTCGGCCCGCTCGCGGACCTCGACGCCGTCGCGCGGGTGATCAGGGACGTCGCGGCGCGGCGCCGGGCGGCGTCGGACGCACCGCCAGCATGAGCAGCAGGCCCGCCAGGAGCACGACGATGATCCCGAGCGTGCCCCAGATCGTCGCGCCCGTGAGCGCGATGAGCAGCGTCCACAACGACGGCGCGAGGAACGACGCCGCACGCCCGGTGGTCGCGTAGAGGCCGAAGATCTCCGACTCGCGCCCCGGCGGGCTCATGCGCGCCAGCAGGGAGCGCGACGCCGCCTGCGCGGGGCCGACGAAGCACGTGAGCAGCAGCCCCGCCGCCCAGAAGACGACCTGGCCCAGGTCGTGCAGGAGGACGACGACGAGCCCGCACACGACCAGGCCCGCCAGCGAGCCGAGGATCACCGCCCGCGGGCCGAAGCGGTCGTCGAGCCGGCCGGCGGCGATGGTGCTCAGGCCCGCCAGCAGGTTGGCCGCGATGCCGAACACGATGACCTGCTGCTCGCCGAAGCCGAACGAGACCGCCGCGATGATCGCGCCGAACGTGAACACGGCGGCGAGCCCGTCCCGGTACACGGCGCTGGCCAGGAGGAACCAGAACGTGGGACGCGCGGTGCGGAACAGCTCGACGACGTCGCGCACGAGCACGGCGTAGCTCGCGAAGAAGCCGACCCGCGGCCGGTCGGCCGCCGGCGGAGCCTCGGGCACGTACCGGAACAGCGGCCACGCGAACGCCACCGCCCACAGCGCGCAGCCGACCGCGATCACCCGGTACGGCAGGCCGTCGTCCGTCGGCATGCCCCACCAGTCGAACATGGTCGCGACGACGATGATCACCAGCGCCAGGATCCCGCCGACGTAGCCGAGGCCCCAGCCGATGCCCGAGACCTTGCCGATGGTGGCGGGCGTCGAGACCTGGACGAGCATCGCGTTGTAGTTGACCCCCGCGATCTCGCTCGCGACGCTGCCGAGCGCGATCAGCGCGGCCCCGACCGCGAAGTACACCGGGTCGGCCCGCACCGCGAACAGCGCGAGCATGCACGCGACGAGCAGGATCGTCGCCCCGCCGAGCCACGCCTTGCGACGGCCCGCCACGTCCGCGCGCCGGCCCAGCACCGGGGCGAGCACGGCGATGACGAAACCCGCGGCCGTGATCCACGCCCCGAGGCCGCTCGCGAGGTCCGCGAGCGCCCGCTCGCGCGCGGGCGAGTCCGCCCCGAGCGCGGCGACCGACGGGTCGAGGAACGCGTCGCTCGTGAGGTAGGACGCGGTGAAGACGAACGTGACGATGACGGTGTTGAACGGCTGGGTGGCCCAGTCCCACAGCGCCCACGACACGACCTGGCGACGGGGAACGGGCCCACGGCGAGGCGGCACGTCCGTGGCCGGCGGGTCGGTGAGGCGGCTCGGGGGCTGCGCCGGGAGGTCTGCCGCCGACCCCGGTGTCGTGTGCGTGTCGCTCATGGCGGCGAGTCTGCCCTACCCGGGTGTCCGGCAGGGAGCCCCGGGGTGTCCTGCGGCGTCCGGCACGCGCCGGCGCGGGTGACGGCATACGATCCGACCGTGCCCGACCACCGCGACGCCACCGACGCCGTCGACCTGGACCTGTCCGTCTCCGAGCTCGACTGGGCGCCCGACGTGCTGCTCGGCGACGCGTTCGAGGCGGCGCCGCTGGGCGAGGCGACGCTCGTGCGACCGGTCGACCGGCCCGCCCGCCCGCGCGCAACGGTGCTGCACGTGCACGGGTTCAACGACTACTTCTTCCAGGACCACCTGGCGCGGGCCGTGACGGACGCCGGGCACGCGTTCTACGCCGTGGACCTGCGTCGCGCGGGGCGCTCGTTGCGACCGGGCGACGTCCCGCACTTCACGACGAGCCTGCGCGAGCTCGGCGAGGACGTCGACGCCGCCGCCCGTGCGGTGCGCGCGCTGGAGCCGGGCGCGCCCCTCGTCGTGCACGCGCACTCGACGGGCGGGCTGACGGCCTCGATCTGGGCGCACGCGCGGCGCGACGAGCCCGGCGCGGGGCCCGACCTGCTGGTGCTCGACTCGCCGTTCCTCAACCTGCACGCCGCCGGGCTGGTGCGGGTCGTGAACGCGGGTGCGATCGAGGTGCTCGGCCGCACGCGCCCGATGGCGGTCCTCAGCACGTCGCCGTCGATGTACGCGACGTACCAGCTGCGGGCCAACGGCGGGCGCTGGGACTTCGACCCGACGCTCAAGCGACCGGAGAGCGTGCCCAAGCGCGCCGGGTGGGTGCGCGCGGTCGTTCGCGCCCAGGTGCGCCTCGCGCGCGGGCTCGAGATCCCGTGCCCCGTGCTCGTGGCGACGTCCGCGTCGTCGGGCCCGGACAGCCCCGACAACCCGGACCTCGACGCGCAGGACACGGTGCTCGACGTCGACCTCATCGACGCCCGGGCGCGCCGGCTGGGCGAGCGGGTCGACCGGCTCGTGGTCGAGGGCGGCGTGCACGACCTGACGCTGTCCGCGGACGGGCCGCGCAAGGCCTACCTCGAGGGGATGCTGGCGTGGGTCGCGGAGCACCTGCCCGCGGACGCGTCGTGACCGGCGCGGCCCCGCACCCGTACTTCGACGCGCCCCGGCCTCCGGGCGCGGCGCGCGGAGTCGCGGCGCTCGCGCACCGCGGGTTCGCCCGCCCGGGCGGCGTGGACACCGGCCTGGAGAATTCGATGGCCGCGTTCGCCGCCGCGGTCGACCTCGGGTTCCGCTACCTGGAGACGGACGCGCACGGCACGCGCGACGGCGTCGCGGTCGCGCTGCACGACGAGTCGCTCGACCGCACGACGGACGCCACGGGCACGGTCGCGGACCTGCCGTGGGAGGTCGTGCGCCGCGCCCGCATCGGCGGCACGGAGCCCGTGCCGAAGCTCGAGGACCTGCTCGGTGCGTGGCCGGACGTGCGGGTCAACGTCGACGTCAAGGCGACGTCCGGCGTCGCGGCCGTCGCGGCCGCGATCGAGCGCACGCGCGCGCACGACCGCGTGTGCGTCACGTCGTTCTCGACCGACCGACGGCGGGCCACGCTCGCCCGGCTGTCGAGCCCGGTCGCGACGTCGGCGGGCACGCGCGAGGTGGTGGGCTTCCTCGCGGGGGCGCGCCTGCGCCTCGACGCAGTCGCGCGGTGGGCGTTGCGCGGCGTGCACGCGCTGCAGGTCCCGGTCCGGCAGGGGCCGGTGCGCGTGGGCGACGAGCGCACGGTCGCCGCCGCGCACGCGGCCGGCGCCCACGTCCACGTCTGGACGATCAACGACGCCGACGAGATGCGGCGGCTGATCGACCTCGGTGTCGACGGGATCGTCACCGACCGCGCCGACCTGCTGCGCGACGTCCTGACCGAGCGGGGCCTGTGGCCGGCGTAGGTCAGAGACCGAGCTGGACCGGCACCCCGGGACGGTCGCTCGGCGGCTCGGTGGAGATCTCGGCGTAGGCGGCGGCGAGCAGCGTCGGGTCGGGGCCCTCGAGCCGCACGGGCTTGGCGACGTCGTCGAGCACGACGAACCGCAGCAGGTCGCCGCGGGACTTCTTGTCCCGGCGCATGGCGGCGACGAGCTGCTCCCAGCGGTCGCCGCGGTAGGAGGTCGGCAGCCCGAGCGCCGAGAGGATCGCCCGGTGCCGGTCGACGACCGCCTCGTCGAGCTTGCCGGCCAGCCGTGCGAGCTCGGCGGCGAACACCATCCCGACCGCGACCGCGGCGCCGTGACGCCAGCGGTAGCGCTCGGTGAGCTCGATCGCGTGCCCGAGGGTGTGGCCGTAGTTGAGGATCTCGCGCAGACCCTTCTCGGTGAGGTCCTCCCCCACCACCCGCGCCTTGACGCGCACCGACCGCTCGATGAGCTCGGCGAGCACGTCCCACGTCTCGGGTGCGGCGTCGGCGCCCTTCCACTCGCGCAGCGCCTCCGCGTGCTCCTCGACGAGCTCGAGGATGCGCTCGTCGGCGATGAAGCCCGTCTTGACGACCTCCGCCATGCCGGCGACGAGGTCCCACCGGTCGAGCGACTCGAGCGCGGCGAGGTCGCACAGCACGCCGGCGGGCGGGTGGAACGCGCCGACGAGGTTCTTGCCCTCGGCGGTGTTGATCCCCGTCTTGCCACCCACGGCCGCGTCGACCATCGCCAGCAGGGTGGTCGGCACGTGGACGACCGTGATGCCCCGCAGCCAGGTGGCCGCGACGAAACCGGCGAGGTCCGTCGTCGCGCCCCCGCCGACCGACACGACCGCGTCGGAGCGCGTGAAGTCCGCCTGACCGAGCACCTGCCAGCAGAAGGCCGCGACCTGCGCGGTCTTCTGCTCCTCCGCGTCCGGCAGCTCGACGGCGAACGCCTCGTAGCCCTGGGACACGAGGTCCTCACGGACCGCCTCGCCCGTGGCCTGCAGCGACGCCGGGTGCATGACGAGCACGCGCCGCACCCCGTCGCCGAGCAGGCCCGGCAGCTCGCCGAGCAGGTGACGACCGATGACGACGTCGTAGGGCGACGCACCCTGCACGGTCACGCGGACCGACATGCCTGGACCTCCTGGTAGACCTCGGCCGCGACGTCCTTCGCGCTGCGACCGTCGGACAGCACGCGCACCGTCGCGAGCCGCTCGTACGTGGGGCGCCGCCGCTCCATGAGCTCGGCCCAGCGGGCGCGCGGGTTGCCCACGAGCAGCGGCCGCGACTGGTTGAACCCGACGCGCGGGGCGGCGTGGGCGAGCGACACGTCGAGGAAGACGACGACGCCGCCCGCGGCCGTGTACCCCTCGAGGGCGCCCTGCGTGAGCGGGTCCATGACCGCGCCGCCGCCGAGGGCGAGGACGCCGTCGTGCTCGGCGAGCGCCGTCGTGACGGCCTCGCGCTCGAGCTCGCGGAACCGCGGCTCGCCGTCCTCGACGAAGACGTCCGCCACGGCCTTGCCCGCGACCTGCTCGACGTCGGTGTCGGTGTCCCGGAACCCGACACCCAGATGCTGGGCGACGAGCCGGCCGACCGTCGTCTTGCCGCTGCCGGGCGGGCCGACGAGCACGACCGCCGGTGCCGTGGCGCTCATCGCAGCAGCTCGGGGACCGACGCCAGGTAGGCCGCGGCGTTGCGGCGCACCTCCGCGACGGAGTCCCCGCCGAACTTCTCGATCGCGGCCTGCGCCAGCTCGAGCGCGACCATCGCCTCGGCGACGACGGCGGCCGGCGGCACCGCGCACACGTCCGAGCGCTGGTGGTGGGCGGTCACCGGGTCGCCCGTGGCGACGTCCACCGTCGCGAGCGCGCGCGGCACCGTCGAGATGGGCTTCATCGCCGCGCGCACGCGCACGACCTCGCCGTTGCTCATGCCGCCCTCGATGCCGCCGGCACGGTTCGTGCGACGCCGGATGCGTCCGTCGGGCCCGCGCTCGATCTCGTCGTGCGCGGCCGAGCCGCGACGCCGGGCCGTGCGGAAGCCGTCGCCGACCTCGACGCCCTTGATCGCCTGGATGCCCATCAGCGCCGCGGCGAGGCGCGCGTCGAGGCGGCGGTCTCCGTGCACGTAGGAGCCGAGGCCCGACGGCACGCCGTACGCGAGCACCTCGACCACGCCGCCGAGCGTGTCGCCGTCCTTGCGGCACCGGTCGATCTCCTCGACCATCGCCGCGCTCGTGGCCCCGTCGAAGCAGCGCACCGGGTCGGCGTCGAGCTGCGCGACGTCGTGGGGCGTCGGCACGTCGGCACCCTCGGGGACCTCGACCGGCCCGATCGCCACGACGTGCGAGACGAGGCGCACGCCGAGCGCCTGCTCGAGGAAGCGGGCCGCCGCGACGCCCAGCGCGACGCGCGTCGCGGTCTCGCGGGCCGAGGCGCGCTCGAGCACCGGGCGGGCGTCGTCGAACCCGTACTTGCGCATCCCGACGAGGTCGGCGTGCCCCGGGCGCGGGCGGGTGAGCGGGCGGTTGCGCGCGATCTCGCGCTCGTCGCCCGTGCCGGCGTCGACCATCAGCGCCTCGGGCGGCACCGGGTCGGCCGACATGACCTTGGTCCACTTCGGCCACTCGGTGTTGCCGATCTCGATCGCGAGCGGGCCGCCCTGCGTCACGCCGTGGCGCAGGCCGCCGAGCACGCGGACCTCGTCCTGCTCGAACTTCATGCGGGCGCCGCGGCCGTAGCCGAGGCGGCGGCGGGCGAGCGCGGCCTGGATGTCGGCCGTCGTGAGCTCGACGCCCGCGGGCAGACCCTCCATCACCCCGACCAGGGCCGGACCGTGCGACTCTCCCGACGTCAACCAGCGCAGCATGGGTGCGATTGTTTCACGCGCTCAGGGCGCCCATCGCCGGTGGCCGTGATGCGGACGGCGCCCCACGACGACGCTCGACGGGTCAGCGGGCGGCCGGGTGCGTCGCCAAGGCCTGGGCGAGCGCGGCGTCCATCGCGGCGAGCGGCGCGGTACGGCCGGTCATGAGCCGCACCTGCTCGACCGCCTGGTGGAGCAGCATGCGCTCCCCGCCGACGACGGTTCCGCCCGCGGACGCCCACGCCTGCGACAGCGCGGTGGGCCGCGGGTCGTAGACGACGTCGAGCAGCACGCCCTGCGGCGCGCCCCCGTGCGTGGCGAACGCGTGGGCGACGGGGTCGGCCGCGTGCGCGGGCATGGTGGAGACGACGACGTCCGCGCGGCGGAGCGCGCCGACCGCGGCCACGGCCTCGAGCACCTCGTAGCGCGGGACGACGCCCATGCGGGCCGCGGCCTCCTGCAGGCCGCCGGTCCGCGACAGCGAGCGCACGAGCACGCGCGGCGAGGTGCAGCCGAGCTCGGCGAGCGCCGCGAGGGTCGACGCCGCGGTGGCCCCGCCGCCGAGCACGACCGCGTTCTCGATCCGCGCGTCGCGGCTCCCGAGACCCTCGCGCAGCGCCTCGACCAGGCCGTAGACGTCGGTGTTGGTGCCGGTGAGCGTCACGCCGCACCGTGCCGGGCCCACGAGCACCGTGTTGACGGCGCCGACGGCCTGCGCGAGCGGCTCGACATGGTCCACCAGCGGGATGATCGCCTGCTTGAGCGGCATGGTGACGCTCAGCCCGGCCCAGCCGAGGTCCAGCTCGCCCACGAGCGCGGGCAGGTCCTCGATCGTGGTGTCGATCGCCGTGTACTCCCAGCCGTCGAGGCCGAGCGCGCGGTACGCCGCGGTGTGCAGCACGGGCGACAGCGAGTGCGCCACGGGGTGCCCCAGCACCGCCGCGCGTCGGGTGGGCGTCATCTCAGCTGTTCGTCTCTTGCCAGGCGCGCAGCTCGGCGACGTTGCGCTGGTGCTCCTCGAAGGTCTCGGCGAACTTCGTCTCGCCCGTCTCGAGGTTGACCGCGGTCCAGAACAGCCACTCGCCGTCGGCCGGGTTCACGACCGCCTCGACGGACGCGGCACCCGGGTTCGCGATCGGCCCCGGCGGCAGGCCCGCGTGCTGGTACGTGTTGTACGGGTTGCTCGCGTCGCGCGTGTGGTCACGGGTCAGCTCGGTTCCCGAGATGCCCAGGCCGTAGGCGACGGCGGCGTCGATCTCCAGGCGCTGCCCGCGCTCGAGCCGGTTCTCGATCGCGCGCGCCATCATCGGGCGGTCCGGTGCGTACTTCGCCTCCCGCTCCACGAGCGAGGCCTTGATCAGGACCTCCTGCCAGCGGTCCTCCGGCACGCCCAGGGTGGTGAGCTCGTTCCGGGTCTGCTCGACCATGGCCGAGAGGAGCGTGGTCGCGTCGTCGTTCGGCTGGACCGTGTACGTCTTCGGGAACAGCCAGCCCTCGGCGTTGCCCCCCGCCGCCTCGGGCAGGCCGATCGACGCGGGGTCGGCGAGCGCGGCGTCGAGCTGGTCGCGCGGGATCGTCGTCACGGACGAGACGCGGTCGAGCACCTGAGCGACGGTGAAGCCCTCGGGGATGGTGACCGTCGTCTGCACCTTCTCGCCCGAGACGAGGCGTGAGACGGCGTCGGACGCCTTCATCTCGAGCTGGAGCTCGTAGCTGCCGGGCTGGATGCTCGCGGCGGCAGGGTTGGCGGAGAAGGCCTGGGTGAACGCCTCGACGCTCGCGACGACGCCGGCCTCGTGGAGCACGTCGCCCATCTGCGCGCCCGTGGCGCCCTCGGGGATCTCGACCATGACGGGGTCGCCGCCCGGGCCCGGGTAGTCCTCCGCCTGCTCGGCGGCGAACAGGTTGGTGAAGCCGCGCAGCCCGTCGCTGACCCTGTCGAAGATCACGTACCCCGCGATGCCGAGGATGCCGAGCAGGACCACCACGACGACGGCGGTGCGCTGCAGCCGGCGACGACGCCGCTTCGCGGCGGCCCGACGGCTCGCCGACGAGCGCGCCCGCGACGACGGGACAGGCTGCTGGGCGATGGGGGGATCGAAGAGGTCCGTCACTCGGGATCTTCCTTGTGCGAGGGGCCGTTGCCGGGGTGCTGCGGGTCGCTGCTCACACGTCGACGTGCTCGCCGGCGCGTGTGCCCGCCGCCCGCTCCACGTCGAGTGCAGATTGCAGAATGATAACGGCTGCTGCCTGGTCGACGACGGCGCGGTGCGTCTTGGTGCGTCGTCCGGCGGACCGCAGCTGCGCGTGCGCGGTCACGGTGGACATGCGCTCGTCGACGAGCCGGACCTCGACGGGCGCGACCGCGGCGGCCAGCCGACCTGCGAAGTCGCGCGCGTCCGCGGTCGCGGCGCCCTCCGCGCCGGACAGGTGCCGCGGGAGCCCGACGTAGACGACGGCCGCGAACCGCTCCTCGACCTCCGCGGCGATCCGCGCGACGTCGGACGTCACCGCGGGGGTGCCGTCCGCCGACCGCGGCACCTCGAGCACGCGGGGCACGGTCTCCACGGGCGTGGCGACGATCCCGTCCGGGTCGCTCGCCGCCAGCCCGATGCGGACCTTGCCGACGTCGACGCCGAGGCGGGCTCCCCGCGGGAGGCCCTGCGAGGGCCCACCCCCGGCGTCGTGGTGGGCCGACAGGCTCACGCGCCCGTCAGGGCGCTGCGGACGCCCTCCTGGACGCCGTCCAGCGCGGCCGGGAGCGCGGCGGCGTCCGAGCCGCCGCCCTGCGCGAGGTCCGGCTTGCCGCCGCCCCCGCCGCCGAGCACGCCCGCCGCGGCCCTGACGAAGTCGCCCGCGCGCAGGCCCTTGTCGCGGGCGCCCGCGTTCGTCGCCACGACGATCAGCGGGCGTCCGCCCGCGACGCCGCCGACGGCGACGACCACCGGCTCCGCCTCGCCGAGACGCCCGCGCACGTCGAGCGCGAGGGCGCGCAGGTCGTCCGCGGAGGCGACCTCGCCGGCGTCGTGCGTCACGACGCGGACGTCGCCGACGCGCGGCGCGTTCGCGGCGAGCGAGCCGGCCGCGGCGAGCAGCTGGCGCTGGCGCAGCGCGGCGAGCTCCTTCTCGGTCTCCTTGAGGCGCGCTATCAGCGAGCCGACACGGTCGGCGAGCTCGTCCGGGCGCGCGTTGAGCATGCCGGTGAGCTGGCCGACGAGCGCGTGCTCCTTGGCGTGGAAGCCGTAGGCGCCGTCGCCGACGAGCGCGTCGACGCGGCGCACGCCCGAGCCGATGGACGACTCGCCGAGCAGCGCGACGCGGCCGATCTCGCCGGTGGCCTTGACGTGCGTGCCGCCGCAGAGCTCGCGCGACCAGTCCCCGCCGATCGACACGACGCGCACGACGTCCCCGTACTTCTCGCCGAACAGCGCCATCGCGCCCAGCGCGCGCGCCTCGGCGATCGGCATCGTCGCGTCGGTGACCTCGAGGTTCTCGGTGAGCCGCGTGTTGACGCGCTCCTCGATCTCCGTCAGCGCCGACGACGGCACGGCCGACGGCGAGCGGAAGTCGAACCGGACGCGGCTCGGGGCGTTCTCCGAGCCCGCCTGGGTCCGGTCGGGCCCGACCATCTCGTGCAGCGCCTTGTGGATCATGTGCGTCGCCGAGTGGGCGCGGCTGATCGCGACCCGGCGGCCCACGTCGATGCGTGCGGTGCCCGGGTCCCCGAGCGCCACCGTGCCCTCGACCAGGCGGCCGCGGTGGACCGACAGCCCGGCCACCGGCCGCTGGACGTCGTCGACCTCGATCGTGGCGCCGCCGTCGAGCACGATGGTGCCCTGGTCGGCGAGCTGGCCGCCGGCCTCGGCGTAGAACGGGGTGCGGTCGAGCACGACCTCGACGTCGGCCGGGGCGGTCGCGGCCGGCGCCGGGACGCCGTCGACGAGCAGGCCGGCGACCTGGACGGCGGCCTCGGTGTCGGTGTACCCGAGGAACTCGACCGGCGAGCGCAGCTCCTTGGACAGCGTCTCGTAGGCGCGCAGGTCGGCGTGCCCGGTCTTCTTGGCGAGCGCGTCGGCGCGGGCACGCTGCTTCTGCTCCGCCATGAGCTCGCGGAACGCCTTCTCGTCGACCTGGACGCCCTGCTCGGCGGCCATCTCGAGCGTGAGGTCGATCGGGAAGCCGTAGGTGTCGTGCAGCTGGAACGCCTCGGCGCCCGAGAGCGTGGGCGTGCGGCCGTCGGCGGCGGACTTCGCCTTGCTCACGGCCGTGTCGAGGATCGTGGTGCCCTGCGCGAGCGTGCGCCGGAACGCCTCCTCCTCGGCGTAGGCGACGTCGCTGATGCGGCCGAACTCGGCCTCGAGCTCGGGGTACGAGGCCTTCATCGCGTCCTTCGAGACCGGCAGCAGCGACGGCAGCGCGACCTCGTCGACGCCGAGCAGGCGCACGGCCCGCACCGCGCGGCGCAGCAGGCGGCGCAGCACGTAGCCGCGGCCCTCGTTCGACGGGCGCACGCCGTCGCCGATGACCATGAGCGACGAGCGCACGTGGTCGGCGACGACGCGCATGCGCACGTCGTCCTCCGGGTCGGCGCCGTAGCGCTTGCCCGACAGCTCCTCGACGGTCGAGATGACGGGGAAGACCTCGTCGATCTCGTACATGTTCTCCTTGCCCTGGAGCAGGAACGCGATGCGCTCCAGGCCGGCACCGGTGTCGATGCTCTTGTGCTCGAGCTCGCCGAGCAGCGGGTAGTCCTTGCCCTGGCCCTCGCCGCGCACGAACTCGTCGAAGACGAGGTTCCAGACCTCGAGGTAGCGGTCGCCACCCGGGTCCACGGTGCCGCCCTCGGCCTCGGGGCCGTACGCGGGACCGCGGTCGTAGTGCCACTCGGCGCACGGGCCGGCCGGGCCGGGCTGGCCCGTGTCCCAGAAGTTCTCCTCGCGCGGCAGGCGCACGACGTGCTTCGGGTCGATGCCCACGCCCTTGGTCAGGGCCTCGTACGCCTCGGCGTCCTTCTCCCAGATCGTCACCCACAGGCGGTCGCCGTCGAAGCCGTAGCCGCCCTTCGACTGCTCCGTCGTCAGCAGCTCCCACGCGAAGTCGATGGCCTCGCGCTTGAAGTAGTCGCCGAACGAGAAGTTGCCGTTCATCTGGAAGAACGTGCCGTGGCGCGTGGTGCGGCCGACGTTCTCGATGTCGTTGGTCCGGATGCACTTCTGCACGCTCGCGACACGCGGCCACGGCGCCTGCTCGGTGCCCAGGATGTACGGGATGAACGGCACCATGCCGGCGATGGTGAACAGGATCGACGGGTCGGGCGAGACCAGGGGGACGCTCGGCACGAGCTCGTGCCCCTTCGACTCGAAGTAGTCGAGCCAACGCTGGCGGATCTCGGCGGTACGCATGGTGTCCTTCGTGGTGTGTGCTGGGTGGCGGGCGGGCCGCAGGCGGTCCTCGGCCCATTGTCCCGCCTGCCGGGAGGTGGTCGGGACGGGGTGTCTCAGAACGAGTAGCCGAGCTCGGCCTCGTCGGCCGCGATCTCGGCCTCGACGTCGCGCGGCACCGACGCGTGGCGGCCGACGGCGGACCGCCCCGGGCGGACGGTGGACGCGCGCAGCCCGCTCGCGCGCACGTCGTCGGGGTCGGGCTGGCCCTCGGCGAGCAGCGCCGCGGTGAGCTCGGCCTCGCGCCGGGCGCGCGCCGTCGTGAACTCGCTGCGGAAGGCGCCCACGAAGGTCTCGGCGCGGTGCCCGAGGTCCTGCGCCGTGCGCTCGGCGCGGTCGACGACCGCCTCGGGCGCGTACTGCGCGACGAGACGCTTGCCGCGGCGGATGACGACGACCGTGATCGTCACGCCGACGCCGACCCAGAACAGGCGGCGCATCACCGGCGACCCTCCTCGCGAGCGGTGCGCGACGCACCCGCGAACGCCTGGCGGACCGCGTAGGAGAACGCCGCGACCTTGACCAGCGGACGGCCCAGCGTCGCGGCGTACAGCCCGGCGAGCGCGGACACGTTCTCGCTCACCTGCGCGGCCGACGTCGTGATCGTGTCGACCTTGACGAGCTGCTCGTTGGCGGACGCGACGGTCGTGGCCGCCTCGTCGAGGATCGTCACCGAGTGCTCCGTGACCTCGCGGACGCTGCGCGAGAGCTCGTCGAGCACCCGCCCGAGCTTGACGAGCGGCACCGCGAGCACGCCCACGAGCAGCACGAACGCGACGGCGGCGATGAGGCCTGCCACGTCACCTGCGGTCATCAGATCTCTCCTCGCTCGGGTGAACTGCTCCGGTGGAGCACGACGTCGGTCACCCTATATCCCGGGACGGCGGACGCCCCGCCCCCCGCGCGAGCGGGTGACGGGGCGTCCGAGGTCGTGCGTCGCGGCGAGCCGCGGTGCGTCAGCGAGCGTAGAACTCGACGACGAGCTGCACGTCGCAGGTCACGGGGACCTCGGCGCGCTTCGGCTTGCGCGCCAGCGTCGCGGTGAGCTTCTCGAGCTGGACGTCCAGGTAGCCCGGGACGGCCGGCAGGACGTCGCGGTGCGCGCCGGCGGCGGCGACCTGGAACGGCGTCGTGGCCTGCGACTTGGGCTTGACCTGGATGGTCTGGCCCGGCTTCACGCGGAACGACGGGCGGTCGACGATCTTGCCGTCGACGAGGATGTGGCGGTGCGTCACGGCCTGGCGCGCCTGCAGGATGGTGCGGGCGAAACCGGCGCGCAGCACGAGCGCGTCGAGGCGGGTCTCGAGGTCCTCGACCATGACCTCACCGGTCAGGCCCGGGTGCTTGCGGGCGTTCTCGTAGACCTTGACGAGCTGCTTCTCGCGCAGCGCGTACTGGGCGCGCAGACGCTGCTTCTCGCGCAGGCGGACCGCGTAGTCCGACTCGGTGCGGCGGCGGGCGCGGCCGTGCTCACCGGGCGGGTACGGGCGCTTCTCGAAGTGCTTGACGGCCTTGGGCGTGAGCGCGAGGCCGAGGGCGCGGCTCAGGCGGACCTGGCGGCGCGAACGGGTCACAGAGGTCACTGTGCTTCCTGTCCTGTCGTGATGGATGAGGTCACACCCGGGACGAGCCGGGTGCGGGACCAGCCGAAGGAGCACCTCGCGGTGCTCACGGGGCCGAGGTCCCAGGCGGTCGCCGGAAAGGCAACCGGACCATCCTAGCCCATCCCGCCGGGGCCCCTCTCCCTCCCCTCGAGGTAGCGATCCGTCGTCGAGGTAGCGACCTGTCGCACTCTCAGCCACCTCTGGAGACGTCTGGTCGCTATCTCGACGACGGATCGCTATCTCGCGCCGCGCAGCCGAGCACGGGCACGACGACGCGCCGCGTCCACCCGGCGCAGCAGCGCCTCGGGGTCGTCCAGGTCCGCCCAGGAGACACGGATGAGGATCCACCCCGCCTCGACGAGCGCGTCGTGGCGACGCTTCTCCTCGTACAGCACCTGCTCCAGCTGCGCCGGAGGCAGGCCCGCGTACTTGAGCCGACCGTCGAACTCGAAGCCCACCTGGAGGTCGGGCCACCCGAGGTCGACCCACCGCTCCCCCGCCCACGTCTCCACCGGGATGGCGGCGTCCGGGTACGGAAGCCCTGCGGAGAGGAGCATCCACCTCAGTCGGGCCTCACCCGGCGACTCGACGCGACCGTCGGCGACGTCGAGCACCCGTCGGGCGGACCGCACCCCGCGTCTGCCCGTGGACTCCTTGAGGATCGCCGCCACGAGTGCGCCGTCGCACCCGATCCGCAGCGCCGACTCGACGACGACGATGGCCTGGTCGCCGGGCAGGGAGCGGGCGCAGTCGACGACCGTGCGCTCGAGCGTCGTGACCGGCACGTCGCCCAGCAAGGTGCGGTCCCGCTCGGGAAGGTCCGTCCAGTGCCGGCGGACCGGGCCGGCGCTCGCCCTGACGTCCGGCGGGTGCAGCTGCGTGATCTCGGCCGTCGCCCCCAGACGGTAGGTCCAGCAGCCCCACAGCAGCGCGGCGCTCGTGTGGCTCACCCACAGGTCCGTACGAAGGGACGACAAGGTCGCCGCCAGGTTGACGAGGTGCTCGCGCTCCCGCCGCACCGCGACCGACGCCGCCGGCAGCTGTCCGGCCGACTCGACGTAGATCCCGTGCCGGATCTTCCGGAGCTTTCCGCGTCGGTGACGCGCACCCACCTCGGCTTCTCGGTCGCGGCTCGACCGGATCACCTGCGGCAACGTGCGTCCCTGCGGGACGTCGCCACCTGGACGGCCGGGCGGGTGGTTCGTCTCCATGGCGCCAGGCTGCACGGGGCAGGAGTCACCCCGTGCCGCACGCGCCCCCGCTCTGTGGACGACGGGTGCGTGTGGACGGTGTCTGATCCGCACCGCGCCGAGGTAGCGACCGATCGACATCGGCACGCCCTGTCGTGGTGCCCCGTCGCTACGTCGGCGACGGATCGCTATCTCGCGGGGGTGGCAGAAACGTCAGCGGTCGAGGATCTCGCGGATGCGCTCCAATCGGTCGGCGACATGGCGCTCGTAGCCGCGGTCGCTGGGCGTGTAGTACCGCCGCCCGACGAGCTCGTCGGGCAGGTACTGCTGCGCGGCGATCGCGTGCGGCTCGTCGTGCGAGTAGACGTACCCCTTGCCGTGCCCGATCTTCTCCGCGCCCGCGTAGTGCGCGTCGCGCAGGTGCGCGGGCACGACGCCGATGCGCCCGGCGCGCACGTCCTCCATCGCCGCGTTGATGCCGGCGTAGGCGCGGTTGGACTTGGGCGCCGTCGCGAGGTGGACGACGGCCTCGGCGAGCACGATCCGCCCCTCGGGCATGCCGATGAGCTGGACGGCCTGCGCGGCGGCCACGGCGGTCTGCAGCGCGGAAGGATCGGCCATGCCGACGTCCTCGGCGGCCGAGATCACGAGCCGGCGCGCGATGAACCGCGGGTCCTCCCCCGCGGCGACCATCCGCGCGAGGTAGTGGAGCGCCGCGTCGACGTCCGAGCCGCGGATCGACTTGATGAACGCGGAGATCACGTCGTAGTGCTGGTCGCCGTCGCGGTCGTACCGCACGGCGGCGACGTCGACCGCGCGCTCGACGGTCGCGAGGTCGACCGTCACCGGCGTGCCGGACGTCGGGTCGGCGGTCGCCGCGCCGTCCGCGAGCGCCGCGCCGGCCGCGGCCTCGAGGATGGTGAGCGCCTTGCGGGCGTCGCCGCCGGCCATGCGCACGAGCTGGTCCTCGGCGTCGGCGTCGAGCGCGACGGCGTCGCCGAGCCCGCGCTCGTCGCTCACCGCGCGTCGTACGAGAGCGCGCACGTCGTCGGACGTGAGCGGCTTGAGCGTGAGCAGGAGCGAGCGGCTGAGGAGCGGCGAGTTGACGGAGAACGACGGGTTCTCGGTCGTCGCGGCGACGAGCGTGACCCACCGGTTCTCGACGCTGGGCAGCAGGGCGTCCTGCTGGGTCTTGGAGAAGCGGTGCACCTCGTCGATGAACAGCACGGTCTCCTCGCCGCCGGTCGCGAGGCGGCGCCGGGCGTCCTCGACGACCTGGCGGACCTCCTTGACGCCCGCGGTGACGGCGGAGAGCTCGACGAACCGGCGTCCGGAGACGGTCGCGACGAGGTAGGCGAGCGTGGTCTTGCCGACGCCCGGCGGGCCCCAGAGGATGACGGAGCCGGGGGCGGCGCGGCGGGCGGCCTCGTCCGCGGGCTCGACGAGGCGGCGCAGGGGCGAGCCGGGCACCAGCAGGTGCGCCTGGCCGGCGACCTCGTCGAGGGAGGCGGGCCGCATGCGGACCGCGAGGGGCGCGCCCGGCCCGGTGCGCGTGGTCACCGGCGTCCCGTGCTCACCGGTGGTCACGGCATCGAACAGATCCATGCGGCCCAGCCTACGGACGCCCGCCGACAGCCCTCAGGGGCGCCAGCTCTCGAACTCCTGGGCGACCTCGTACCCGAGGCGGCGGTAGAGCCGGCGCGCGGTGTCGTTGTCGGCGTACATGCCGAGGGTGACCATGGGTGCCTCGGCGAGGCCCTCGCGGGTCGCGACGGCGGTGACCGCGGCGGCGATCCCGCGTCCGCGCCAGGCGGGGTCGGTGCCGACCGACCCGAGCACCCAGGGCTGGCCGGGCACCCGCCGCGAGGCGCCGACGACGCCGCGCAGCACGCCGTCGTGGTCGCGCCAGCCGAACCAGCGCGAGCGCGGCTCGTCGACGGGCAGCTCGCCGTGCGGGTGCGCGACGGCGAGGCACTCGGCCACCTCGGCGCGCCCGTCCTCGCCCGCGAGCTCGACGACGCGGTCCTCGCCGGGCTGCGCCGGCGGTTCCGCCGTCGTCCCGAGCCAGTCCCAGGCGCCGGACGGCGGCCGGTCGAACGGCGCCGGGGCGTCGACGCCGCGTGCTGCGGCGAGCGCCGCGAGCGCCCGGTGCGTCCCGCGCGGCACCGACGTGCGCGTCACGGGGCCGAGCGCGCGCCCGTCGGCCCGCAGCTGCGCGTCGGCGTCGAGGACGAGCCGTGCGGCGGCGTCGGGCTCCCCGACGGCGAGCAGGCTGACGCCCGCGTCGTCGTGCTCGACGGCGAACGGCACGTCGGGCGCCTCGCCGTCGGTCCGCGCGCGCCAGCGCAGCCGGGCGAGCAGCGCGTCGTCGTCGAACCACACGTGCGTGGCGTCCCACCCGCGGCGGACGTTCTCCGCGACGACGACGGGGTGGGTCGCCCAGCGGGCCGGGAGGTCGACGCCCGCGAGCGCGATCCTCCCGGCTTCGAGCTGGAGGCTCACTCCCCTGCGGCGGCCGCCGTGACGGCCTCGGGGACGACGTCGACGCCGGCCTCCTTGCGCTGCTCCGGGGTGATCGGCGCGGGCGCGTCGGTGAGCGGGTCGTAGCCGCCGCCGGACTTGGGGAACGCGATGACGTCGCGGATGGACGGCGACTTCGTCAGCAGCGCGACGATGCGGTCCCAGCCGAACGCGATGCCGCCGTGCGGCGGGGCGCCGTACTTGAACGCGTCGAGCAGGAAGCCGAACTTCTCCTGCGCCTCGGCCGGGCCGATGCCCATGACCTGGAAGACGCGCTCCTGGACGTCGCGGCGGTGGATACGGATCGACCCGCCGCCGATCTCGTTGCCGTTGCAGACGATGTCGTAGGCGTACGCCAGCGCGTTGCCCGGGTCCTCCTCGAAGCGGTCGACCCACTCTGGGTGCGGCGAGGTGAAGGCGTGGTGCACGGCCGTCCAGGCGGAGTGGCCGACCGCGACGTCGTCGTCCTCGCCCGTGGGCTTGAACAGCGGGGCGTCGACGACCCACACGAACGACCAGGCGTCCGGGTCGATCTGCCCGGTACGGTGCGCGATCTCGAGGCGGGCGGCGCCGAGCAGCGACCGGGCCTCCGACGTCTTGCCCGCGGCGAAGAACACCGCGTCGCCCGGCTGCGCGCCGGTCGCGGCGGCGAGGCCCTCGCGCTCGGCGTCGGACAGGTTCTTGGCGACGGGGCCGCCGAGGCTGCCGTCCTCGCCGAACGTCACGTACGCCAGGCCGCGGGCGCCGCGCTGCTTGGCCCACTCCTGCCAGGCGTCGAACTGGCGGCGCGGCTGCGAGGCACCGCCGGGCATGACGACGGCGCCGACGTACTCCGACTGGAACACCCGGAACGGGGTGTCCTTGAAGTACTCGGTCAGCTCGACGAGCGGGTTGCCGAAGCGCAGGTCGGGCTTGTCCGTGCCGTACAGGCGCATGGCGTCGGCGTAGGTGATGCGCTCGATCGGGGTGGGGACCTGGACGTCGACCAGCTTCCAGATCTCGGTGAGCAGCTCCTCGGTGAGGGCGATGACGTCGTCCTGGTCGACGAAACTCATCTCGACGTCGAGCTGCGTGAACTCGGGCTGGCGGTCGGCGCGGAAGTCCTCGTCGCGGTAGCAGCGCGCGATCTGGTAGTAGCGCTCGAGGCCGCCGACCATGAGGAGCTGCTTGAACAGCTGCGGCGACTGCGGCAGCGCGTACCAGGAGCCGGGCGCGAGGCGGGCCGGCACGAGGAAGTCGCGGGCGCCCTCGGGCGTCGACCGGGTCAGGGTGGGCGTCTCCACCTCGACGAAGTCGTGGCCGTCCAGGACGCGACGTGCCGCGGCGTTGACCTTGGCGCGCAGGCGCAGCGCGTGCGCCTGCTGCGGGCGGCGGATGTCGAGGTAGCGGTGCTTGAGGCGCGCCTCCTCGCCGACGGTCTCCGTGTCCGCGATCGCGGTCGAGACCTGGAACGGCAGCGGCGCGGACTCGTTGAGCACGACGACGTCGCGAGCGATGACCTCGATCTCGCCCGTGGCGAGGTTCGGGTTGGCGTTGCCCTCGGGGCGGCGCGAGACCTCGCCGGTCACCTGGAGCACGAACTCGGCGCGCAGCGGGTGGGCGACCGACTCGTCGCGGATGACGACCTGGGCGATGCCGGAGGCGTCCCGCAGGTCGATGAAGGCCACTCCTCCGTGATCCCGGCGGCGATCGACCCACCCCGTGAGGGTGACGGTCTGGCCGATGTGCTCGGCCCGCAGTGAGCCGGCCGTGTGGGTGCGGAGCACGGAGGGGTCCTTTCGAACGTGTCGGGATGTCGACGTCGGGCGGTGCGCCGACGGCGCGGACGCGCCCGGCGCCTGTGCGAGTCTAGTGCGTGCAGCCCACCCGACCGCGAGGAGATTGCGATGGCCCGGCAGATCGCCACGAACACGACCGTCGACCGTGACGAGCTGCTGGACTTCCTGCGCTCGCGCCGCAACGGCGTGCTCGTGACGACGCGCACGGACGGCTGCCCGCAGCTGAGCCCGGTGACGTACGGGGTCGACGGCGAGGGTCGCGTGGTGATCTCGACGTACCCCGAGCGCGCCAAGGTCCGCAACCTTCGCCGGCGTCCGCAGGCGTCGTTCGTCTCTCTCGGAGACGACTTCGGCGACGCCTGGGTCCAGGTCGACGGCACCGCGGAGGTGCTCGACGTCCCCGAGTCGGTCGAGCCCCTCGTCGAGTACTACCGGGCCGCGGCGGGCAAGGAGCACCCCGACTGGGACGAGTACCGCCAGGCCATGGTGGACCAGGGCAAGTCGATCGTCCGGATCACGATCGAGCGCTGGGGCCCCGTCGCGACCGGCGGCTTCCCCGCTCGGCTGGTCGAGGAGGACTGACCGCGGTGGCGGCGGCCGCCGACATCGCTCGCACGTACGCCGGCTTCGCCGCCTGGGCGACGTCGGGCGGGTCGCCGTGCTACGCCGCCTGGGCGCGCGGGGTCGCTGCCGACGCCGAGGTGCTCGCCTGGCTCGCCGCGCTGCCGCGGGACAAGCAGCACCCGACGCTCGTGTTCGCCGCCGCCCGCCTCCACGGCGTGCCGGCGCCCGGACCGTACGCCGGGCTGCGCGACGCGCTGCTGGCCGACGACGGCACGATCCGTGCGACCGTCCTGACGCACGTGACGCAGACCAACGAGGTGGGCCGGCTCGCCACCCTGGTCCCGGCGTTCGCGGGCCTCGGCGCCGACCGCCCGCTCGCCCTGGTCGAAGCGGGTGCGAGTGCCGGCCTGTGCCTCTACCCCGACCGGTGGGGCTACGCGTGGTCGACGCCCGACGGCGTGGTCGCCGTCGGGCCCGAGCCGCGCCTGGCGTGCACGGTCACCGGCGCCGCCCCGCTCCCGGCGGCGCCTCCCGACGTCGCGTGGCGTGCCGGGGTCGACCTGCGCCCGCTCGACGTGCGAGACGACGACGCGGTGGCGTGGCTGGAGCGCCTCGTGTGGCCGGAGAACGACGACCGGCGCGCTCAGCTCCGCCGCGCCGTGGAGCTGGCGCGGGCGGAGCCGCCCCCGGTCGTCGAGGGCGACCTGCTGGTGGAGGTCCCCCGGCTCGTCGAGGAGGCGGCCGCCCACGGCGAGGTGGTGGTCGTCCACACGGCCGTGATCATGTACCTGAGCGCGCACGACCGGCAGCGCTTCGACGCGATGATGCGCACGCTCGTGGCCGACGGCGCCTGCCGCTGGGTGGGCATCGAGCTCCCCGACGTCCTGCCGTCGCTGCTCGACGGCGCACCACCCCTGCCCGAGGAGCCGACGATGGTGCTCGGGGTCGACGGCGACGCCGTGGCGTGGGCGCACCAGCACGGGCGCTCGCTCGCCTGGTTCTGACCGTCGTAGGACGCAACTTCTTCGTGAACGCGACCGGCATGCTCCTGCTGTGCGTGTTCGTGCTGTGGTTCTCGTTCGTCCGGTGAGCCGTCGTGCGGCCCGCGAGAGCACGGGTCAGAACAGCACCTGCTCGACGCCGGCGCCCGCCACCTCCAGGCCGCTGCCGTCCACCGGCATGCCCGCGACCGCGCCGCCACCGTCCGCGGACCTCGCCATGGATCCGGACGGGTAGTCACCCTCGTGGTGCGGGCGCAGCTCGTCGTCGTACCGGCCAGTCACGCCCGAGCGCGCCCGATGACCGGACGAGCCGAAGCCGCGCTCGTGCAGCAGCGGCTGCACCCGCTCCCACAGCCAGGTGCGGTAGGCCTTCAGCGCGTACGTGCCGCGCGCGTACACGCGCCCGTACCCGTCGACGAGCTCGGGGTGCTCGCGCTCGAGCCACTGCAGGTACCACTCGCGCGTGCCGGGCTTGAGGTGGAGCGGGATGACGGTCACGCCCGTCGCGCCCGCCTCCGCGATCGCGTCGAGAAGCCGCCGGAGGTGGTCGCGCGAGTCCGTGAGCCAAGGCAGCACCGGAGCGACCATGACGCCGCACGGCAGACCGGCGTCGCGCACGGCGCGCACGAGGTCGAGGCGGGCCTGCGGCGTCGGGGTGCCCGGCTCGACCGACTGCTGCAGCTCCTTGTCGACGAAGGCCAGGGAGACTCCGAGCCCGACCTGGACCTTCTGCGCCGCCTCGGCGATGAGCGGCAGGTCGCGGCGCAGGAGCGTGCCCTTGGTGAGGATCGAGAACGGCGTGCCGGAGTCCGCGAGCGCCGTGATGATCCCCGGCATGAGCGTGTAGCGCCCCTCGGCACGCTGGTACGGGTCGGTGTTCGTGCCGAGTGCGACCGGCTCGCGCTGCCACGACTTCTTGGCCAGCTCGGCGCGCAGCACCTCGTCGACGTTGATCTTGACGACGACCTCGGAGTCGAAGTCCTTGCCCGCGTCGAGGTCGAGGTACTCGTGGGTGGGCCGGGCGAAGCAGTTGTGGCTGACGACGCCGGCGGCGACGAAGTCTCCCGTGCCGGTCGTGATGTCGACCAGGTCGCGCAGCCGCGGACCGAGCGACGTCACGCTCACGACGGTGAGCCCTCCGGCTGCGTCCACCCGGCCGGCCACCGGAGAGACCGTTCCGTCGGCCTGACGCCCCGGCCCGAGGAGCCGCACCCCCTCGGTCAGCACGCGCTCCCCGTCGGGCGCTGCGGCGACGTAGCGCCAGCCGTCCTCGGCGAGGAAGCGGTGGTCCCCCGAGGCCACGAGCTCGGTGCCGTCGCTCAGGGTCACGCGGTAGGCGGGCTTGCGCGTCTCCCACCTGTCGACGACGGCGGTCACGACGTAGCGCCGCTCGCCGCCGACCACCTCGGTGCCCATCACCTCGTCACCCGGCACCAGCTTTCCGATGGCGCGCCACGTCCCGTCGCCCATCAGCACGGGCGTCTCGGGCCCCACGCAGTACCGACATGCATGGCTGCAGCCGCGGTACGGGTTGATCGTCCACCGGAACGGCATGCGCGAGGCGGCGGGCACCTTGGACAGCGCGCTCTTGGCCAGCACCTCGTGGAACGTGATGCCGGCGAACTCGGGCGTGCGCACGCTGCGCACCAGGCCCGCGCGGGCCAGGCCCGCCAGCTCGAGGCCCGGCAGTGCGCCGTCGTCGGCGGTGATCGACTGCCCGTCCCATCTCACCCACCCATTCGAACATGCGTTCTAATGGGTGGTCAAGCGCGGGACCGGTGAGCCGGGCGCCCTCCCGCCGGTCCACATGTCATGGCCCGGCGGACCGCCGCCGGGCACCGACACCAGGAGGCACCCATGGTCACCGTGCACCGCGCGTTCAGCGGATTCTCCGTCGACGACCTCGACGCCGCCGAGCGCTTCTACCGCGACACGCTCGGGCTCGCGGTGAACCGCTCGCCGATGGGGCTCGAGCTCGACGTCACCGGCGTGCAGCTCGAGCGCTACCCCGGCATGCCGCAGGACGACGACGGGATCGTGCGCAGCACCGACCCGTCGCGCGGCCCGACGATCGCCTGGTTCCGCGACCCCGCGCGCAACGTGCTCGCGCTCATCGAGGTCTGAGCGTCACTCCCCCGGCACGACGCGCGGCCACAGGTCCTCCGCGGGCGGCTCCCACGTCGCGGCGTCGGCGTCGACCTGCTCGCCCGAGCGGATGTCCTTGACCTGGTCCGCGCCGCGCACGCCGTCCTCGCCGGTGGTGCCGGGGAACCACACGAAGGGGATGCCGCGCCGGTCGGCGTACCTGATCTGCTTGCCGAACTTCGCGGCGGTCGGGGCGACGTCGGCCGGGATGCCGCGCGCCCGCAGCGCGGTGGCGACCGCGTCCGAGGCCTCGCGCGTCTCCTCGTCGGTCACCGCGACGAGCACCGCGGCGGGCACGCCGCGCGTCGCGCGCACGAGGCCCGCGGACAGCAGCCGCGACACGAGACGCGAGACGCCGATCGACAGCCCCACGCCCGGGTAGGTGTTCTTGCCGTCCGAAGCGAGGGTGTCGTAGCGGCCGCCCGAGCAGATGGAGCCCAGCTGCTCGTGGCCGACGAGCACCGTCTCGTAGACCGAGCCGGTGTAGTAGTCGAGGCCGCGCGCGATCTTCAGGTCGGCGACGACGACGCCGGGCGCGCGGCGCGCCGCCGCCTCGACCAGCGCGCGCAGCTCGGCGAGCCCGGTCTCCAGCAGGTCCGTGACCGCGTCGTACGACGCCGCGAGCGCACGCACCTGCTCCACGACGGACGCGTCCGTGCCCGAGATCGCGGCCAGCTCGAGGCATGCCTTGGCCTGCTCGGGCGTCGCGCCCTGCTCGGCGACGAGCAGCTCGGCGACGGCGTCGGGCCCGATCTTGTCGAGCTTGTCGACCTGGCGCAGCACGCCCTCGACGTCGCCGAGTCCGAGCCCGCGGTAGAAGCCCTCGGCGACCTTGCGGTTGTTGACGAGGATGCGCACCTCGGGCACGCCGATCTCGCGCAGCGCGCCGAGCGCCTCGGCCATGACGAGCGGCAGCTCGACCTCGTAGTGGTACGGCAGCTCGCCGGCGCCGACGACGTCGATGTCGGCCTGGACGAACTCGCGGAAGCGACCCTCCTGCGGGCGCTCGCCCCGCCAGACCTTCTGGATCTGGTAGCGCTTGAACGGGAACGCGAGCCGGCCGGCGTTCTCGAGGACGTACCGCGCGAACGGCACGGTGAGGTCGAAGTGCAGGCCGAGCTGCTTCTCGCCCTTGTCGTCCGAGGCGCTCTCGCCCTCCTCGGCCTGCAGGCGGCGCAGCACGTAGACCTCCTTGGAGGTCTCGCCCTTGCGCAGCAGCTGGTCGAGCGGCTCGACCGCCCGCGTCTCGATCCCCGCGAACCCGTGGAGCTCGAAGGTGCGGCGCAGCACCTCGAGGACGTGCTGCTCCACGACGCGACCGTCGGGGAGCCATTCGGGGAAGCCGGAGAGCGGGGTGGGGCGTGCCATGGGCACGATCTTCCCAGATCCGGCGGTCCCCCGACGACGGCGGTGCGCGCCTCCCGGTCAGCGGGCCGCGAGGAACGGGTTCGTGGCGAGCTCCTGGCCCACGGTGGTCGCCGGCCCGTGCCCGGGCACGACCGCGAGGGCCGGGTCGAGGCGTGCGACGACGTCGCGCAGAGTCGCCCGCATCGTCTCCGGGTCGCCGCCGGGCAGGTCCGTGCGCCCGACGGAGCCGGCGAAGAGCACGTCGCCCGCCAGGACGACGCCGGGCGGGTCGGCGTCGTCGAGGACGTAGAGCGTCGAGCCCTCGGTGTGACCCGGGGCGTGCACGGCGCGCAGGACGACGTCGCCTGCCGTCAGGGTGCGACCGTCGCCGTCGAAGGGCTCGACGCGGGACGGAGCGCGGTGGTCCTCGGCGCGCAGCCCGAGCCCGGCGAGGGCCTGCCGCAGGGCGCCGCTCACCCCGGGACCGCCGGCGCCGAGGCCGAGCGTGCCGAACGGGTCCGTGAGCCGGTAGGCGTCGGCGGCGTGCAGCCGCATCGGCACCCCGTACCGCTCGCAGAGGGCGGCGGCGTCCCACGTGTGGTCGACATGACCGTGCGTCGCGAGGACCGCGCGCACGCGCAGCCGCCGGTCGTCGACCACGCGGGCGACCCCGTCGGCGACCCCCGCCCCGGGGTCGACGACGACGCAGTCGCGCGTGCCGTCGTCGTGCCGCGGGCCCGCGACCACGACGCAGCAATTGGTGGCGAACACGGGCGCGACGACGACGTGGACCTCCATGACGGTCACGCTAGCGCCCGCCCCGGCCCTCCCCGGTCCGCGGGGCGCGAGGGGGCGCGGTGTGACCTGCGTCGCGGCGCCTAGACTGTCCCCCGCACGCGTGTCGCCGGTGGTCGGCGGCCGACAGGAGCAGGGAGGTGGCGCGGCGGTGGCGGCCAGCAAGCGCGAGCGCGACTACGCGCGCAAGCGGCAGGCGAAGTGGGAGCAGCGGCAGGCGAGGGCGCGCGAGCGTCGGCGCCGCGTCTCCATGGTCGTGGCGCTCGTCGCCGCGCTTGCCCTGGTGGGCGGTGGTGCGCTCGTCGCGGGCCTGAGCAGCGCCGACGCCCCGGCCGACGTCGCCGCGACCCCCTCGACGAACGGGTGCCCCGAGGGGTCGACGACCGCGCGCACGGGCGGTGCGCTGCCCGACCCGTCCGTCGCCGAGGGCCGGACCTGGACCGCCACGCTCACCCTGTGCGTCGACGGCGAGGTGTCCGACGTCGTGCTCGAGCTCGACGGCGAGAACGCGCCGCAGGCCGTGGCCAGCTTCGTGTCGCTCGCGCAGCAGGGCTACTTCGACGACACGCACTGCCACCGCCTGACGACGTCGGGCATCTACGTGCTGCAGTGCGGCGACCCCACCGCGACCGGCACGGGCGGGCCCGGCTACCAGTTCGGACCCATCGAGAACGCGCCCGAGGACGACGTCTACCCGGCCGGCACGCTCGCGATGGCGCGGCGCGGCGGCGACGGCGCGTCGATGGGCTCCCAGTTCTTCCTGGTGTACCAGGATTCCACCATCCCGTCCGACACCGCGGGCGGGTACACGGTGTTCGGCACCGTCACGTCCGGCCTGGACGTCGTCCAGGCAGTCGCTGACGCGGGCACGGTGGACGGAGCCGGCGACGGCTCCCCCGCCAGCCCCGTCATCATCGAAGGAGTTGAGACCCAGTGAGCGAGAGCACCCCCGGCTCGACCGGCCCCGAGAAGCCCGAGGCCGCCGTCGACCAGGAGCAGGCCGAGACTCCGACCGAACCCGGCACGGCCACCGAGGCGCCCGCCGAGGAGCCGACCCAGGAGCCCGCCGAGGCGTCCGACGAGGCTCCCGCCGCGCCCGAGGGCGCCCCGGACGACACCGCGACGCAGGACGAGACGACCGCCACCGAAGGGGCCCCGGCCGCCGAGGAACCCGCCGCCGAAGAGGCCCCGGCCGCCGAGGAGGCCCCGGCCGAGACGGCACCGGCCGCTCCGAAGCCGTCGGCGCTGGCCGGGGCGCCGAAGCCGTCGGCGCTGCGCCGCCCGACGCCCGCGGCGGTCAAGCCGGCCGCGAAGCCCGAGACCGCGCCGACGCCGGTCGTCCCGCCGGTGCACGACGCCGCGGAGACGGCGGCCGCGTCGACGTTCGGCCGCGTGGACGAGGAGGGCAACGTCTACGTCCGCGAGGCGGCGGGCGAGCGCGTCGTCGGGCAGTTCCCCGGTGTGCCGGAGTCCGAGGCGCTGAGCCTGTACGTCCGCCGCTACCTCGACCTGGTCGCCAAGGTGGCGCTGTTCGAGACGCGCCTCGAGAGCGCCGACCTGTCGGTGCGCGAGATCGACCAGACGCTCGCGAAGCTGGGCGAGGAGACGGCCGAGCCGGCCGCGGTGGGCGACCTCGACGGGCTGCGCGCTCGCGTCGACGCCCTGCGCACGCGCGCGGCCGAGCGCCGCGCGGCGCTCGAGGAGGAGCGGGCCGCCGCCAAGGCCCGCGCGATCGAGGCGCGCACCGAGATCGTCGAGGCGGCCGAGCGCATCGCCGAGACCGACCCGTCCAAGATGCAGTGGCGCCCCGCGGGCGAGGAGCTGCGCCGGCTGCTCGACCGCTGGAAGGAGGCGCAGCGCTCGGGTCCGCGCATCGACCGGCCCACCGAGGAGTCGCTGTGGAAGCGGTTCAGCCACGCGCGGACCGCGTTCGACCGCGAACGCCGGCACTTCTTCGCCGAGCTCGAGCAGCGCAACGCCTCCGCGAAGGCCGCCAAGGAGAAGCTGGTCGCCGAGGCAGAGGCGCTGCAGGACAGCACCGACTGGGGTGCGACGGCGGCCTCGTACCGCGACCTCATGACGCGGTGGAAGGCGGCCGGCCGCGCGAGCCGCAAGGACGACGACGCCCTGTGGGCCCGGTTCCGCGCCGCGCAGGACCACTTCTTCGCCGCGCGCGACGCCGCGAACGCCGCGGTCGACGCGGAGTACGCGGAGAACCTCAAGGTCAAGGAGGCGCTGCTCGCCGAGGCCGAGGCGCTGCTGCCGATCACCGACCTGGGCGCCGCCAAGGCCGCCCTGCGCGGCATCCAGGAGCGCTGGGAGGAGGCGGGCAAGGTCCCGCGCGGCGACGTCCAGCGCGTCGAGGGCCGGCTCCGGGCGGTCGAGAACGCGATCCGTGACGCCGAGCAGGCGCAGTGGACGCGCACGAACCCCGAGACCCGGGCCCGTGCCGAGGGTGCGGCGGCCCAGCTCGAGGCCGCGATCGAGGGCCTGGAGGCGGACCTGGCCGCGGCGCGCGAGGCTGGCGACCGGCGCAAGGCCGACGAGCTCGAGGGTGCGATCGCCGCCCGGCGCGCGTGGCTCGAGCAGGTCGTCAAGGCCGCCGAGGAGTCGCGCGGCTGACCCTGCGCGCGCCGGACGCCTCTCGACGTCGACGGCCCGGCCTGTGGATCCCGCACGGGTCCACAGGCCGGGCCGTGTCGTCGCGCCGGCGGTCCGGGTCGCGGCCTAGTGTGCGGTCGTGGTCCGCCTCGCCGCTCTTCTCGACCCCCGGCCTGCGCCCCGCCCGGCGCTCGTGACGCCCGAGCATGTCGGCGGGCCGGTCGCGTGGGACTGCCTCGTGCGCGACGGCGCCCTGCGGGTCGTGCGCGGACGGTGCGCGGTGCCGGCCGGCACCCCGGTGGACGCCGAGGTGCGCGCGCGGGCGCTGCCGCCGGTCCCGGGCGGGTCGGTGGTCGCCGGCAGGACGGCCGCCTGGCTGCACGCGGGCGTGCCCGACGACGGGGTGCTCCACCTGGCCTACCCGACCGGCCGGCACCGCCCCGAGGTGTGGGTCGGCGCGCACGTGTGGCAGGAGCCCCTCCTGGCGACGGACGTCGTCCACCTCGCCGGCGTGCCGGTCACGACGGCGGTGCGCACCGTCGTCGACCTGGCGGTGCGCGAGGACGTCGACGTGGCCGTGGCCGCGATCCGCGCCCTGGTGGAGGAGTGCGGCGTCGACCTCGACGCGGCCCGTCGCGCGCTCGAGCTGCGCGCCCGCGTGGTGGGCCGGCCGCGCGCGCGCCGCGTGCTGGCCGCTGCGGTCGGGGCGGGCGTGCCCTAGTTTGGGCGCATGGCCTCCGCGAACGCCGTCGAGCTCGAGGCCGACGGCCGCCCCGTCCGCGTCACCAGCCCCGACCGGGTCGTGTTCCCCGAGCGCGGCATCACCAAGCTCCAGGTGGTCGAGTACTTCCTGTCCGTGGGCGACGGGATCCTCGGCGCGCTGCTGCACCGCCCCACGACGCTCGAGCGCTGGCCCAAGGGCGTGTTCGAGGGCGCGGTGATGGCCACGCGCGCCGACAACCGCGGCGACGCGTTCTACCAGAAGCGCGTGCCCAAGGGTGCCCCCGAGTACGTCGAGACCGCCACGATCGCGTTCCCCTCGGGCCGCACCGCCGACGAGGTGGCCCCGACCGAGCTGGCCGTCGTCGCGTGGGCGGCGAACCTCGGCACGCTGACGTTCCACCCGTGGCCGGTGCGGCGCGACGACGTGGAGGCGGTCGACCAGCTGCGCATCGACCTCGACCCGCAGCCCGGCACCGACTTCGACGACGCGGCCGCCGTGGCCCCGCACCTGCGCGAGCTGCTCGGCGAGCTGGGCCTCACGGGCTACCCCAAGACGTCGGGCGGGCGAGGCATCCACGTCTTCGTGCCGCTGGCGCCGCGCTGGTCGTTCGTGCAGGCCCGCCGGGCGACGATCGCGATCGGCCGCGAGCTCGAGCGGCGGCTCCCGGACCGGGTCACCACCAAGTGGTGGAAGGAGGAGCGCGGGTCCAAGATCTTCGTCGACTACAACCAGATGGCCCGCGACCGCACCATCGCCTCGGCGTACTCGATCCGGCCCAACAAGCGGGCCACGGTGTCGACGCCGCTCGAGTGGGACGAGGTCGACCAGGTGCACCCCGACGACTTCGACGTCACGACCGTCCCGGCCCGGTTCGCCGAGCGCGGCGACCTGTTCGCCGCCCTGCGCGCCGACCGCGACCCCGAGCTCGACTGCTCGCTCGACGCCGCGCTCGCGCTCGCGCGCCGCGACGAGGAGGAGCACGGGCTCGGCGACCTGCCCTACCCGCCCGAGTACCCGAAGATGCCGGGCGAGCCGAAGCGCGTGCAGCCGAGCCGGGACCGCGACCGTCCGCGCGCCTGAGGGCGGCCCACGGAGCGTCGTGCGCCGCGGCCGCTCAGCGGCGCGCGTACCGCAGGTACACCGTGCCGTCGTCGAACGCACGCTGGTCGGTCAGCGCGAGGTGCAGCCGCGCGACGTCGGGCAGGGCGGGCAGGCCCGCCCCGAGGACCTCCGGCGTCACGAGCAGGAGCAGCTCGTCGACCATGCCGGCGCGCAGCGCCTCGGCCGCCGTCGTGGGACCGGACACCTCCACGACGCCGTCGGTCGCGGCGACGATCTCGCCGAGCCGGTCGGTGGTCAGGCGCGGCTCGAACGTCGTCCGCGGCGCCTCGACGCCGGTGAGCGAGTCGGAGCACACGACCTTGTCGGCCCCGGCCCAGATCTCGGCGAAGTCGTCCTCGACCGCGCTCTGGCCCGTCGGCCAGGTGTCCCAGACCCGCATCGTCTCGAACATGCGCCGGCCCATGACGAAGACGCGGGTGTCGCGCACCAGGTCGTTGACGAACGCGTGCAGCTCCTCGCTCGGCGAGGCGAAGTCGACGCTGCCGTCGGCGTCGGCGACGTAGCCGTCGAGCGAGCAGGTCATCACGCCGTACCTCAGGGTTCCCATGCCCTGGTGACCCCCGGTCGGCGGCGGACTCATCGCTCAGGCCGTCCCCGGCGCGCCGGGCAGCAGCGAACCGAGGTCGTAGCGCACGGGCTCCTCGAGCTGGGCGTACGTGCACGACGTCGGGTCGCGGTCGGGGCGCCAGCGCTTGAACTGCGCGGTGTGGCGGAACCGGGTGCCCTCCATGTGGTCGTAACCGACCTCGAGCACGCGCTCGACGCGCAGGGGCGTGAACGACAGGTCCTTGCCCGCGCTCCAGCGGGACTGGGCGCCGGGGCGCCGCTCCCCCGCGGTGCCGTCGGCGACGGCCGGGTCCTGCCAGTCGGCCCACGGGTGCGCCTCGTGCTCGGGCGTGCCGGGCTCGACCACGAGCGGGGCCAGCTCGGCGTGCAGCGCGGCCCGGCGGGCGGCCGGGAACGACGCCGCGACTCCGACGAACTGCAGCTGCCCGGGGTCGCCGTCCTCGTCCCCGTCGTAGAGGCCCAGCAGCAGCGAGCCGATGAGGGGCTCGGCGGGCGTCGACGTCTTGTGCAGCCGGTACCCGGCGAGCACGACGTCCGCCGTGCGGGCGTGCTTGATCTTGAGCAGGGTGCGCTTGTTGGGCTCGTAGCGCCCGTCGAGCCGCTTGGCGACGACGCCGTCGAGGCCGGCGCCCTCGAACGCCTCGAACCACTCGCGAGCGACCGCGGTGTCGTGCGTGCGCGGCGTCGCGAAGACGTGCGGCCCGGACAGCCCGAGCCCGTCGAGGGCGTCGAGGCGCTCCGCGAGCGGGCGGCGGGACAGGTCGTCGTCGCCGAGCGCGAGCACGTCGAACACCACGAGGCTCGCGGGCGTCTGCTCGGCGAGCAGCCGCACGCGGGACTCGGCCGGGTGGATGCGCTGCGAGAGCGCGTCGAAGTCGAGCCGCGCCGGTCCGGGGCCCGGGTCGGGCCGCGCGACCACGATCTCGCCGTCGACGACGCACCGCTCGGGCAGCGCGTCGAGCACGGCCGCGACCACCTCGGGGAAGTAGCGCTGCATGGGGCGGGCGTTGCGCGAGTCGATGCGGACGTCGTCCCCGTCGCGGTACACGATCGCGCGGAACCCGTCCCACTTGGGCTCGTAGACCCACTGCGCGTCGCCGTCGGGCTGCTCCGGCACCTCGGGCACGGACTTGGCGAGCATCGGCAGGATCGGCGGCTGCAGCGGCAGGCTCATGGCAGCGAACCTAGCGGCCCGCGCCGACAGGCGCGCGGCTACGCGCGGGCGGCGGGCGGCAGCTCGGCCGGCTTGCTGCCCGTGGTGCGGTACACGTCGAACACGCCGTCGATCTTGCGCACCGCGGCCAGCACCTGCTGCAGGTGCGCGGGCTCGGCCATCTCGAACACGAACCGCGACATCGCGATCCGGTCGCTCGTGGTCGACACCGTGGCCGACAGGATGTTGACGTGGTGGTCCGACAGCACGCGCGTGACGTCGGACAGCAGCCGCGACCGGTCGAGCGCCTCGACCTGGATCTGCACGAGGAACATCGTGCTGGCGCCCGTGGTCCAGGCGACGTCGACGATGCGCTCCGGCTGCTCGCGCAGCTGCTCGACGTTGGCACAGTCGGCGCGGTGCACGCTCACGCCCGCGCCGCGCGTCACGAAGCCGACGATCTGGTCCCCCGGCACCGGGGTGCAGCACTTGGCGAGCTTGACCCAGATGTCGTCGACGCCCTTGACGACGATGCCCGGGTCGCCCGTGCGGGTACGGCGACCGGCGTGCCCGGGGCGCGCGACCTCGGCCGTGTCCTCCTGGGTGCCCTCCTCGCCGCCGAGCGACTTCACGAGCATCTCGACGACGTGCTGCGCCGACACGTGGCCCTCGCCCACCGCCGCGTACAGGGCGGACACGTCGGCGTAGCGCATGTCGCTCGCGAGCCCGACGAGCGCCTCGTGGCTCAGCAGGCGCTGGATCGGCAGGTTCTGCTTGCGCATCGCCTTCGTGATGGCGTCCTTGCCCTGCTCGATCGCCTCCTCGCGCCGCTCCTTGGTGAACCACTGGCGGATCTTGTTGCGCGCGCGCCCGGACTTGACGAACGCGAGCCAGTCGCGCGAGGGCCCGGCGGACTCGGCCTTGGACGTGAGGATGTCGACGACGTCGCCGTTCTGCAGCGGCGAGTCGAGCGGCACGAGGCGGCCGTTGACGCGCGCGCCCATGGTGCGGTGCCCCACCTCGGTGTGCACCGAGTAGGCGAAGTCGACCGGTGTCGATCCCGCGGGCAGCGCCATGACCTCGCCCTTGGGCGTGAAGACGTAGACCTCGGCGCCGCCGATCTCGTAGCGCAGCGAGTCGAGGAATTCGCTCGGGTCGGCGGTCTCGCGCTGCCAGTCGACCAGCTGGCGCAGCCACGCCATGTCGTTGGTGCGCGGGTCGTCGGACTTGCCGGGCTTGGAGCCGCGCGACGTCTCCTTGTACTTCCAGTGGGCCGCGACGCCGTACTCCGCGCGGCGGTGCATGTCGTGCGTGCGGATCTGGATCTCTACCGGCTTGCCGCCCGGGCCCACGACCGTCGTGTGCAGCGACTGGTACATGTTGAACTTCGGCATCGCGATGTAGTCCTTGAACCGGCCCGGGACCGGGTTCCACCGCGCGTGCAGCGCGCCGAGCGCCGCGTAGCAGTCCCGCACGGTGTCCACGAGGACGCGCGTGCCGACGAGGTCGTAGATCTCCGCGAAGTCGTGCCCGCGCACGATCATCTTCTGGTAGATCGAGTAGTAGTGCTTGGGCCGGCCCGTGACGGTCGCCTTGATCTTGGCGCTGCGCAGGTCGGCGGTGATCTGCTCGCGCACGACGCCGAGGTACTCCTCGCGCGCCGGCGCGCGCTCGGCCACGAGATGGACGATCTCGTCGTACACCTTGGGGTAGAGCGTCTGGAACGACAGGTCCTCGAGCTCCCACTTGATCGTGTTCATGCCGAGGCGGTGCGCCAGCGGCGCGTAGATCTCGAGCGTCTCGCGGGCCTTGCGCTCGGCCGACGAGCTCGTGACGTACTTCCAGGTGCGCGCGTTGTGCAGCCGGTCGGCGAGCTTGATGACCAGGACGCGGATGTCCTTGGCCATCGCGACGACCATCTTGCGCACCGTCTCGGCCTGCGCGGCGTCGCCGTAGGTGACCTTGTCCAGCTTCGTCACGCCGTCGACGAGCATGGCGATCTCGTCGCCGAACTCCTCGCGCAGCTGGTCGAGGGAGTACTCCGTGTCCTCGACCGTGTCGTGCAGCAGCGCCGCCGCGAGCGTCGCCCCGTCGAACCCGAGCTCGGCCAGGATCGTCGCCACCGCGACGGGGTGCGTGATGTACGGGTCGCCGGACTTGCGCTGCTGGCCGCGGTGCGCCCGCTCCGCCGTCTCGTACGCCCGCGACAGCACGGTCAGGTCCGACTTGGGGTGGTTCGTCCGGACGGCCTGCAGGAGCGGCTCGAGCGCCGGCGCCGTCGCCTGGCCGCCGCCGCGCACCCCGAGGCGCACGAGCCGGTTGCGCACCCGCACCCCCGTGCCGGCCGTGGGCGCGGGCGTGGAGGCGCGTGCGGTCCTGGTCTCCTCGCTCACCTGCGCCTCCTTCCGCCACCGGCTCGCTTCGGACGTCCGGGAGGGCAAGTCTACGACTCCGCGCGCAGCAACGTTTCGACCGTGCGACCTGCGAGCCGCTCGCGTCCGCCCAGCCCGGCGAGCTCGAGGAGGAACGCGAGGGCCACGACGCGGCCGCCGCACCGTTCCACGAGGTGCGCCGCCGCGGCGGCCGTGCCGCCCGTCGCCAGGACGTCGTCCACCAGGAGAACGCGCGCGCCGGGCCGCAGTGTTCCCGTGCGGAGCTCGATCGCGGCCGTGCCGTACTCGAGGTCGTACTCGACGCGCTCGACCGGCGGCGGCAGCTTGCCCGCCTTGCGCAGCGGGAGGAACCCGACGCCCAGGCGCGTCGCGAGCGGGGCGCCGAGCAGGAAGCCGCGCGCCTCCATCCCGGCGACGACGTCGACCCCGCCGTCCGCGACGGCGAGGCGCGCGAACGCCTCGACGACGTCGGCCAGCGCCGCGCCGTCGGCCAGCAGGGGCGTGATGTCCCGGAAGACGACCGGCGGGTGCGGGTAGTCGGGCACGTCCCGGATGAGGGCACGCACCTCGGCCGCCCTCTCCGGTCCGAGACCGGAGAGGGCGACCAGCGAGATGTCGTCCGTCACCGCGCCCCTCAGCTGGTGCGCCGACGGCGCGGCTGGGCCGCGTGCCCGAGGTGGTGGCCCGGGATCAGCTGCGCGGTGCCGGCCGCGGCCGCCGCCAGCTCGGCGTCGTGGCCGCCCTCGGCCGCGATGCGCTCGCGCTCGGCGAGCACCGCCGCGGTGTGGTCGGCGATCTTGGGCTCCTTCTCGCGCAGGAGCACGTCGAGCGGCGTCGCGAGGAAGATCGACGACGCGGCGCCCACCGCGATGCCCACGAACAGCGAGAGCGAGAGGTCGCGCAGCGTGCCCGCGCCGAGCCAGAGCGCGCCCACGAAGAGGATGCCGGCGACCGGCAGCAGCGCCACCACGGACGTGTTGATCGACCGCACGAGCGTCTGGTTGACCGCGAGGTTGGCCCGCTCGCCGTACGTCGAGCGGGTCTGCGAGAGCAGGTTCTGCGTGTTCTCGCGGACCTTGTCGAAGACGACCATCTTGTCGTAGAGCGAGAAGCCGAGGATCGTCAGGAAGCCGATGATCGTCGACGGCGTGACCTCCCAGCCGATCAGCGCGTAGATGCCGGCCGAGATGAGCAGGTCGGACAGCATCGCGACGATCGCCGCGACCGACATCCGCCAGGCGCGGAAGTAGATCGCCATGAACGCCGCCGCCGCCAGGACGAAGACGCCCACGCCGAGCAGCGCGCGCTGGGACACACCGGCGCCCCACGTCGGGCCGACGAACGAGTTGCTCACGTCCGCCCGCTCGACGCCGTACGCCTCGGCGAGCGCGCCGCTCACCTGCTCCACCTCGTCGGCGTCGAGCTGCGCGGTCTGCACGCGGACGGCCGAGCCGCCCACGACCGCCACGCGCGGCTCCTCGCCGGGAACGACCGACTTGACGGCCTCGACGGCGGGCTCCTGCTCGGTCGTCGTCACGCCCTCGACCGTGAACTCCGAGCCGCCGCGGAAGTCGATGCCCAGCGTCAGTCCCTTGACGCCGAGGATCGCGACGGAGGCGAGCCCGAGGACCGCGACGACGGTGAACCAGAGCCGCCGCTTGGCGACGATCGGGTACGAGCGGCGACCCGTGTACAGGTCGTTGCCCCACTGGGCGAAGGTCATGCCGGCCATCAGCGGCTCTCCTCGTTCTCGCCACGGTCGGCGTGCTGGGTGTCCTCGACGGTCGTGCCGCCCGGATCCTGCGCGGCGGCCGCCGCGGCGGCCTTGCGCTCGGCGGCGCGGCGCTCGGCGATCGTCATGCGCCGGCCGGAACCGCCGGACGACGCCGGTGCCGCGGGCGAGCTCGCCGACCGGGCCGAGGACGGCACGGCGGCGGTCGTGGCCCCGGCGAGCGCCAGCTCGGACTCGTCCGGGGCGGCCGGCTCGGCGGCCGCGGCCGCCGTGGCCGGGACGGCGACGCGCCCCGCACCGACGTACCGCACGCCGCTCGCACGCAGGCGCTCGGGCGACAGGCCCGACCACGAGTGCCCGTCGCGGAAGAACGGGATCTTCGCGATGAGCTGCATCGCCGGGTGGGTGAACCAGAAGACCACCGCGACGTCGATGACGGTCGTCAGACCGAGCGTGAAGGCGAAGCCCTGCACGCCGCCGACGGCGAGGAAGTACAGGATGATCGCGGAGATCAGCGTGACGGACTTGGCCGCCAGGATGGTGCGGCGGGCACGGCGCCAGCCGCGCTCGACCGCCATCGCCAGCGAGCGACCGTCGCGCATCTCGTCACGGATGCGTTCGAAGTACACGATGAACGAGTCCGCCGTGAAGCCGATCGCGACGATGAGGCCCGCGACGCCCGCGAGGGACAGGCGGTAGCCCATGAGCCACGAGAGGAGCGCGATCGCCACGTAGGTGATGAGGCCTGCCCACACGAGCGAGGCGACCGTGAGCAGGCCGAGCGAGCGGTACTGGAAGAGCGAGTACACGACGACCAGCGCGAGACCGATGAGGCCCGCGACCAGGCCGTTGCGCAGCTGCTCCGAGCCCAGCGTGGCCGAGATCTGCTCCTGGCTCTGCACCTCGAACGCGATGGGCAGCGCGCCGAAGCTCAGCTGGTTCGCGAGCGTCGCCGCGGACTCGCGCGTGAACGACCCCGAGATCTCCGCGCGGCCGTCCGCGATGATGGTGCCGGGGCTCAGCGACGGGGCCGACACGACGAGCCCGTCGAGCACGATCGCGAACTGGTTCCGCGGGCTCTCGAGCGCCTGAAGGCGGGTCGTCGTCTCGCGGAAGAGGCGTGTGCCCTCGCCGTCGAACTCCATGTTCACGGCCCACTCGTTGGTCGTGACGCCCTGGGCGGTCACGCGCAGGCCCGAGCTGGCGTTCGTCAGGTGCGTGCCGTCGACCTCGACCGGGCCGAGGATCCACTTGAGCGAGCCGTCCTGCGAGCAGGTGACGAGCGGGGCGTTCGGGTCGTCACCGCCGCCGCCGACGCGGTTCTCGGGCAGCGAGCAGTCGAGAGCGGCGAACTGCTCCTGCAGCTCCGGGGTGATCTGGGCCGGGTCGCTCGGGTCCGCCGCCTCCGTCGGCGCGGGCGCGGCGGGCTCCTCGGACGGTGCCGGGGTCGACTCCTCGGCCGGCTCCTGCGACGCCTCGTCGGTCGCGGCCTCGTCGGCGGACCCGTCGGTCGAAGCCGTCTTCGGCGCCGTGACGGCCTCGCCGCGCGAGCGGCCGTTGGGGCTCGTGTCAGGGCTGGCCGCGTCGGAGGGCTCGGCGGAGGGCTCGCCGGCGGCGTCCTCGCCCTCGGCGGGCGCCTCGCCGGCGCCGTCGGTGGGCTGCTGCTGGGCCGGGACGCCGAGGTCGTAGGTGAGCACCGGCCGGAAGCGCATCTGCGCCGGCTGCGAGACCAGGTCGATCGTCTCCTGGCTCGCCTCGCCGGGGATGCCGACGACGACGTTGTTGCCCTGCGCGGCGATCTCGGCCTCGGTGACGCCCGAGGAGTCGATGCGCTGCCGGATGACGTTGATCGACTCCTCGATCGCCTCCGGCGTGATCTCCGACCCGTCGGTCGACGTCGGCGTGAGGATGACCTGCGTGCCGCCCTGCAGGTCGAGCGCCAGCCCGGGCGCGAAGCTCGCGCCGTCCGGGTTGTCGTCGGACCTGCCGTCCCAGAACACCCCCGCGGCGAGCGCGACGAAGGGCAGGACGATCGACAGGATCGTGAAGACCACGAGCGTGCGTACCGGACGCGACCGCTGCGTGCGTGAGTTGGCCAACTTCTGTCTCTTCCCGTGTGCGCGCCGCCCTCAGGCCACGCGTGATGGCGCCGGCCGGGCGGGCCCGGCCGGCGCGGAGGTCACTTGCCCTCGGTCTCGCCGTCTTCCCGACGCTTCTGCTCCCGGTACTCCCGCTGTGCGGTGTCCAGGCCCGAGATGTCGTCCGGGACGTCGACGGAACCGTCTGCGGGGGTGATGCTACCGGTCTCGGCCGACTGCTCTGTGACGTCCGTCTCCTCGGCCGCGACCGGGGTGTCCATGCGCTTGGCGATCGCGGCACGCAGCCAGCGGGTCTGGACGCCCGGCGTCGACTCGATCGTCACGGTGTCGGCCGCCTCGTCGACCGCGACGACCGTGCCGACCATGCCGGAGCCCGTCATGACCTCCTGGCCGGGGGCGAGCGTGGCCCGGAAGGCCTGCTGCTCCTTCTGCTGCTTGCGCGTCCGCGAGCTCATGAAGAACATGAGCGCGATCAGCACGCCGAAGAGGATGATGAGTTCCACGAGTCGTCCTTGTCTGTCGCTGCCCGCCTGGCGGGCGTCGGGGCACGCCGATCGGCGCGCCGGCACGGTCGGTGCACGTACGGCCCTCAACGAGCGCCCCGTCCCGCGAGTTCCGCCCCCGGCCTGCGTCGGCCGGGTCACCGTCCAGTCTAGGCCGTGGCGCCCGGGCGCCGACCAGGCCGGTGCTCGGTCGTGCGGCGGTCAGCCCGTCCCCCCCGCGGCGTCGAACAGCGTGCCCGACGACGGCAGGCCGGCAGCCCAGGCGCCCTGCGGCGGCTCGAGTCCCAGGTGTTCCCACGCGGCCGGCGTGGCCACGCGACCGCGCGGCGTCCGCGCCACGAGCCCCTCGCGCACCAGGTACGGCTCGGCGACCGTCTCGACCGTGTCAGGCTCCTCGCCCACGGTCATGGCGAGCGTCGACAGGCCCACCGGGCCGCCCCCGAACCGGCGGCAGAGCGCGTCGAGCACCGCGCGGTCGAGGCGGTCGAGCCCGATCGGGTCGACCTCGTACACCTCGAGCGCTGCGCGTGCCGCGCGCAGGTCGAGCACGCCGTCGCCGCGCACCTGCGCCCAGTCCCGCACGCGGCGCAGCAGCCGGTTGGCGATGCGCGGCGTGCCGCGCGAGCGGCCCGCGATCTCGTGCGCGGCCGCGTGGTGGATCTGCACGCCGAGCAGGCCCGCCGACCGTACGATGACGCGCTCGAGCTCCTCGGGGTCGTAGAAGTCGAGGTGCCCCGTGAACCCGAAGCGGTCCCGCAGCGGGGCGGGCAGCAGGCCCGAGCGCGTCGTGGCGCCGACCACCGTGAACGGCGGCAGCGCGAGCGGGATCGCGCTCGCTCCGGCGCCCTTGCCCACCACGACGTCGACGCGGAAGTCCTCCATCGCGACGTAGAGCAGCTCCTCGGCGGGCCGTGCGAGGCGGTGGATCTCGTCGATGAACAGGACCTCGCCCTCCTCGAGCGAGGACAGCACCGCGGCGAGGTCGCCCGCGTGCTGGATCGCCGGGCCGCTCGTGACCCGCAGCGACGTGCCGAGCTCGGCCGCGATGATCATCGCGAGCGTCGTCTTGCCCAGGCCCGGCGGACCGGACAGCAGCACGTGGTCGGGCGACGCCTCGCGGGCGAGGGCGGCCTGCAGGACGAGCGAGAGCTGGTCGCGCACGGTGCGCTGGCCGACGAACTCCTCGAGCTTCTTGGGCCGCAGCGCCGCCTCGGCGGCACGCTCGACGTCGTCGGCGGAGGCCGTGACCAGGCGCTCGCCGGCGTAGGGCTCGTGGTCGGCCGGCTCAGGCACGGTGGCCCCCCAGCGAGCGCAGCGCCGCGCGCAGCGTCGTGGCGACCTGGTCCTCGGTCACGACGTCGGTGCCCGCCTCGGCGAGCACCTTGCCGACGGCGTCCTCGGCGACCTTGGCCGTCCAGCCGAGCCCGACGAGCGCCTCCACGACCTGCTCGCGCCGGTCCCCGGCCGTCACGGCCGCCGGCGCCGCCGCCGCGCCCGCGCCGTCGGCCGGCACCCCGAGCTTGCCCGAGAGCTCGAGCACGATGCGCTGGGCGCTCTTGGCGCCGATGCCCGGCACGCGGCGCAGCGCCGCGGTGTCCTCCGCCGCGATCGCGCGGCGCAGCGCGTCCGGTGTGAGCACGGCGAGCATCGCGAGCGCGATGCGCGGGCCGACGCCCGAGACCGACTGCGCCGTCTCGAACACCTCGCGCTCGTCGGCGTCCGCGAAGCCGTAGAGCGTCATGGAGTCCTCGCGCACCACGAGCGTGGTGTGCAGGCGGGCCTCCTCGCCGACGCGCAGCGAGGACAGCGTCGCGGGCGTGGCGTGCACGAGGTAGCCGACCCCGCGGACGTCGACGACCGCACGGTCGAGCGTGACGTGCGCGACCGTGCCGGTCAGGGATGCGATCACCGGGTCCTCCGCGCTGGGGGGCGTTCTCGAACACCCGTACGATACCCCGACCGCGAGCGCGCGTCGTGCTCCGCCGCGGCCCAGGCGCGCTGCGCCGGCGTGAGCTCGTGCCGGTCGCCGCCCTGGAGCGCGCCCGCGGGCCGCCACAGGTGCGTGATCGCGAGCGCGAGGGCGTCCGCGGCGTCGGCCGGACGCGGCGGCTCGTCGAGCCGCAGGATGCTCGCGACCATGCGCTGGACCTGCTCCTTGCCCGCGCGGCCGGACCCTGTGACGGCGGCCTTGACCTCGCTCGGGGTGTGCAGTGCCACGGGCACCCCGCGCCGCGCCGCCGCGACCATCGCCAGGCCCGCGACCTGGGCCGTGCCCATGACGGTGCCGTGGTTGTGCTGCGCGAAGACGCGCTCGACCGCGACGACGTCGGGCACGTGCTCGTCGAACCAGGCGTCGAGCCGCTCGGCGACGCGCAGCAGCCGCAGGTCCGGCGTCGTGCCCGGGTCGCTGGTGGCCACGCCGACGGCGACGAGCTCGGCCCGCCGGCCCGGGAGCGAGTCGACGACCCCGATCCCGCAGCGGGTCAGCCCCGGATCCACCCCCAGCACGCGCACGCGGTCAGCCTCTCAGGCGACGGCGGCCCGGCGAAGCAGGCGCGCCGTGACCCTCCGCTGCGCTCCGGATCACTCCTCGTCGAGCGCGGCCATGACCTCGTCGGGGGCGTCGAAGTTCGCGTAGACGTTCTGGACGTCGTCGCTGTCCTCGAGCGCGTCGATGAGGCGCGTGATCTTGCGGGCGCCCTCGACGTCGACCTCGACCTCCATCGACGGGTGCCAGATGACGTCCGCCGAGTCGTACTCGATGCCGGCCTCCTGGATCGCGGTGCGCACGGCGACCAGGTCTGTCGCCTCGCAGAGCACCTCGATGACCTCGCCCTCGTCGGTGACCTCCTCGGCCCCCGCGTCGAGCGCCGCCAGCATGACGTCGTCCTCGGTCACGCCGTCGGACTTCGGCACGACGACGAGACCCTTGCGCGAGAACAGGTACGACACCGAGCCCGGGTCGGCGAGCGAGCCGCCGTTGCGGCTGAACGCGGTGCGCACCTCGGCGGCGGCCCGGTTCTTGTTGTCCGTGAGGCACTCGACGAGGACGGCGATGCCGTTGTTGCCGTAGCCCTCGTACATGATCGTCTGGTAGTCGACGGCGTCGGCGCCCTCGCCCGAGCCGCGCTTGACCGCGCGCTCGATGTTGTCGTTCGGGACCGAGGACTTCTTGGCCTTCTGGATGGCGTCGAACAGCGTCGGGTTGCCCGCGGGGTCACCGCCGCCGGTGCGCGCCGCGACCTCGATGTTCTTGATGAGCTTCGCGAAGAGCTTGCCGCGCTTGGCGTCGATCGCCGCCTTCTTGTGCTTGGTCGTGGCCCACTTGGAGTGACCGGACATTGACCTACCTAACTCCTTCGCGATGCTGTAACGATCTGGACGAACAGCGCGTGCACACGGGCGTCCCCGGTGATCTCCGGGTGGAACGCGGTGGCGAGCAGCCGTCCCTGACGTGCTGCGACGATCTTACCGGCGGCCGCACCGACGGCCGTCCCGTCCGCCGCGCGGTCGGGGATGCGGGCCAGCACCTCGACGCCGGGGCCCGCCTCCTCGGCCCACGGGGCACGGATGAACGCGGTGCGCAGGGGGCCGCCGTCGGGCCGGTCGGAGACGCCCGCCATCTCGAGGTCGGCCTCGAACGAGTCGACCTGGCGCCCGAACGCGTTGCGCCGGACGGTCATGTCCATGCCCCCGAGCGTCCGCTGCCCCTCGATGCCGCCGACGATCCGGTCGGCGAGCAGGATCATCCCCGCGCACGAGCCGTAGACGGGCAGGCCCTCGGCGATGGCCGCCCGCAGCGGGTCGGCGAGCTCGAAGATCCGCAGCAGCTTGTCGATCGTCGTCGACTCGCCGCCGGGGAGCACGAGCCCGTCGACGGCCTCGAGCTCGGCACGCCGGCGCACCGGCACGCCGCGCGCGCCGGCGGACTCGAGCGCGGCGACGTGCTCGCGCACGTCGCCCTGCAGGGCGAGGACGCCCACGGTGGGGTTGCTGGTCACGGCGGGCCAGTCTAGGACGCCGGACGCCCGCACCGGGTCACGCGCCCGCGAGCTCCTCGGGGTCCGAGGGCTCGTCGTCGTGCTCGACGCCGAGGTGGCGCACGGTGCCGTCCCACCCGCCGGCGAGCGCCTCGACGACGTCGGGCAGCGCCGTCGGGAAGACCTCGAGCGGCTGGGCGCGCAGCTCGTCGGCGGACAGCCAGCGCATCTCGTCGAGCACGTCGCGCTCGACGTCGGTCCACCCGGCGTCCGACGGCTCGTGGCCGGCCGGCACGCGCGCGACGAAGAAGATCTCGTCCTGCCGGCACGTCTCGGCGTAGAAGCGGAAGATCCCGGCCCGCGTCATCACGGGACCCTCGAGGTCCTCGCGGGCGAGCTCGAGCCCGGCCTCCTCGCGCAGCTCGCGCAGCGCGGCGTCGACCTCGGTCTCGCCGGCGTCGATCCCCCCGCCCACGGTGAACCACCACGACCGCTCGGGCTGGTCGGCGTCGTGGCCGCGCACGAGCAGGGCGCGGCCCGCGTCGTCGAGGACGATGACGCGGGCCGCGCGCCGGTGGCGCATACCGTCCGGCCCGACCACCCAGTCGGGCCCGAGCGACGTCGTGCCGACGACCTCCTCCGAGGTCACCAACCGCGCTCCGCGAGCCGCACCGGCTCGGGCTCGGCCTCGACGTTGATGCCGACCATGGCCTCGCCGAGGCCGCGCGAGACCTTCGCGATGACGTCGGGGTCGTCGAAGAACGTCGTGGCCTGGACGATGGCCTTGGCGCGGGCGACGGGGTCGCCCGACTTGAAGATGCCGGAGCCGACGAAGACGCCCTCGGCGCCGAGCTGCATCATCATCGCCGCGTCGGCGGGCGTCGCGATGCCGCCGGCGGTGAAGAGCACCACGGGGAGCTTGCCCGTCTCGGCGACCTCCTTGACGAGCTCGTACGGCGCCTGCAGCTCCTTGGCCGCGACGTAGAGCTCGTCGGTGGGCAGGGACGACAGGCGGCGGATCTGCGCGCGGATCTGGCGCATGTGCGTCGTCGCGTTGGAGACGTCGCCGGTGCCGGCCTCGCCCTTGGAGCGGATCATCGCCGCGCCCTCGGTGATGCGGCGCAGGGCCTCGCCGAGGTTGGTCGCGCCGCACACGAACGGGACCGTGAACTGCCACTTGTCGATGTGGTGCGCGTAGTCCGCGGGCGTGAGGACCTCGGACTCGTCGACGTAGTCGACGCCGAGGGACTGCAGCACCTGCGCCTCGACGAAGTGGCCGATGCGGGCCTTGGCCATGACGGGGATCGAGACGGCGTCGATGATGCCCTCGATCATGTCGGGGTCGCTCATGCGCGCCACGCCGCCCTGGGCGCGGATGTCGGCGGGCACGCGCTCGAGCGCCATGACCGCGACGGCGCCCGCGTCCTCGGCGATCTTCGCCTGCTCGGGCGTCACGACGTCCATGATGACGCCGCCCTTGAGCATCTCGGCCATGCCGCGCTTGACGCGCGCCGTGCCGACCTGGCCGACGCCGGTGCTCACCGTGCTCTCGCTCACTGCCTGTACCTCGCAAGTCGTCGAACGCGTGACCGCCTCCGCGGAGGCCACGCCCTACCGCCCATCCTAGGGCCGCGGGCTCAGGCCCCGAGACCGTCCGGCATCTGGTCGTCGAGCTCGACCGTGTGCGGCACGGGGGCGTGCCCCGCGAGGTGCAGGAACCGCACCCACCGGTGGCGGCGGACGCGCTGCGCCTGGGCGACGGCCTCGTTGTGGAAGCGGCGCGCGAGCTGCGCGCGGTACCAGGCGGCGGCGAGCGCGGCGAGCAGCTCGTCGCCGGGCGGGCGGGCGCGCAGCGCGGCCACGACCTCGGGGTCGCCGAGCGCCGAGCGCAGCGTCGCGGACAGCTCGCTCTCGGCGCGCTCGCGCTCCGACCCGAGCCCGTCCATGGCGAGCGCCTCCCCGGGCGAGGTGACCGGGCCGTCGTCGTCCGACGCCGCGAACGCCGCGTCCGCGACGAGCACCGCGCTCGCCGGGTCGAGCAGCCCGGACGCCGCGAGGTCGATCGCGGCGCTCGAGCGGCGCACGAGCTGGGAGTCGAGCGCGATGCGCGACGCCGCGACCTTGCGGTGCAGCCGGTCGAGGCGTGACGCCGAGACCCACGCGAGCCAGACGACGACGGCCGCGGCCACGAGCGCGACCAGGACGATCTCGGACCAGGTCATGCGCCCGCCTTCCGGTGGACGGGCCAGGTGCCGATCGCCTCGCCGGCCGCGACGGCCATCTCGTACACGGCGAGCACCTGGGCCGTCACGGCCGACCAGTCGAACCGGCGCACGAACGCCGTGGCCCGCTCGCGGCGCTCGTGCGTGCCCTCGGGGTCGGCCAGCGCGGCGAGCACCTGGTCCGCGAGGTCGGCGGCGTCGCCCGTGCGGAACAGCCGGCCCGCGCACCCATCGTCGAGCACGCGACGGAACGCGCCCAGGTCGCTCGCGACCACGGCGGCGCCCGCGCTCATCGCCTCGACGAGCACGATGCCAAAGCTCTCGCCGCCGGTCTGCGGCGCGACGTACAGGTCGACGGAGCCCAGCAGCGCGGCCTTGTCCTCGTCGGAGATCCCGCCGAGCCACTCGAACGACGCCGCGTGCTCCCCCAGCGCCGCCTCGGCCGCCTGCCGGCCGGCGTCCCCGCGGCCCGCGACGAGGAAGCGCGCGCCGGGCACCTTCTCGAGGATGCGCGGCGCGGCCGCGACGAGCACCTCGAGGCCCTTGCGCGGCTCGTCGAGCCGGCCGAGGAACGCGATCGTCGGCGCCGCGGGCGTCCCTCGCCAGCGGTCCTGCGCGGGCGCGGCGGCGAACGTGTCGACGTAGACGCCGTTGGGGATGACGACGGCGTCGCCGCCGAGGTGGTCGACGAGCGTGCGGCGCGCGTCCTCCGAGACCGCGATGCGCGCGGCGATCTTCTCGAGCGACTGGCGCAGCAGCGGGTAGGCGACCTGCAGCGCGCGCGAGCGCACCTGCGCCGTGTGGAACGTCGCGACGACGGGCCCCTCGGCGATCCACAGCGCGAGCATCGACAGGCTCGGCGTCATGGGCTCGTGCAGGTGCAGCACGTCGAACCGGCCGGCGTCGATCCAGCGGCGCACGCGCGCGGCGGCGCGCGGCCCGAACGCGAGGCGCGCCACCGAGCCGTTGTAGCGCACGGGCACCGCCCGCCCGGCCGGGGTGACGACGTCGGGCACGGGCGTGTCCTCGTCCGCGGGCGCGAGCACGGAGGCCTCGTGGCCCTGGGCCACGAGCGCCTGCGCGAGGTCGCGCACGTGGAACTGGACGCCGCCGGGGGCGTCGAACGAGTAGGGGCAGACGATGCCCACGCGCAAAGGCCGGGTGCTCACGCCTCGCCCGCCTCCACCTTGGTGCGCGCGTACCGCGCGGGGTCGAGGTCGGCGACGAAGACCTTCTGCAGCATGTGCCAGTCCTCGGTGTGCGCGCGCAGGAACTCGGCGAGCGCGTCGACCCACGCCTGCGTCATCGCCGCCACCTGCGCGCGCCGGTCGGCCGCCGTCCCGCCCTCGGGCGGCACGGGCACGGCCGGCAGGAAGTGGATGACGATGCCCCACGGCGTGCCGGCGGCGCGCCGGCGCTCGCCGTGCAGGCGCTCGTATCGGATCCCCACGGGGTGCAGCGCGACCTTGGCCGCGAGCGCCAGCGCCGCCGGCCCGGCCGCGACGCGCGCCCGGTGCCCGCACAGGTCGACCTCGACGCCGCGGGCGGTGAGGTCCCGGTCGGCCAGGAGCGGGATCAGCACGTTCCCCGCGACCGCCCCGCGCACGAGGTTGCGGAACACGTCCCCGTCGCCGAGCGGGAGCACCTCGATGCCGATCGAGCGCCGGAACGCGACGAACTCCTGGAACAGGGCCTCGGGACGCAGCCGCTCAGCCACGGTGAGGACGGGGCCGAGGTGCGGGCGCGCCCAGGCGCCGGCGAGGTCCCAGTTGCCCAGGTGCGCCAGCGCCAGCGCGATGCCGCGCCCGGCGGCGAGGTCGGCGGCGATGTTCTCGTGGCCCTCCACGCGCACGCGGGCGGCGAGCTGCGCGGGCGTGGCGCCCTGGAGCGTGAACGCCTCGCGGAAGTACCGCATGTAGGAGCGCATCCCGGCCCGCGCGAGGCGGCGCACGGCGCGTGCGTCGAGGTCGGGGCGGACGCGCGCGTAGTTGGCCTCCATGCGGCGCACGCCCTCGGTGCGGCGCAGCCAGGTGAGGTCGGCGGCGAGGGTGAACGCGGCGCGCAGGACCGGCTCGGGGACCCGGGGGGCGTGGCGCCACGCGAAGGTGAACGCCGCGGCGACGTCGAGGCCCATCAGGCCTCCGCGCCGTCGGCGGCGGTCGTGAGCTGGCGACGCACGGTGGCGACGCGCTGCACGACGGTGACGAGGCTCGCGACGGCCAGGAGGCCGAGCACGACGACGAGCACCGCGACGGGCAGCCCGAGCTGGACGAATCCTGTCGGCACGAGCGCGAGGACGAGGCGGTCGGTGCGCTCGGCGATGCCGACGCTCGCGCTCGCGCCCACCGCCTCGGCCCGCGCGCGGGCGTAGGGCACGACCGACCCGAGCACGAGGCACGCGAGCGCCGCCCCGGTGCCCCACGCCGCGTACGGCTCCTCGTGGTGCAGCACGAACCACAGCGTGATCCCCGCGAACACCGCGCCGTCGGAGACGCGGTCGAGGGTCGAGTCGAGGAACGCGCCCCACGGACCCGTGCGGCCCGAGCGGCGCGCCATGACGCCGTCCAGCGAGTCGGCGAGCGCGAACACGCCGATGAGCAGGGCGCCGAGGAACAGGTGCCCGGTCGGCAGGAGGCCGAGCGCGAGCGCCGTGACGACGACCGTGCCGGTGATCGTGACGGCGTCCGGGCTCACGCCGCGCGCGAGGAGGAACGTCGCCACGGGAGTCCAGAACCGCTGCATCGCGCCGCGCAGCCGACCGAACACTCAGGCACCGCCCTTCGGCCAGGCGTCGGCGAGCCGTTCGCGCGTGTCGGCGAGCAGCTCGGGCAGCGCCTTGGTGCGCCCGACGATCGGCAGGAAGTTGGAGTCGCCCAGCCAGCGCGGCACGACGTGCTGGTGCAGGTGCGCGGCGATCCCCGCGCCGGCGACCTCGCCCTGGTTGAGCCCGATGTTGAACCCCGCGGGCGAGTACACCGCGCGCAGGACCCGCATCGCCGTCTTGGTCATCGCCGCGAGCTCGGCCGTCTCGGCGTCGGTGAGGTCGGTGTAGTCGGACACGTGCCGGTACGGCAGCACCATGAGGTGCCCGCTGTTGTACGGGTACAGGTTGAGCACCGCGTAGCAGGCGGTCCCCCGGGCGACGACGAGGCCCGCCTCGTCGTCGCCGGCCGGGATCCGGCAGAACGGGCAGCTCCCGGCGCTCGCGTCGGCCGGCTTGTCCTGCCCACCGATGTAGACCATGCGGTGCGGCGTCCACAGACGCTGCAGGTCGTCCTCCGGCGGCGCGAAACCGTCCGCCGACTCCGCGGACCGCGCCATCACACCTGCACCCGGTCGCGGACCGCCGTGACGATGCGCTCGACCGCCTCGTCGACGGGCACGCCGTTCTCCTGACGCCCGTCGCGGTAGCGGAACGAGACCGCGCCGGCCTCGGCGTCCTCGCCGCCGGCGATGAGCACGAACGGCACCTTCTCCTTGGCCGCGTTGCGGATCTTCTTGCCGAACCGGTCGTCGGACAGGTCGATCTCGGCGCGGATGCCGCGGGCGCGCAGCTTCGCGACGACGTCGCCCAGGTAGTCGTCGAACGCGTCGGCGACCGGCACCGCGAGCACCTGGACCGGCGCGAGCCAGGCGGGGAACGCGCCCGCGTAGTGCTCGAGCAGGACGGCGAAGAAGCGCTCGATCGACCCGAACAGCGCGCGGTGGATCATGACCGGGCGCTGCCGCGAGCCGTCGGCGGCGGTGTACTCGAGGTCGAACTTCTCGGGCAGGTTGAAGTCGAGCTGGATGGTCGACATCTGCCAGGTGCGCCCGATCGCGTCCTTGGCCTGGACCGAGATCTTCGGGCCGTAGAACGCGGCGCCGCCCGGGTCCGGCACGAGGTCGAGGCCCGAGGCGGTCGCGACCTCCTCGAGCGTGCGGGTCGCCTCCTCCCACGCGTCGTCCGAGCCGACGGACTTCTCCGGGTCGCGCGTCGACAGCTCGAGGTAGAAGTCCTCGAGGCCGTAGTCCTTGAGCAGGTCGAGCACGAACGTCAGGAGCGAGGTGAGCTCGTCCTTCATCTGCTCGCGCGTGCAGTAGATGTGCGCGTCGTCCTGCGTGAAGCCGCGGGCGCGGGTCAGGCCGTGCACCACGCCCGACTTCTCGTACCGGTACACCGTCCCGAACTCGAACAGACGCAGCGGCAGCTCGCGGTAGGAGCGGCCCCGCGCGTCGAAGATCAGGTTGTGCATCGGGCAGTTCATGGGCTTGAGGTAGTAGTCCTGCCCGGGCTTGCGCACCTGGCCCTCGTCGTCGAGCTCCGCGTCGAGGTGCATCGCGGGGTACATGCCCTCGGAGTACCAGTCGAGGTGGCCCGAGACCTCGAACAGCCGGCCCTTGGTGATGTGCGGCGAGTTGACGAACGAGTACCCCGCCTCGAGGTGCTTGCTGCGCGAGTACTCCTCCATGACCATGCGCACGATGCCGCCCTTGGGGTGGAACACGGCCAGCCCCGAGCCGATCTCGTCGGGGAAGCTGAACAGGTCCAGCTCGCTGCCCAGGCGGCGGTGGTCGCGGCGCTCGGCCTCGGCGAGGCGGTCGAGGTACGCCTTGAGCTCGTCCTTGCTCGGCCAGGCCGTGCCGTAGATGCGCTGCAGCTGCGGGTTCTTCTCGCTGCCGCGCCAGTAGGCCGCGGCCGAGCGCATGAGCTGCACGCCGTTGCCGATGAGCCTGGTGCTCGGCAGGTGGGGACCCCGGCACAGGTCCTTCCAGACCACCGTCTCGCTCTCGCGGCCGGCGCCGCGCACGTTGTCGTAGATCGTCAGCTCACCGCCGCCGACCTCGACGTCCTCGTTCGAGTCGCCGCCCTCGGCGGCCCCGCCCTTGAGGCCGATGAGCTCGAGCTTGTACGGCTCGTCCGCGAGCTCGGCCCGCGCCTCCTCCTCGGTGACGACGCGCCGGCGGAACGTCTGGCCCTCCTTGATGATGCGGGCCATGACCTTCTCGAGGGCCTTGAGGTCCTCGGGCGTGAAGGGCGTCTCGACGTCGAAGTCGTAGTAGAAGCCGTCCGTGATGGGCGGGCCGATGCCGAGCTTGGCGTCCGGGTTGACCTGCTGGACGGCCTGGGCGAGCACGTGGGCCGCGCTGTGCCGCAGCACGGCCAGGCCGTCCGGCTCGCCGATGGTCACGGGCTCGACGACGGTGCCCGCCTCGAGCTCGGTGCTCAGGTCCTTGAGCTCCCCGTCGACGCGCATCACGACGACGTCGCGACGGTCGGCGAACAGCTCCGTGCCCGTGGTCGGCGTCGTCACCGTCACCGTGGTCGCCCCGTCCGCGTCGAGGGTGGTGGGTGGCATCGGCGAGGCGACGTCGGACACGTGCTGCTCCTAGGGGTGGTCGGGCGATGAGGATCGAGGGGCGCCGTCCGGTGACGGCGCCCCTCGATCGTACCGACCCCGGACCGGTCAGTCGTTGAGCCGCTTGGCCTGGTCGGCGGCCTTGTCGACGAGACCGTCCACGCGGTCGGGCGCGAACTCCTTGATCTTGTCGGCCACGGTGTCGACGTTCTCGTCGGTCGCCAGGCTCTTGACCTTCTCGATGTTCTCGGGCGTGGCGAGGCCCTTGGCCTTGTCCAGCATGTCGCCCAGACCGCTCATCGCTGTTCCTCCCCGTCGTCGTGCAGGCCCGTGCGACCCGCGTCGGCGCGCCGCACGGCCCGCCCCGGGTCAACGTAGCGAGCAGTCGGGCCAGCCGCTACCGCAACCGCGCCCCACTCGCACGCCAGCCCCCCTTGTGAAGGATTTCACAAGTAGCCGGCTGTCCCTCGGGGAGGCTGTGGTCTTACCATAGAGACAGGCACCCGGAGGGGTGCCGGACAGGCCGGACACAGACGGCCACCCGTTCACCTGGAGGGAACATGAGCACCACCGCCACCACCCGCAGCGGCGACCGCGTCGTCCGCCTCGTCGGCATCCTGTCGATCGTCGCGGCGCTGGTCATGATCGCGGCCGGCGCCACGACCTGGGCGACGGTCAGCGCTCAGCTCTCGGCGCAGAACATCACCGTCGCCGAGGACGCGGCGTTCCTCGCCGGGGACACGGTGGACGGACCGTTCTCGGCCTACGCGCAGGCGCAGATCATCGACCAGCACGCGCTCGACGCGACCGGCGGCAAGACCTACGCCGAGCTCGACCGCGAGGACCCCCTGCGCGAGGTCGCGATGAACGCCTCGTTCCTGCGCGCCTCGCTCTTCACCTCGGTCGTCGCCTACGGCGTGGCAGCCCTCGTCATGGGCCTCGGCGTCCTGGTCGGTGCCACCGGCTGGGCCCTGGCCCGCCTCGGCCGCCCGGCGGCCGCCCCCGTCGCGGCCCGGACGCCGGAGCTCCCCACCGCCGCCTGACCGTCCCGCGGCCACCGCAGAAGCCACCACCCCGGAGCCACCCGTCCCCCGGGACGGGTGGCTCCGTCGCGCGCGGTCGGCGAGCATGGGCTCGTGCCCGCCCCCTCCCCCGACGACGAGGCCTACCCCGCCGTCGCCCGCACCGCGCCGAGCCTCGCCGCGCTCGACGAGCACCTCGTCCGCTGCCGCGCGTGCCCGCGGCTGGTCGCCTGGCGCGGGGAGGTCGCACGGACGAAGCGGGCCGCGTTCCGCGACGAGGAGTACTGGGCGCGCCCGGTGCCGAGCTTCGGGGACGAGCGGGCCGGGATCGTCGTCGTCGGCCTCGCACCCGCCGCGCACGGCGCCAACCGCACGGGGCGCATGTTCACCGGCGACCGCAGCGGCGAGTTCCTCTTCGCCGCGCTCCACCGCGCCGGCCTGGCGAACCAACCGCGGGGCGTCTCGCGCGACGACGGCCTGGAGCTGCACGGCGTCCGCCTCGTGGCGCCGGTCCGCTGCGCGCCGCCGGCCAACAAGCCGACGCCCGACGAGCGGCGCCGCTGCTCGAGCTACCTCGCGCGCGAGCTGGAGCTGCTCGCCCCGACCGTCCGCGTCGCCGTGGCGCTCGGGCAGATCGGCTGGAACGCCCTGCTCGACGCGCTCGCCGGCCAGGGCTGGGCCGTGCCCCGCCCGCGGCCGCGGTTCGCGCACGGGGCCGAGGTCACCCTGGGCCGCACCGAGCCGGCCGCGGCGCCGGCGAGCCTCGTGGTGCTCGGCTCGTTCCACGTCTCGCAGCAGAACACGTTCACCGGCCGGCTCACGCCCGCGATGCTCGACGACGTGCTGGTCGCGGCCCGCGACCTGGCGGGCGTCGAGCCGCTACCGTCACGGGCATGACCAGCACCCTGCCCCGGCCCGCGCGCACCGAGCCGCCGCTGCGCGGCGACGAGGCCACGACGCTGCGCACGTTCCTCGACTACCACCGCGACACGCTGCGCTGGAAGACGGACGGCCTGACCGCCGAGCAGCTGCGCACCCCGCTGCCCCCGAGCGACATGACCCTCGGCGGCCTGCTCAAGCATCTGGCGTACGTCGAGTCGCAGTGGTTCCGCGTCGTGCTCGCGGGCGAAGAGCCGCTGCCGCCGTTCGATGCGGTCGACTGGTCCTCCGACCCGGACTGGGAGTGGCACTCGGCGGCCGACGACTCCCCCGAGGACCTGCGCGGGCTCTACGACGCCGCGGTCGCGGAGTCCGACCGCGTGCTCGACGCCGCGCTCTCCCGAGGCGGCCTCGACGAGCTGTCGACCCGGGAGTCTCGTCAGGGCGACGGGCGGTTCAGCGTGCGGTGGATCCTCGTACACATGCTCGAGGAGTACTCCCGCCACAACGGCCACGCCGACCTCCTGCGCGAGGCGCTCGACGGCCTCACCGGGGAGTGAGGCGCCGGTCAGGGGCGCGCCCCTCGCGGGCTCGCGGGATCAGTGGTGGCGCGAGCCGCCGAAACGGAACGGGATCGGGATCGGGCCGCAGCAGCAGACGCCGCTGACCTGGCTGGCGGCGAGCGTGCGGGCCGCGTGGTAGCACGCGAGGAACCGGAGCACGGTCGGCACGGCCGCACCGACGAGGCCGCGGCGTGCGAGGAGGTCGCGCACCGCGGCCGAGCACGTCGTGTCGCCGTGGAGCACGCCGTGCGCGCAGTGCCACCCCTTGCGCGGGGACAGGTGACGCTGGTAGCCGCGGACCAGGTGGTCGGCGAGAAGGGCTGCAGGGCTCATCGGGCGACGGTAGGCCCGTGCGGCGTCGCTCGCCGCGCGGCCAGGTGCTTGCCCGGAGCGACGGCGTCCCGTACGTTCGGCGGTGACGGGGCTCACAGGCGGCCCGGAGGCAGCGTCGGCTCCGGGTCGCGCAGGCTCCCGTCGGAACGGCACCACCCGGGCCGGCACCGCCGGCCGCACCTGCCCGCACCTACCCACGGGGGATCCGTTGTCACGTCGCAGAGTCATCTCGTCCATCGCCGCCACCACGCTCGTCGCGGGCCTCGGTCTCGCGGCGATCCCGACCACCGCGCAGGCCCAGAACGGCAACGCGGAGTGCTCCAACCTGTCCGACCCGGCCACCGCCGGCTGGGTCAGCCACGCGCAGCTCGGCCGCGAGCTGCGCCAGATCGAGGCCACGAGTGCCGGCCGCGTCGAGGTCGACGTGTTCGGCCACAGTCGCGAGGGTCGCGAGCTCTACGCCGCCCGCGTCGGCACCGGGGACAAGGTCCTCATGATCCAGAGCGAGATCCACGGCAACGAGAAGGTCGGGACGCTCGCCCTGCTCAAACTCCTCAAGACGCTCGCCACGAGCGGCTCGCCCGAGGCGAGGGCGATCCGCGAGGGGGTGACGCTCGTCGCGCTCCCGATGCTCAACCCGGACGGCTCGGAGCTCAACCAGCGCCAGAACGAGTTCACGTGGGAGGAGATCGTCGAGACCTACCCGCAGCTCGAGGGCACGCAGCCGCCGTACTACTACAGCTCCCGCGCCGGTGGCCTCGACCTCAACCGCGACTTCAGCGCCGACCTCGACGCCGAGCCGAGCCCGTCGACGCTGCCGGCGGACGAGACCGAGCCGGGGATGTTCCTGTCCAACGAGTCGCGCGCGCTGCGCGACCTCTACAAGGACCTGCGCGACGAGTTCGGCACCGTCCACGGCTTCGTCGACCTGCACCACATGGGCCCGTGCAACCAGGAGAACGAGACGGGCCAGTACGTGACCGTCTCGCTCGACTACCCGCCCCTGGGCTCGGAGGCCGACGGCAACCCGCGCTACGCCGACTGGCCGCTGCTCGACCAGGACGCGTCCCGCCGGCTGGCCCTCGCCGCCGCCCTGGGCATGCAGGAGCACGCCGGCAAGGGCAACGCCGAGACGTCTCCGTTCTTCGGTGGCGTCGTGCGGTACATCCACCCGCAGGTCGCCGACGGCTACGACTGGGACCGCGACTACGCGGGCCAGGCCCGGTCGGCGTTCGCCCTCAACGGCACGAGCACCGTGCTGTTCGAGATCCGCGGGCAGTCCCACGCGTGGGGCCAGAAGCAGATGGGGATGCTCACGGCGGTCGTCGAGGCCGGCATCACCGGCATCGCGAGCCGCATGGCGGACGGCTCCGTCGACGAGCTCGACGGCGACGCGTTCTTCGACCTGCCGAAGTACTGGTGAGCGCAGGTCGTCGCCGTCCGGTGGCCCGGTCCCCTCGAGGCGAGGGGCCGGGCCACCGGTCCGTGGGCGGGTGAACTCTGGCGCGGGACGCATCGACCGGCGAGGTCCGTGCTCTCTCCAGGAGCGGCCACCCCGGGCCGCACGACCCCCGGAAGGCACGACAATGTCCCTCACCGCTCCCGCGTCCCGCGTCCCGGCCCTCCCGTCGCCGCGGGCGCTCGGCACCACGATCGCCCGCAAGATCGACACGGCGATCACGATCCTGGCCCGGTTCCTGGCGCGCTGGTCGGTCCCGGCGCTCCGCGTGTCGCTGGGCCTGGTGTTCCTCGGCTTCGGCGTCCTGAAGTTCGTCCCCGGCGCGAGTCCCGCCGCGTCCATCGCGGCCCGCACGATCGAGACGCTCACGTTCGGCGTCGTGGCCGGCACGACGGCGGTGCTCGTCACCGCGGTGCTCGAGACGTTCATCGGGCTGACCCTCGTCACGGGCAAGTTCCTGCGCCTGGGCCTGCTGGCCCTCGCCGGCGCGATGGTCGGCATCATGTCGCCGCTCGTGCTGTTCGCCGGCGAGCTGTTCGGCGACGGCGTCACCCTCATGGCGCAGTACGTCCTCAAGGACGCCGTCCTCGTGACGGGCGCCGCCGTGGTCGCGGCCGTCGCGCTCGGTGCGCGCCTGCGCCACGAGGCGTGAGGCCCGCCGACGCACCCCGCACCGCAGGCCCTCCGACCTGAGCCCAGGTCGGAGGGCCTTCGTGCGTCCGCGGCACCCCCTTCACGGCCGCGCGCAGCCGCGCGATGCTCGGGACAGGGCCCGGTGTTGATCCGCCGCACCCTCGATCGTCATCACGGTGTGCGGG